>JBKOUM010000019.1:0-13092 GCA_046723385.1 Actinomycetota bacterium
CCCCCCCCCCCCCCCCCCCCCCCCCCCCCCCCCCCCCCCCCCCCCCCCCAATTTTCAAGCATATGACGGCATACGAGATACCGGATCAGGTATCGTGGGCTCGGAGATGTGTATAAGAGACAGGTCCCTGCGCGAGCTCGACGTCGAGCTGGTGTCGAGCGGCGGCACCGCCGCCGCCCTCCGCGCGGCAGGACTCGACGTGACGGAGGTCGCCGACGTCACGGGGTCGCCCGAGATGCTCGACGGTCGCGTCAAGACGCTCCACCCCAGGATCCACGCGGGGCTCCTGGCGGACCGACGCAAGCCGGACCACGTGTCGCAGCTCCACGAACACGGCATCGACCCGTTCGACCTTGTGGTCGTCAACCTCTATCCCTTCCGGGAGACCGTCGCGAGCGGCGCGGCCTTCGACGACGTGATCGAGAAGATCGACATCGGCGGACCGGCGATGGTGCGCGCGAGCGCGAAGAACTTCGAATCGGTCGCCGTGGTCGTGGACCCCGGTCGGTACGCGATGATCCTCGACGAGATCGGCCTCGAGGGCGGTCTCACGCGCGCGACGCGGTTCGCGCTCGCGGTCGAGGCCTTCGCCCACACTGCCGCATACGACGCCGCCGTCGCGACGTGGTTCTCGTCGTCGCCGTCGGAGCCGGACGCATCCGCGCGGCCGATGCCCGACTCCGTAGGTCGCGCCTACGCCAAGATCTCCGACCTCAGGTACGGCGAGAACCCGCACCAACGCGGCGCCCTGTACCGGGAGGTGGGGGGTCCGGGTCCGCTGGGCGGCGCCGAGGTGCTCCAGGGCAAGGAGATGTCGTTCAACAACTGGCTCGACGCGTGGGCGGCCTACGACCTCGCGATCGCGCTCCCGGAAGGCTCCTCCGTGATCGTGAAGCACAACAATCCGTGCGGCGCGGCTGCCCGCCGGACCCCGGCCGCGTCCTACGCGGCGGCGTTCGAGTGCGACGCCGTGAGCGCGTTCGGCGGGGTCGTCGCGTTCCACGGCGATTGCGACGGCGCCGCGGCCGACGCGATGCGAGACGTGTTCACCGAGGTCGTCGTCGCGCCCGGATTCGACGACGATGCGCTCGCGACGTTCGCCGCGCGATCCAACCTCCGGATCGTCCGGGCGCCGCTCGAGCAGCCGACGGGGTTCGACATCCGGACGCTTCCCGGCGGCGCGCTCGTGCAGGATCCCGACGTCGTCCGGGAGTCGCGCGGCGACTTCGAGGTCGCATCGTCGCGCGAGCCGACCGAGGACGAATGGGAGGATCTCGCGTTCGCCTGGACGATCGCGTGGCGCGTGAAGTCGAACACGATCGTGTTCGCACGCGATCGCGCGACCGTGGGGATCGGGGCGGGCCAGATGTCGCGCGTCGATTCGTCGTGGATCGCGGCTCGGAAGGCCGGCGATCGCGCGAAGGGCGCGGTGCTGGCGAGCGATGCGTTCTTCCCTTTCCCGGATGCCCTCGAGGTCGCGGCCGACGCCGGGTGCACAGCCGTGATCCATCCGGGCGGCTCGAAGGGCGACGAAGAAGTGCTCCGCGCGGCGGAGGCCCACGGGATGGCGGTGGTCCTCACCGGGACGCGCCACTTCCGGCACTGACAGGAAGGGGCCGAGCCCGGATGGGCGATCGCGCGGATCGCGCGTGACGTCGCTGGAGCTGTTCTTCGACCTCGTCCTCGTCTCCGCGTTCACGCAGGTCACGACGTTGCTATCGCACGACCCGACCTGGACGGGACTCGTCCGCGCCGTGCTGGTGCTGGGTGCGTTGTGGTGGGCGTGGGCGGCGTACGCCTGGCTCACGAACACCCTCGACCCGGAGGAGGGAGCCGTCCGGCTCGCGATGTTCGCAGCGATCGGCGCGATGCTGGTCGTGTCGCTCGCGGTCCCCGACGTCTTCGGGCCGACGGGCGTGATCATCGGGGTCGCGTACCTCGTCGTCCGCGTGCTCCACGTGGTCCTGTATTCGATCGCCGGTCGCGGCGATCGCGTCCTGTTCCGGGCGATCCTGAGGATCGCGCCCGTCGCCACGACCGCGCCGGTGCTGCTGCTCGTGGCCGGCTTCCTCGAGGGGCCGGACCAGATCGGGCTCTGGATCGTCGCCCTGGCGATCGACTACCTCAGCGTGCTCATGGGCCGGATGCGCGGATGGTGGGTCTCCCCGGAGCACTTCGTGGAGCGGTTCGGGTTGATCATCATCATCGCGTTGGGGGAGTCGATCGTCGCGATCGGGGTCGGGGCATCGGGCCTCCCGCTCGACGCGGGCGTCATCACCGCGGCCCTCCTCGGGGTCACGGTCGCCGCCTGTCTGTGGTGGTCGTACTTCGACTGGGTCGTCTACGTCGCGGAGGCCACGCTCGTCGAGGCGACGGGGGTGCAGCGCGCGCGCTTCGCGAGGGACGCGTACTCGTACCTTTACCTCCCGATGGTCGCCGGCATCGTCCTGTTCGCCTTCGGCCTGGAGACGGCGCTCGCCGACGTCGACGTCTCGCTCGCAACCGTCCCCGCGCTCGGTCTGTGCGGCGGGGTCGGCCTGTACTTCCTCGCCCACGTGGGTCTCCGGATCCGCACCGGCGGCGGCATCGGTCACGGTCGGCCCGTCGCGACGATCCTCCTGCTCGGCCTGATCCCGTTGGCGACCGAGGTCCAGGCGATCGTCGCCCTCGCGCTCGTCGCGGCCGTCTGCGTGGCGCTGATCGCGTACGAAGCGCTCCGGTACCGCGGTGCCCGCGCCTGGATCCGAGAGCGCGGGACGTTCACGATCGAGGAGGCGCGCCAGGTCTCTCCGAACCCCGGGAGGCACCGCCCTCGCGAGGGATGATCCGGGTCGCGGACCCTCCGCAGGTGCGGTGCGTCGGTAGGATTCCCGCGTGACCGCTCGGATCCTGGATGGGAAGGCGACGGCAGCGCAGATCCGCGCGGAGGTAGCCGAGCGCGTACGCGCGCTTTCGGAGAAGGGCATCACGCCCGGCCTGGCCGCCGTCCTCGTGGGCGACGACCAGGCCTCTCGCATCTACGTCGGGCAGAAGCACAAGGCGTGCGCGGACGTCGGGATCCGCTCCGAGCAGATCGACCTGCCCGCGTACGTCACGGAGCACGAGCTCCTGGCCACGATCCGCCGGCTCAACCGCGACCCCGAGATCCACGGGATCATCGTGCAGCTCCCGCTCCCGGCCCACCTGCGCGAGCTCGAGATCCAACGGGCGATCCTCCCCGAGAAGGACGTCGACGGGCTCCACCCCTGGAACATCGGGATGATGCTCCGCCGCGGTCCCGGGTACCTTCCGGCGACGCCCTACGGGATCGTCGAGCTCCTGCTCCGGTGTGAGATCCCGATCGAGGGCGCGGAGGTCACGATCGTGGGCTACGGCGACCTGGTCGGCGCGCCGTTGTCGGTGATGCTGACGCAGAACTCGGTCCGCGGGAACGCCACGGTCACCTCGACGCACGTCCGCACGCGGGACCTCCTCGCGGCGACGCGTCGCGCCGACATCCTGGTGGCGGCCGCGGGGGTCCCTCAGTTGATCGGCGCCGAGCACGTCCGCCCCGGCGCCACGGTGGTCGACGTCGGCGTCCATCGGACGGAGCACGGACTTGTCGGAGACGTCCGGTTCGCGGAGGTCCTGGAGGTGGCGGGCGCGATCAGTCCGGTGCCGGGCGGTGTCGGCCCCATGACGGTCGCGATGTTGTTGGTGAACACGGTTCAGGCCGCCGAAGCACAGGCCTACGGCCGTCCGTGACCACCCCTTCCGGACGCCTTGCGGCGATCCTGTCACGGGGCGCGTTCTCGGTGACGGGAGAGATCGTGCCGCCCAAGGGCGCATCGGCAGCGCCGGTGGCGCAGCACGCGCGCGGGCTCGTCGGGTACGTCGACGCCGTGAACCTCACCGACAACCCGGTGGCCAGCGCCCACATGTCCCCGTTGGCCGGGGTCCGCTTCGTCGCCGAGGCGGGGATCGAACCCACGGTCCAGCTGACGGTCCGTGATCGGAACCGGCTCGGGCTGACGGCCGATCTGCTCGGTGCGTGGGCGCTCGGGGCCCGCAACGTCTTCTGCCTGTCCGGCGACCCCGTGCACGTTGGCGATCACCCCGAGGCCAAGGTGGTCGGCGACCTGACCGTCAACGACGTGGTCGCGCTCGCCAAGCGGATGCGGGATGAGGGGACGACCCTGTCGGGAGCCGAGCTCGCCGATCCTCCCCGCTACCTGATCGGGGTTGCCGACGTGCCCCTCGCCGAGCCGTACGACCCCGCGAGGCTCGGGTCCAAGCTCGATGCGGGCGCCGACTTCGTCACGACGCAGATCGTATACGACACGGAGCGCCTGGCCGCGTGGGCCGAGAAGATGCGCGCGGAAGGGCTGTTCGAGCGCGCTCAGGTGATCATCGGGGTCACCCCGCTCCGGAACGCTCGGCAGGCCCGCTTCATGGACGAGAAGCTGCCGGGGGTGCACGTGCCCGGCGCGATGGTCGAGGCGCTCGAGGCCGCGGGGGACGATGCGGGATCGGTCGGATTGGAGCTCACGGCTCACCTGGTCGAGGAGATCCGCAGGATCCCGGACGTCGCGGGCATCCACGTGATGGCGATGGGCCACGACGACGTCACGCGGGACCTGATCGAACAGGCGGGCCTGTTCCCGCGCCCGGTGGTCGAGCGCTAGCAGTTCTCCTGGTTGACGCAGACCGGCACGATGCCGGACGAGCCACGCCCGTCGCTCTCGAAGTTGACGACCGCCACGATCAAGAGGATCCCGATCGCGATCCCGACGACGCCCAGGACGAGACCTGACACGGCCATGGACTTGCCGGTCGCTCCCTGGTTGGCTCGCGCGATCCCGATCGCGCCGAAGACGATCGCGAGGATCGCGAGGACCCACGCCACGATCCACGTGAAGAACAGGACGACCGACAAGATCCCGAGGACGAGGGAGGCGGTCGCCAGGCCATTCGACGGCGTGACGCCTTCGCGCGGCGCCGGCATCGCGGGTGGAGGCGGAGGGGGCGGTGCGACCGGGTGCTCGTCCATCTACCGTTCGTCGATCGGGACGTACGTGCGGTCACGAGGGCCGACGTACTCCGACCCCGGGCGGATGATCCGGTTGTTGGCGTACTGCTCGCGGACGTGCGCCGTCCACCCCGTCATCCGGGCGAGCGCGAAGATCGGCGTCATCAGGTCGGTCGGGATCCCGAGCATGTGGTACACGCCGGCCGCGTACAGGTCGACGTTGGGGTAGAGGCCCTTCTGCTCGACCGTGGTCTCTTCGAGCGCCTCGAAGATCTCGTACCACTTGGGTTGGCCGCGCCGTTCGCCGAGCTGCTTGCAGAGCTGTTTGAGGACCGTGGCGCGCGGATCCATCGTCTTGTAGACGGCGTGGCCGAACCCGAAGATCTTCTCCTTGCGCGCGAGCCGGTCTCGGACGTACGCCTCGGCGTTCTCCGGCTTGCCGACCTCCTCCGCCATCTTCTGGGCTTCCTCGTTGGCCCCGCCGTGGAGCGGACCCTTCAACGCCCCGATCGCCCCCGTCATCGCCGAGAAGGTGTCCGACAGCGTCGAGGCGATCACCCGTGCCGTGAAGGTGGACGCGTTCATCGTGTGGTCGGCGTAGAGCACGAAGGTGGTGTCGAGCGTCGCCGCGTCCTCCGGATCGGGCTCGTACCCGTGCAGCATCCACAGGAAGTTGGCCGCGTGGCTCAGGCTCGGGTTGGGCGGGATCACCTCGCGTCCCGTCCGGAGTCGATCGAACGTGGTGATCATGGTCGGCGTCTCGGCGATCAACCGCATCGCCTTGCGGTACTCCGCTTCCGGCGACTCGTCCCACCCGTCGGGATCGAACGCGGAGGACGCCGACACGGACGTGCGCAGCATCGACATCGGCGACGTGTTCTGCGCCAGGGTCGGCATCATCCGAGCCAGGAACGGATTGAGCTCCCGCTCGCGCACCAGGAACCCGTTGAGGCGCGCGAGCTGGCTCCGGTCGGGGAGCTCCAGGTTGTGGAGGAGGTACACGACCTCTTCGAAGGTCGCGTTCCGAGCGAGGTCGGCGATGTCGTACCCGACGTACCACAGGCGGCCGGCCCGGCCGTCGATGTCCGAGATGCTCGTCTGCGCCGCAACGACCTCGCGCATCCCTCCCTGGCTCATGCGACCAGGATAGTCGGGCGGTCGGTCAGCACAAAGCGAGGTCCCCCGGACGCAGCCCCACGGCTACGCTTGGCCGGCCATGGCCCATCGCGTGACCCTCGTGTCGGGAGACGGCATCGGCCCGGAGGTCATCCGGGCCGCGCGACGGGCGATCGATGCGACCGGGGTGCCGATCGAGTGGGACGAGCGCCCGATGGGCGCCGAGGCGTTCGCCCGGTCGGGCGACGCGCTCCCCGTCGAGACCCTCGACGCGATCCGCTCGACCGGGGTCGCCCTCAAGGGTCCGGTCGAGACGCCGCCTGCGTCGGGTCTCCGCAGCGTGAACCTGTTGCTCCGCCAGACGCTGGATCTGTACGCGAACCTCCGACCGTGCCGCCTCTACCCGGGGATCCCCTCGCTCTACGACCAGGTCGATCTGGTCGTGATCCGAGAGAACACGGAGGGCATGTACACGGGGATCGAGTTCGAGATGGGGACGACCGAGGTCGAGGAGCTGATCCGGTTCGTCGGCGCCACGACCGGCGCGGTCGTCCGCGCCGACTCGGGGATCTCCGTGAAGGAGATCACCGAGCACGGGAGCGAGCGGATCGCTCGGGTCGCGTTCACGTGGGCGCGCGCGAACGGGCGCCGGCGCGTAACCGCCTCCCACAAGGCCAATATCATGAAGTTCTCCGACGGCCTGTTCCTCAGCGAGACCCGGAGGATCGCCGCCGAGTTCCCGGACATCGCGTTCGACGACCGGATCATCGACGCCCTCTGCCTGCAGCTCGTGCAGGCGCCCGAACGCTTCGACATCCTGGTGATGCCCAACATGTACGGCGACCTCGTGGCCGAGCTCTGCGCGGGCATGATCGGTGGCCCGGCGGTCGCTCCCGGGGCGCATCTCGGCGGGCCGGACGGCCGGGAGATCTCCGTGTTCGAGGCGACGCACGGCACCGCGCCACGGCTCGCCGGACAGGATCGCGCCGACCCCGTCGGCGCGATCCTGTCCGGCGCCATGCTGCTGGACCACATCGGCGAGGATGACGCGGGGGAGGCCCTGCGAGCGGCCGTCCTTGACGTCGTCGCCGTCGGCGACGACGTGACGGACGACCTCCGGGTCCCCGACGACGACCGTCCGACCGTCGGCACGACGGCGTTCACCGACGCGGTGATCGCTCGGCTCTGAGCGGAGAGGCTCGCGGACGGCGGGCGCCGCCTGCCTCGTTACGATGACCCTCCGTTCGCCCACCGTTCGAAGGAGCACCAACGGATGAAGATCACCGTCGTCGGGAGCGGGTTCGTCGGGCAGACGACCGCGATGCGCCTGCTGGAGAAGGGTCTCGGGGAGGTCTGCCTGATCGACATCATCGAGGGGAAACCGCAGGGGCTCGCGCTCGATCTCAAGGAGGCGGCCCCGGTCGAGGGGTACGAGCCGCTCATCACGGGGACGAACGACTACGCGGATACGGCCGGCTCCGACGTCGTCGTGATCACGGCGGGCTTCCCTCGGCAGCCGGGGATGAGCCGGATGGATCTGCTGGGCAAGAACGCGGCGATCATGCGCGACGTGGTCGGAAACGTCGTGCCCGGTTCGCCCGACGCGATCCTGATCGTCGTCTCGAACCCGCTCGACGAGATGACCTATCTGGCCGCCGAAGCGAGCGGCTTCCCCAAGCAGCGCGTGTTGGGGATGGCCGGCGTGCTCGACTCCGCCCGACTCCGGTTCTTCATCGCAGAGGAGCTCGGCGCGTCCCCGGCCGACGTCCAGGCGATGACGCTGGGTTCCCACGGCGAATCGATGGTCGCGCTCCCGGGCCAAGCGACCGTCGGCGGGCGTCCGCTCCCCGAGCTCGTGGACCAGGCCACGCTCGAGCGGCTCTTCCAGCGCACGCGCGACGGGGGCGCGGAGGTCGTCGCGCTCCTGAAGAGCGGGTCCGCCTACTACGCGCCCAGCGCGTCGATCGTCGCGATGGTGCGCGCGATCGTTCGCGACACCAAGGAGACGCTGCCGGTGTGCGCGTGGGCGACCGGGCAGTACGGGATCTCGGACGTGTACGTGGGCGTGCCGGCAACGCTCGGTCGTGTGGGCGTCGAGGAGATCGTGGAGCTCGACCTCACCGACGACGAGCTCCGGCGGCTCCGGGATGCCGCGGAGGGCATCCGGGCCAAGTGCGCGGACCTCGCGAACGTCGAGCACGCCTAGGATCGGAGCATGTGGCGGATCTTGAACCTGTCGCGCGAACACGTCGGCAACTTCTTCACGAACTGGTCGACCTACGATGCGACGGTGGCCACCAAGCTGCGACTCACGGCGCGGAACCGCGTCAAGGCGCTCCGGACGGGATGCTGCGGGAACAACGGGCAGCCGGGCTGTTGACAGCTCCCGCCGGACCCCGGTCGGGGTTCCGCCGAGCCGCATCATCATCACTGATCGTCTGAGGGCAGGGACGCGGCGATCGCCTCGGCCATCTGCGTCGTCGTCGCGTCGCCGCCCAGGTCGCCGGTCCGGACGCGCTCGGCCGCGAGCGCCAGGTCGACGGCTCGCTCCACCGCACCCGCGGCGTCGAGCTCGCCCAGGTGGCGGAGCATCATCGCGCCCGACAGGATCATCGCGATCGGATTCGCGATCCCGCGGCCCGCGATGTCCGGCGCGCTCCCGTGGACCGGCTCGAACACGGCGTACTCCCACCCGATGTTCGCGCCGGGGATCAGCCCCAGCCCGCCGACCAGGCCCGCGCAGAGGTCGCTGAGGATGTCGCCATACAGGTTGGGGAGGAGCAGCACGTCGAAGTCCTCGGGATGTTGGACCAGCCGGGCGGACAGGTGGTCGACGTGGATGTCTTCCCACGGGACGTCGGGGTACTCGAGGGCGTCGTCGCGGGCGGCCGCCAGGAAGATGCCGTCCGAGTACCGCATCACGTTCGCCTTGTGCCCGACCGTCACCTTCCGCCGGTGGTTGGCCCGTGCGTACTCGAACGCGAAGCGCACGATCCGCCGCGCTCCCGAGACGCTGATCGGTTTGAGGGTCACCCCGGCATCGTCGGGGATGTCGAAGCCGCCGAGGTCGTGGAGCTCGTTCCGGAGCGCCGCCGCCTCGGTCGATCCCCGCGCGAACTCGATCCCGCGGTAGAGGTCCTCCGTGTTCTCGCGGACGACCACCAGGTCCACGCCGTGATGCCGGGTGCGGACGCCTGGGAGCGTCCGCGCCGGCCTCACGGCCGCGAACAGATCGAGCTCCTGACGGAGGGCCACGTTCACGCTCCGGAAGCCCTCGCCGACCGGGGTCGTGATCGGTCCCTTGATCGCCACGCGGCTCTCGCGGATCGAGTCGAGGGTCGCCTCCGGAAGGAGAGCGCCGTGCGTCGCGAGCGCGGACGCACCCGCGGTCCGTTCGTCCCAGGCGATCGAGACACCGGTCGCGTCGAGGACCATCCGAGCCGCCGCCGCGACCTCGGGGCCGATCCCGTCGCCGAGGATCAGCACCACCCTGTGCGCCATCGGACGAGACGCTATCGGATGTCGAACGGTCGATGGTTGACCTCTTGCCCCGGCCTCGGGAGCACCGTAGCGTCCGAGGTCTCGTGGACGGGGCGGGCGTGCGACGCAGGGGTGACGCGCTGTCGTCGAGGCTCATTCGACGAACGACGGGAGGACGCTGGATCCCCGAGATTGACGGTCTGCGATTCGTTGCGATCGCCCTCGTCCTCGCGGACCACGCCGCCGTGGCGCTCAGTCTCGCGACGCATACGAGCGTGGTCGACGGTCCCTTCGGGTCGGCGAGCGAGCCCGCTCGTCTCGCCCCGATGGCGGCGATCGTCCGTCGAGGATCGGTCGGCGTCCTCGTCTTCTTCATGGTGAGCGGCTTCGTGCTCGCCCTGCCCTTCGTCAGGAGCAGAACGCCCGGCGGTCGCCCGGTCGATCTGGGCCGGTACCTGCGCCGTCGGGTCACCAGGATCGAGCCTCCCTACCTGATCATCATGACCGCGCTCTTCGTTGCCGCGTCCCTCGCCGGGAGCCCCGTGGGGCTCGGCCACTACGTCGCCAGCCTCGGGTACCTGCAGGTGCGTACTTCGGCACCGACAGTTCCTTGAACGGTGTCGCGTGGTCCCTCGAGATCGAGGTGCAGTTCTACGTCGTCGTGCCCGCACTCGCCTTACTCGTGTGTGCGGGAGGTCGGATCGTCCGCCGAAGCAAGATCTTGTCGATCACCGCACTCGCGGTCGTTTCGCAGATGCTCGGATCCGTCACGGCCCCCACGTTCCTCGGCTCCTCCATCCAGTTCTTCCTGCTGGGGTGGTTGCTGGCGGACCTCTACGTCACCGACTGGTCCGAAGCTCCCCGGCCGGCCCGGGTGTGGGATCTCGTCGGCTTCGCCTCGGTCCCGCTCCTGCTGGTCGGGCTCGCGGCGGCGCCGCCGGCACTCGAACACGTGCTCACGCCGTGGCTCGTCTTCGCGTTGGGGTACTCGGCCCTGCGAAGCATCTCGTTCCGCCGCGCGCTCTCGAACAGGTGGATCGCGACGATCGGAGGGATGTGCTACTCGATCTATCTCGTCCACTACGCGCTGTTCGTCATGGTGCAGCGGTTCCTGGGGCCGGTCGGACGGCTCCCTGCGCTCGTGGCGCCCCTCGTCTCGTTGCTGGTCCTCGCTCCCTTGGCCGTGGTCGTGGGCGCCGCCTTCTTCGTCGTCGTCGAACGGCCGTGCATGGATCCCGAGTGGCTCGACCGGCTGATCGGTCGGATCCGCGGGATCATCGCCCATCGGGCTCGTGCCCAGGGCGGGCTCACCGTCGTCATCCCCGACTCAGACGTGGTGTCCGGAGGGTCCGTTCCCGCCCGCTAGAACCGCTCGAACAGGATCGCCCGCTTCACCTCTTGGATCGCCTTGGTGACCTCGATACCGCGCGGGCACGCGTCGGTGCAGTTGAACGTCGTCCGGCACCGGAACACACCGGTCTTCTCGGACAGGATCTTCATCCGCTCGCGGCCCGCTTCGTCTCGTGAGTCGAAGATGAACCGGTGCGCGTTCACGATCGCCGCCGGGCCGACGTACTCGCCATCTCCCCAGAACACCGGGCAGGACGTCGTGCACGCGGCGCAGAGGATGCACTTGGTCGTGTCGTCGTAGCGATGCCGGTCCTCGGGGGATTGCCGGCGCTCCTTGTCGGGCTCGCCCGAATCGTTGACCAGGTAGGGAAGGATCGAGCGGTAGTCGTCCATGAACGGGTCCATGTCGACGATCAGATCCTTGAGCACCGACAGGCCGCGGATCGGCTCGATCGTCGCGCGAGGTGCGACGTCCTGCGCCAGGACCTTGCACGCGAGCTGGTTGCGACCGTTGATCAGCATCGCGTCGGACCCGCAGATCCCGTGCGCGCACGATCGCCGGAAGCTCAGGGTGCCGTCGTGGTGCCACTTGATCTGGTGGAGCACCTCCACGAGCCGTTCGAGCGGATCGCAGCGCACCGTCCACTCGTCCCACCACGACTCTTGGGAGACCTCCGGGTTGAACCGACGGACGCGGACCGTGAGCTCGATCGAGTCGTCCTGGGGAGGCCGAGACCCCGATGCGTTCAGCACGTCCGCCGCGGTCGCCATCAGTACTTCCGCTCCATCGGGATGTACGGACCCATCTTGACGGGCTTGAACTCCATCCGGATCGAGCCATCGTCCTCCCGGTACGCGAGCGTGTGCTTGAGCCAGTTCGCGTCGTCGCGGAGCGGGTGGTCCTCTCGGTAGTGTCCGCCGCGGCTCTCGGTGCGTTCCAACGCCGCCGCGACCAGGGCGTCGGCGCAGTCCAAGAGGTAGCCGAGCTCCACCGTCTCCATCAGGTCGGTGTTGTAGATCGCTCCCTTGTCCGTGATCGCGACCCGGTCGTACCGCTCCCGCAACCCGCCCAGGATCTGCTGCATCTTGGAGAGGCTCTCCTCGGATCGAACGACGAAGGCGAGGTCGAACATGCCGTCCTGGAGCTCCTTCCGGATCTCGCCCGCGTTGTCGCCGGTCGTTCGGCCCAGGATCGCGTTCAGCTGCTCGAGCGCGGGCCCCTCCGCACCGGCCGGCACCGGTGGCGAGGCGGCATCGGCCACGTACCGCGCCGCGTCGTCGCCGGCCCGGCGGCCGAACACGACCAGGTCGAGCAGCGAGTTGGTGCCCAGCCGGTTCGCGCCGTGGACGCTCACGCACGCGCACTCGCCGGCAGCGTAGAGCCCCGGCACGACCGTCTCCTCCGGCCCGACCACCACCCGGCCGTCGGTGTCCGTCGGGATGCCGCCCATCGCGTAGTGCGCGGTCGGCTGGATCGGGACGGGTTCCTTCGTCGGCTCGACCTTCAGGTAGATCCGCGCGAACTCGGTGATGTCGGGGAGCTTCTCTTCGATCACCTCCGGATCCAGGTGCGAGATGTCCAGGTACACGTAGTCGCCGTTCGGCCCGCCGCCCCGCCCTTCCTTGATCTCCTGATAGATCGCTCGAGAGACCATGTCGCGCGGGGCCAGGTCCTTGATCGTGGGCGCGTACCGCTCCATGAACCGCTCGCCCTCGCCGTTCAGGACGATCCCTCCCTCGCCGCGTGCAGCCTCGCTCAGGAGCACGCCGAGCCGGGCGAGCCCGGTCGGGTGGAACTGGAACATCTCCATGTCTTCGAGCGGGATCCCTCGGCGCCACACGACGGCGGGGCCGTCGCCGGTGAGCGCGTGCGCGTTCGACGTCACGCGGAACATCCGCCCGTAGCCCCCGGTCGCGAACACGACGGCCTTCGCGCGGATCACGTGGAGCTCCCCGGTGGCGAGCTCGTACGCGACGACGCCGGCCGTGGTGCCGTCGTCGGTCCTGATCAGGTCGAGGCTGTAGAACTCGTTGAGGAAGCGGACGTCACGCTTCACGCACTGCTGGTAGAGCGTCTGCAGGATCATGTGACCGGTGCGGTCGGCCGCGTAGCACGCCCGGCGCACCGGCGCCTCCCC
>JBKOUM010000046.1:0-12000 GCA_046723385.1 Actinomycetota bacterium
CGGTCACGTGCCGCAACAGCCCTTCACGCTCCTGGGGCCAGACGTAGAACCCGTCCGCGCCCGCCGCGATCGCGACCCGGAGCGACGCGACCGACTCGCGCATCGCCAGCGTAAGCAGCGTCGGGCTCGAGCTGCCGGACGGCCTCGCGCAGCTGGTGGTCATCCGCAGCGGTCGCGACGACGCGCGCGCGACCGCTGCGATCGAGGAAGTGCAGCACCTCCTCGGCGACCTCTTGCGTTTCGACGGCGAGCACCACCCGCGCGACGTCGTCCATGCCCGTTCCCTTCCGCGGTCCCGTTGGGGAAGCCACTCCGAGGGGAAGGAACGAGGGGGAGGTCGGTTCGGGGAGGAGTCACCGCGCCGACGAGAGGAACGCTACCTCGGGGCGCTCCATGCGCACCATCCCCAGACCGGCCCATCCGGCCGTGGTGTCGGGGGATTCGAGCTCAGCGCCGGATCAGGAGAACTCGGCGAACATCCGCGCTTCGATGTCGCTGAACGCCGTCCAGTTCTGGGTGTTCAGGTACGAGTTGGTGAGCGTCACGACGCCGACCCGCCTGTCGGGTCGGAAGAACATCCTCGTGCTCACGCCGTAGTCCCCTCCGTCGTGCCCGAGCGTCGAGAACCGGTCCCAGCCCTCTCCGAACCAGATCAGCCCCTGGCGCCAACCCACGAGGTCGGGGATCTGGTTGCGGCGGATCTCCTTCACCGTGTCGACGTCGAGCACCCTCGTGCCTTGGAACTCGCCGAAGTTCATGAACGTGCCGAGCCACCGCCCCAGGTGCTTCGCGCTCGTCCTGACCTCACCGTCGGGGTAGTCCGGGTACCCGTACTGGAAGATCGGGTCGAAGCCTTGCGGCGACGATGTGTACGGCATCGCAACGGTCGACGCGTCCACGTCGGCCAGGCGGAAGCCCGAGTTGGTCATCTCGAGCGGCCGGAAGATGCGCCGCAGGCACCACCGGTCGAAGTCGACCCCGCTGACCACTTCGGCGACGTAGCCGGCGAGCGCGACCGCCAGGTTGGAGTACGTGTACTTCGTCCCGGGAGGCCGCTCGTAGAAGTTCCCCTGGCTTTGGTACTCGCTCCCACCGACCTCGTAGTACGAGCGGCAGAAGTCCCCGAGGGCGATCGGCGAGTCGCCGTGGAAGTAGAGCGTCGGGTCCGACCACGGCGTCCCCCAGATCTGCCATCGGTCGCGGATCGCCGACGTGTGGGTGAGCAGCATCCGCATCGTGATCGGGACGTTCGGCGTCTTCGGGACGTGAACCTCGAACGGCAGGTACTCGTTGATGTCGGCGTCCAGGTCGAGCCGGCCGTCCTCGACGAGCGCCATGATCCCGGCGCACGTGATCGTCTTCGAGACGGACGCGAGCATGTACGGCGTCTGCGGCGTGGCACGGAGACCGTGCTCCTCGTCCGCCCAGCCGACGGCGTCGGCGAACACGATCTCGTCCCCCCGGACGACCGCGACCGCGATGCTCGGCGTGTTGCAGGTCGTCAGCTTCTGCTGGAGGTACCGGTGGAGCCGGTCGGTCCGTGCCGATGCGGTCCTGACGAAGGAGAAGGGCGCGGCGACGCCGGCCACCACGATGCCGGCGGACCGAACGAAGTCGCGACGCGAGAGGCGGCGTCCGAGGAGCGCCGAACCCGCGGGGCCGCCACGGATCGCGCGATGGGGGGCGGAGGACACGATCGCCGTCATCCTCGCCCACCCTCGGCTCCGCGGTCAACCGCCACCATCGAGTGACCGTGCGAAAGGGCGACGGCCGCGTAGCCTCGTAGCCCGATGACCCGCGTCACCCGCGCACAGGCCCAGCGTCGGCGTGCGTTCGCGGCCCTCTCGGTCGTCACGGTGCTCGCGTTCGCCGTGATCCTGTGGCCGAAGGGCTCGAGCGGCGGGCTCGCCGACCCGACGCAGACGCCGGGCTCGACATCGAGCGTCGCACCACCCGACGCCGCGACACCGCCCGACGCCCCCTCCGTCTGGCTCGCGTGGATGTCGGGGGGTTTCCCCGAGTCCTTCCGCCAGCGGATCGACTCCGCGGACGGGATCACGAAGGACGTCGTCGTCGAAGGCGACACGCTGTGGATGACCGAGTCGCGCGACGCGAACGGCCGGGTCGTCGACCGGCCGACCCCCCCGTACGCGATCCCGATCGACTCGTTCGCGGTCGATCCGAGCGAGTACGCGCCGTTCCTGCCCGCCGATCAGAGAGACGGGGTCGTGGGCGCGCTCCGTGACGGCGAGGCCGTGCTCGGACAGACGTCCGCCGAGCTGCGGAGGATCGAGGTCGGCGGGACGATGTCGTTCGGCGGCGCCACGGTGAAGGTGGGTGCGATCGCGCGGGACGATGCGATCGGCTGGTCGGAGCTGCTCGTCAGCCGGGACGTGGGACGCCGGCTCGGCATCGAGCACGAGCGGTACCTGCTCGCCTTCGGGACCGACGCGATGACGCTGTCGCGGTTCACCGGCGACGTTCGGTCGTTGATCCCGGCCGACAGCTCCCTGCGGACCGTGAAGCCGGGAGGCACGCGGTACGTCCGGGTGGCTTCGGGCGTGAACCCGCCGGTGGTGTTCAAGCAGGTGTTCGGCGAGTTCGACGCGTACCCGCGGAGCGACGATCCGGCGTTCTTGAACATGGACCCTGCCTGGTACGACGCGCACATCCAGACGCGCGCCGTCCCGATCTTCCCGGAGCCCGTGACCTGCAACGCGAAGCTCTTCCCGGCGCTGACCGGCGCGCTCCGCGACGTGGAGGCGGCGGGACTGGCAGGGGAGATCCACACCTACTCGGGCTGCTACGCCGCGCGCACGGTTGCTCGTTCGCCGACCGCTCCGCCTTCGAACCACTCGTACGGCGCGGCGATCGACATCAACGCTCCAGAGAATCCGTACGGATCCACGCCCACGATGGACCCGCGGATCGTGAGGATCTTCGAGCGGTGGGGGTTCACCTGGGGCGGACGGTTCTTGATCCCGGACGGGATGCACTTCGAGTACGGCTCGCCGCCCACGAACGGTGCCTGACGGTCGGTCGCGATAGGCTCGCGGGCATGGCGATCGTGATCCTGCGCGCGCCGCTGAAGGACCTGGCGGGGGGGAACCGCGAGGTCAAGCTCGAGGGGGCGGACGTTCGTTCCGTGGTCCGGGGTCTGGAGGCCGAGTGGCCGAAGACCGCTGGCTGGGTCCTCGACGACCAAGGCCGCGTTCGCGACCACGTCAACGTGTTCTTGAACGGAGAGAGGGTTCGCGAGGACGCGGCCGTCGCGCCCGACGACACGCTGCACATCCTTGCGTCCATCACGGGAGGTTGCTAGCGATGCGGGAGCTGCTGGTGGGGACGAAGAAGGGCCTGTTCGTGCTCCGGGGTGAGGGGCCGGATCCGTTCGACATCGCGGCGCGCGCCTTCGAGGGCAGCGTGGTCGAATTCGCGACCCGGGACCCGCGGACCGGCCGCTACTTCGCGAGCGTCACGAGCGGCTTCTACGGTCCGCGGCTGATGTGGACGGACGACGCGACGGGCGAGTGGGAGGCGGCCAAGGGCCCCGCGTTCCCCGAAGGAACGGACGCGTCGCTCGATCGGATCTGGGTGGTGACGCCCGGCGAGGCGGACGGGGTGCTCTATGCGGGCGTCGCGCCGGCGGCGCTGTTCGTGAGCACCGACGGTGGAGAGTCGTGGACCCTGAACGAGCCGCTGTGGCGGCACCGGCTGGATGGCGACTGGCAACCGGGCTTCGGCGGCCTTGCCCTGCATTCGGTCTGCCCGTGGCCAGGCGAGCCGGACCGGCTCGCGATCGGAGTCTCTGCGGCCGGCGTGTGGATCACCGAGGACGGGGGGGCGTCGTGGCGGACCGGGTACACGGGGCTCGTCCCGCGATACATGCCCGAGGACACGTGGGCCGACACGAACGTCCTCTGCGTCCACAACATGCACCGTGCCCCGCTCGCACCCGAGCGACTGTTCATGCAGTTCCACGGGAGCGTCTATCGCAGCGACGACGCCGGATCGACGTGGACCGATATCGCGGCGGGCCTTCCGAGCGGCTTCGGCTTCCCGCTGGCGATCGACCCCGCGGATCCGGACAGCGCGTTCGTGATCCCGCTCGCGTCCGACGGTGATCGCGTGACGCCCGACGGACGCGTCAGGATCTACGCCACGCGCGACGCCGGAGGCTCATGGACGCCGCTCGGTGACGGCCTGCCGTCGGAAGACGCATGGCTGACGGTGCTGCGGCAGGCGTTCGGTCGCGACGGAGGAGGCGATGGACTCGGGCTCTGGTTCGGCGCGACGAGCGGCGAGGTGTTCGGCAGCACGGACGCCGGCGCGACGTGGTCGACCGTGGCACCGCGGCTCGCTCCCGTCACCAGCGTGCGCGTCGCCTGACGACCAGGCGGTTCATCCCGTGTCAGACCCCATCCCTACGGTGTCGCCATGGGTGACGTGGTCTCGCTCGCCGACCATCGCGAACGGCGCGACGAGCGCTCCGTTGCGCTCGGCAGGCTCGACCGCGCGGTGGAGCGCCTCGACCCGCTCGTCCGTCAGCGGGTCGACCGACTGAGCCCCACGATCCGTCGGGAGCTCGTCGCCATCGCCCGGGCCGTGTCCGCTGGGAGCCCCTCACGGGCAGCCGAGCGCGCCGAGAGGCTCGCCGGGCTGCTCGAACATCCCGCCGCATCCGTCTGACCGTCATCCCGGCCGGATCGTGGACGCGGCTTAGACTCGGCGACGGCGCATGTCCATGGACGATCTGACCCGCAGCGCCGTCATCCGAGGCGTAGCCGCCTTCGCCGTCGTGCTCTTCGTCGGCTCGGCGGTCGTCTACGCATCCGCGCGGCTCGACGACGGGACCACCCAAACGCTCTCTCCGAGCCCCTCCGTGACCGTGGCAGCGCCCTCGCCGGGCACGGAGACGCCCGAGGCGTGGCTCGCCTGGGTCCCCGGCGGGTTGCCGGATGGGTTCGCTTCGTCGATGACCGCCCTCCCGGCCGTCGCCGACACCACCACGGCGACGGCGGACACCGCATGGCTCACGAGCTCGGCGAACCCACGCGGCACCCTCGTCGACCGACCCAGCGACCCGTACATGATCCCGATCGACACGACGGGTGTCGAGCCCTCGTTCGCGTCCTTCTTGCGGTCACCCGAACGCCGGCTCGTCGCCGACCTCCAGCCTCGCCAGGGGATCCTTTCGGAGTCCGAAGCCAAGCTCCGGCGGCTCGAGGTCGGCAGCACCCTGACGTTCGCGACGGGCGTCGAGGTGTCGATCGTCGGGACGCTTCCCGACGTCCTCATGGGGGGCTATGAGCTCTTGGTCGGCCGATCCACGGGGCAACGGATCGGCGTCACGCACGAACGCTACGTGCTCTTCCACGTGAAGCCCTATAGCCGCACCACTTCCCAAGCGCTCGCGCAGCGGCTCGTTCCCTACCTGCCGCTCGACGTTCCCTACCCGGTCGTCGAGGTCCGCGCGCCGGGAGAGGCGACCTATCTCCGGGCGAACGATCGGGAGGCACCGCCGATCGTGCTCAAGCAACGGTTCGGCGAGTTCGACGCCCATCCCGACCCGCACGCCGCCCGGCGGATCGTGATCGACCCCTCGTGGGTCCAGACGCACATCGCGTCGGAGAACCTGCCCGTCGTCGGCACCGTGACCTGCAACACGGTCGCGCTCGACCTGCTCCGTCGCGCGATGAATGAGCTCCGATCCAAAGGGCACGCCGACGACGTCACGGGGGTCGGTCCGTGTTACGAACAGGTGATGGATGCCACGGGCCCCGACGGGCCGCTGAGCGCGGCGCCGTTCGGCGCCGCGATCTTGATCGATCCGGGCTCGAACGAGCCCGGATCGACCCCCACGCAACGTCCGTCCGTGATCGCGGCGATGGCGCGATGGGGCTTCGGCTGGGCGGGACGCGATGCCTATCCACAGGGCGCGCTGTTCCGCTTCCACGCCCGATCGGTTGCGCGGGATTGAGGCCGCATAGCCGAGGGGAGCAGGTATCAGGCGCTTGTCCGCACAGGCCCCGGGAGCCGGGACCATCGTCCCGGGTCCTGGGGCATGCCTCCCGCGGCATGACTCGCGCGTGGGTTCTGCTCCCCTCGCGGGTGCCTCGCGGCATCCATCTGCACCGTACACCCGGTCGCGCTGGACGCGCAACGTGCGGAGTGCGTCAGTCGCTGACGCGGCGGTCGCGAGACCGCAGCGCGACCCAGCCCAACACCGCGGCGACCGCGATCACTCCGAAGGCGCCGGCCACGTAGCTCGGTCGCGGCGCCGGCACGGCCGACGCGATGCGCGTGCGCAACCGGACCGGGCTCCGGAAATCCCGCCGTTCCCATCCGCGCTCTTCGGCGACGCGACGGAGCTCCCTGTCCGCGTTCACCGCGACTGGATGGCCCACCACTTCCAACATCGGGAGGTCGGTGAACGAGTCGGAATAGGCGTATGAGCCTGCGAGGTCGAGGCCGACGCGATCGGCCAGCTGGCGGATCGCGTCGGCCTTGAAGGCCCCGTACGCGTAGAACTCGAGCTCCCCGGTGTAGAGGCCGTCGTCACCGACCTGCGCGCGGGTGGCGATCACTCCAGCGACCCCGAAGTGCCGGGCGAGCGGTCGCACCACCTCTTCGGGTGAAGACGACACGACGTAGATGTCCCGGCCTTCGCTGCGATGCAGCGCGATGAGGTCGAGCGCCTCCTGGTACACGTACGGATCGATCACATCCAGGATCGTGTCTTGCACGAGCTGCTCGACCTGCGCCCGATCCCAGCCCTTCGTGAGTTGGAGCATGCCCTCCTTCAGCCGCTCCATCTTCTGCTCGTCCGCCCCGACCAGGAGGTAGACGAGCTGTGCGTAGGCACCCCGAAGGAGCTGCCCGCGCGAGACCATCCCCGCCCGGTAGAGCGGCCTGGACAGCGCGAGCGACGACGACCGGCTGATGATCGTCTTGTCCAGGTCGAAGAAGGCGGCTTCCACAGCTGCATGGTAGGCCCCGAGATGCGCCTCGTGACGATGCGTGATATGCAGGGGGGAACGCAGCGGGGCGAGGGGCCCCCCGATCCGCAGGGAGGAGATAACCATGCGGAGATTCCTCGCCGCCCTCGGGGCGGTAGCCATGGTCGGCGCGTTGAGCGCGACCGCGAACGCGGCCGATCCTTCGGTCGGCGTGTCCGACGACAAGGTGACGGGACCACCGATCCCGTACGTTCGCCATGACGGCGGAACCGACGCCTCGATCGAGGCGTGCAACGACACCGAGGACCCGGCGGCGTTCGGCGCGTTCACGCAGAACAACGAGCCCTTCTCCGTCGTGGATCCGAGCAACCTTGATCTGATCGTCAGCGGTTGGAACGACTACTGCAGCGACTGGATGGGGCTCGCGTTCTCCACGGACGGCGGTGAAACCTGGACGGACTCACTCGTGCCCGGCTACGCCGCGGATACGTCGACCGAGGGGATGGCCTCGCCTGAGTTCGGCCGGACGAACACGGCTAGCGACCCGGTTGGGGCGTTCAGCGCCGATGGTTCGACGTTCTACTTCGGGTTCCTGGCCTACAACGGTTTCGCGGGGCCAAAGACGAACTCGGACGTCGCGTTGGCCCGGTTCGACGTGCTCGAGCCCGATGATGCCGGGTACGAGACCTATCCCCTGGATTACCGGGACACGATCCAGGTCGGGAAGGGGCCCGCCGCGGCCAACTTCTTCGGCATCTTCAACGACAAGGAGATGATCGAGACCGATCAAGCTCCGGCGAGTCCGTTCGAAGGCAACGTCTATATCTGCTGGACCAAGTTCCCGGCGAACGGGACGCCGACGATCCGCTTCCGAGCGTCGTCGGACGGCGGCGAGACGTTCTCGCCACCGGTCAACCTGACCGAAGGCGGCGCCGGGCAGGGCTGCGACATCACGGTGGAGGCCGACGGCGATATCTACGTGATCTGGCGGGACTTCGAGTTCAGTTCCTCTCACAAGAACTTCGGCGTGTCGTTCGCTCGATCGACCGACGGCGGCTTGTCGTTCTCGCCCGATCGCAAGATCCGGAACCTGGACGCCTACAACCCGTTCGACACGGCGCGGGACTGCGGCGACGGACCGGACCTTTGCCCGAGCGAATTCGTGTTCGCGCGCGTACCTCTCGAGCCGCGGATCACGTCCGACCCGACGGGTGAACTCCCTGGCGTCTTCGCGATCTACAACGCGGTCGACCCGGCGACGGAGGTCCCGACGGATACGACCTACACGTCCGCCGGGTTCGGTACGGGCCTGGTCGGCCGCTCGTTCGTGTACGTGGCGCGGTCGCTGGACGACGGACGCACGTGGACGCCGGTGAAGGTCGCGGGCAACGTCGCGAAGGGGCACCAGTTCTTCCCCGACGGCGACGCGCTCGACGGCCGGCTCGCGGTCGTGTGGCAGGACAGCCGCGAGGACGACTGCTACGGCGTGCAGCTGCCGATCGCGAACACCCCGGAGGCGACGAACTGCGATGACCACGCGCTGAACACCTACGCTGCTGTATCGACCGACGGCGTTCACTTCGGTTCGTCGCTCGTCGCGTCGTCCGTCGGGCAGATGCCGCAGTACGAGATGTTCGACGCCGTCAGCGTGCCGTTCCTGGGCGACTACAACTGGATGGACCTGGTCGACGCCGGGAACGGATCCTTGTTCGGGTACATGTCGTGGACCGACAACCGCGACGTGGTCCCCGGCGACGATCCTCGGGAGGAGACCCAGGATGGGTTCGACGTCCTCAACTGGGTCGAGAACCCGGATGGGACCTTCACCCGCCAGTTCAACCTCGGCGGTCTGGACCAGAACATCTACGGCAACACGATCACGATCCCGTGAACGCGAGGGGAGCGGGGCGCCTCCGGCGCCCCGCCCCCCGACCCTTCGCGTCGATCACCCGATCGACGCGCGTCCGATGCACGTCTCCTCTGACGCAAGGTTCACCGCGCGAGCGCGGAAGGCATCGGTGCCCGCGTGGTCCTGCGCGAGACGCCGAACCTCGAACGACCCGCTGGGCGCCTGCGTCACGCGCGTCCCCGAGAAGATGAGAACGCCGTTCTGTCGGATCCGCACCCTCCAGGTCTGGCCGACCTTGTTCGAGTCGACCTCGAACTCGACCTCGATCTTGCCGTTCTCCGGGCTGAGCTTGAGCTTCCAGTCACTGCCACCGCTGCACGCTCCCGTCCTGATCACGTCTCCGTCCTTCGCCCCGGCCACCGAAGCGAGCGCGAACCCACTCGCGACGACCACCGCCACCACCAACAACCGACGGATCGTCCGCATGATCCTCACCCCTTCCTCTCGTGTCGACACGGACCAGGGCTCTCCGCGCGGGGAGGGTTAAGGGTTCGCCAAGGGCGGGACAAGGTTCGGCCGGGTAGCCTCGTTCCGGAGGCGTCTGGGTTCCTGGTGGGCTCCGCGGTCTTCAAAACCGTTGAGGGGGCGACGAGCTCCCTGGCGGGTTCGATTCCCGTCCGCCTCCGCTCCGTTGCGCCCCAGCGTTCCTCGACGCTCCGTCGGCGACCGGCCGGGGGGCTCGACGACGTACAGGTTCGTTGCGGCCGATCTGCGAGCCCGGGGCTCGGCGGATCGCGCCTGCATCTGAGAACGCCTACCGTGGCGGATGCACGGTCGATACGTGACGGGAGGACGGGCCTATGTCGCAGGTACGACGCTTCGACCACGTCGGTCTCACGGTCGCAGATCTCGACCTCGTGACCGCCTTCTTCGTGGCGCTCGGCCTGAAGGTCGAGGGCAGGATGTTCGTCGAGGGCGAGTTCTTGGACACGGTCTGCGGCATCCCCGACTCCCGCACCGAGGTCGTCATGTTGACGCCGCCCGACGACGGCACCCGCCTCGAGCTCTCGACCTTCGTGCGACCCGACCCCGTGCCGGGCTCACCGGCCGCCATGGCCAACGAGCTGGGATTGCGCAACGTGGCCTTCGAGGTCAACGACCTGCAGGCGGCGGTCGACTGGGCAGCTGCCGAGGGCTACGGATTGGTCGGTGGCATCGGCGAGTACGAGGGGGCTTGGCGGATGGCCTACGTCCGGGGGCCGGAAGGGATCATCGTCTCGCTGGCCGAGCGCATCGGCTGAGCCTCGGGCCGAGTGCAGTCCTCGGCGTACGGCTCCCCTCGCCTCTCCCAGGCGCTCGGTTGAGGTGTCCGCCTGTGCCCGTTTTGCTGCGATGGTCCGAGCCACGCCCTCCGTGTCGCGATCGCGGTGGTCGGCGTCGCCATAGCCTCGCCCTGACGCTCGTGGCCCTCCGGCGAGGCCGAGGGAGGCCGTCGCGGCCTGGACGAGCGAGCGTAGGATCGGCGCCGATCTGTAGGCGGCCTCGCGCTGCGAAACAGCGCGACACGGCGATCGTCCTAGGCGGTCGAGCATCGCCCCGAGGTGTCCCGAGAGGCTCTCTGACCTGTGAGAGCGACGCACGCGGTTCGATCTCGACCGTACCCAGTCGGTTGGCCGTCGGCGATCAAGACCGTTGAGGGGGCGACGAGCTCTAGCGGATTCGATTTCTTCCGCCTCCGCCACGTCGTGACCTGCGGCAACGCCAGACCGAGAGAAACATCGTGAGAACCCCAGCCGCCAGATAGTTTCGGTCGCGCGACCCGCGGCCCTGCAACACCGATCGCCACGACCGATGCCGGCCGCGTTGCTGCTCGCCGTCACGTTCCAAGAAGCGGTGGGCGGTGGCGTGCGTCTACGCTGCGGATGATCCCACGACGAACAACTCGTGCTCTCGCTCCAGGCCCTTAAGACGGTGTCGGCCCCGAGACTCGAACATCAATCCCGTGGCGCCCTCAGCAAGTTCGCGTGTCACGCTCGACACGAGGACCTCACCGGCTCCCGCGCGGGCCTCGATGCGGGCGGCGGTGTTGACCGCAACGCCCCGGACATGGTCGCCGCTCATGACTACCTCACCGCTGTGAATGCCGACCCGGATCATGAGCTGTATCGCGGCAAGGGCTTCGACCAGAGCCAGGCCGCAGCGGATGGCGCCCTCGGCGCTATCGAATACGACCAGGAAGGAGTCACCGGCGGTCTCGACCTCGCGGCCTCTGAAACCGACGAGCAGGCCACGGACGACATCGTCGTGCATGGTTACGGTTCGTTTCCACGACACGTCGCCGGCGGCGCGCGCGAGAGCGGTGGAGCCGACGATGTCGGTGAACAGGATGGTGGCCATCACACGCGCTTCCTGACCGGGCTGCGGATCGAATCCGGCCCCCCCGGCCCAGTCGACCATCACCAACTCGTCGGCGCCCTCCACCCAGGTCACGTGCCCAGGAGGTAGGTCGAACACATGGTTCGGGCCGACGACGAGCTCCTCGCCCTGGTCAGTCCGGATCCCCATCCGCCCGCTGAGAACCACACCGCGGTGGTACAGCTCGCACGAGGTCGTTCCGACCGTGGGCCGGGCATGCTCCTCCCAGCTCCAGCCGGGCTGAAGAACGTGGCGACTGATCACCGTCTGGGCGAGGCGAACCTGATAGGTAGCACCCAGCGGGTGAGTCACGACCGCCTCGGGTTCACCAAGGTCCCGGACTTCAACGCGGCTCATCGTCCATCCCGCGCTCGATATCGTTTCCGACGATCTCCAAACGATAGCGCTCGAGGCGGTCGGCCAAGAGCGGTGCCGCGTGAGGACGCCCCATCCAGCGTCGACGCGTCACGACCGAGCTCCCGGTTGTGATAGGCGACCGAGACTCGATACGCATCGAGTCGGTCCACCAACTCCTACGGGCGGCTGAGGGCAGGCGTGTGCCCGCCATTGATCTCGTCCGGCGTGATCCCGAGTCGCTCCCGCGCCACGCGGCGGACGAACCCCGCCGTGAACGGGCGGTCGTCGCAACAGAGCAGGACGCGGGTGGGGACGTTGGCCACTCCTCGAGCGGTGATGGCTCGGACATCCGAGCCTTCGATCGGGTCCGCCCACCAGATGCCAGTACCAGCCGACACCTCCGGCGCCGTCGATAGAGGA
>JBKOUM010000074.1:0-4745 GCA_046723385.1 Actinomycetota bacterium
GCCAACTTCAGCTCCCCCGCCGGCCAGGGCACCGCGACGCTCGCCCTCAACCTGGACGGCATCGTCTTCGAGACCGAGGGGGACCACACCTTCGTCCTCGCGATCGACGGCTCGGAGGCGACGAGGCTCCCGTTCCGCGTCCAGACCACCCCGGAGCCACCTGTCTCGGAGTTCCGAACGGGCGTCTACCTGTAGGAACGGACGAAGGAGGGCCTGCCCACCACGGCGCGGGCTCCGCGGGACGGACCGTATCCGCTGTCGCGCAACGGGATGAACGTTTGTCTCCAGCCTCAAGCACCTCTTCGGCTGCGCCGATGGTTCGGGTACCCAACCCCTCGGAGCATCGTGACTTCTTCGGACGACGTACGAGCACGGGCGGACGACCCGACCGCCGATCGATCCCCGGCCGAGCACGATCCGGGCTCGCCCGCCGTCCTGTACATCGACGGAACACTGGCGGACCCACCGCTGCTCGACGTGAGTCCCGGGATCCAGGACCTCCTGGGGATCACGTCCGCGGAGTGGATCGCTCGCTACGACCATCGCGAGGAGCTGATCCACCCGGACGATCGCGAGCGCGTCGCAGCCGCGCGTGCGCGCTCGATCGAGACGGGCGATCCGTTCCGCGTCGAGTACCGGGGCCTGCACCGCGACGGCGGCATCGTGTGGATCCGGGAAGAGGCGGTGTTGATCCGGAGTGGCGACGACGTCCCGCGATCCTGGCTGGGCATCCTGATGGATCAGTCGGAGCTTCTCCAGGCGCGGGTGGGGCTTCGCGACGCCCGATCGATGTACGGCGCCCTCGTCGAACAGATCCCCGCGATCGTGTACGTGGACGTCGCCGACGAATCGATGGCCTCCACCTACGTGAGCCCGCAGATCGAGGAGATCCTCGGCGTCACCCCGGAGCGCTACCTCGCGGAGCCGGACCTCTGGACGTCTATGCTGCACCCGCACGCCCGCCCACGCGCGCTCGAGACGTCCCCGCGGGGGCCCGACGCCGGTGAGCCGCTCACGATGGAGTACCGGTTGATCGGCCCGGACGGGCGCGTCGTCTGGTTCCAAGACAGCGCCGTGGTCCTGAAGGACGAGTTCGGCAGACCGACCTCCGTCCAAGGCGTGATGCTCGATGTGACGGAGCGCAAGCTGGCCGAGGAGCGCCTCGCCTACCTCGCGTACCACGACCACCTCACGTCGCTCCCCAACAAGGCGATGTTCGATGAGCTCCTCGAGCTGGCGATCGCTCGTGCGGATCGCAGCGAACAGGGCGTCGCCGTGCTCGCCCTCGACGTCGACAACTTCAAGCTCGTGAACGACTCCCTCGGTCACGAGGCGGGAGACCGGCTGATCGCGGCGCTGGCGCAGCGGCTGCGCGAGGCGACCCGCGACACCGACCTCATCGCGCGGCAGAGCGGCGATGAGTTCCTCCTGTTGCTGGCGGACCTGGATCCGTCACCCGGCTTCGGGGGCCGAGACGGCGTGACGCTCGCCGCCGTGCACGTGGCGCAACGCGTCCACGAGATGTTGCGCGCGCCGTTCGTGCTCGACGGGACCGAGCTCTACGCGACCGTCTCGATCGGGATCGGTCACTATCCCGTCGACGCGACGGATGCGGGGCAGCTCCTCCGCAACGCTGACGCCGCGATGTTCCGCGCCAAGCGGTCGGGACCCGGTGGCTACGTCGTGCACCGCGCCGACGACACCGACGCGCGCACCAAGCTCTCGCTCTCGACGCGGTTGCGCAAGGCGGTCGATCAGCAGAGCTGGATGCTCCACTACCAGCCACTCATCGACCTCGTGACGGGCGACATGTTCGGGGTCGAAGCCTTGATCCGCTGGCCGGATCCGACCGGGAGCCTCGTGCCGCCGGGCGAGTTCATCCCGCTCGCCGAGGAGATGGGTCTGATCGACGCGATCGGCGGATGGGTCGTCGACGAGATCGGGCGTCAGGACGCCCTCTGGCGCGACCAGGGGATCGAACTCCAGATCGGGTTCAACCTGTCACCGCGGCAGCTCTGGCAAGACGACGCGGTCGGGCGGCTCGCGCGGCAGATCCGCGACGCCGGGATCGACCCGGGGCGCATCACGGTCGAGATCACGGAGTCGACGGCGATGAACGACCCCGATCACACCCTCGACGTGCTCCACGGCTTCAAGGACGAAGGGGTACGGCTCGCGATCGACGACTTCGGAACGGGCTACTCGTCCCTGTCCAGACTTCGATACATGCCCGTGGATGTGCTCAAGATCGACCGCACGTTCATCCGGGAGGTCCACTCGGACGTCCAGAGCGCGAGCATGGTGTCGGCGATCATCGCGCTCGCGTCCAACCTGGGGATGCAACCGCTCGCCGAGGGCATCGAGACAGAGGACGAGTGGCGGTTCCTCGCGGACCGCGGGTGCCCGTTCGGTCAGGGTTTCTTCTTCTCCAGGCCCGTCCCCGCCGACCAGATCACCGCGATGCATCGCCGCTCCGGCCTCCACGTCGTGAAGGGCGGCTTGGCGATGTGAGCGACCGCCTCACGTCCGCTTGGGCGGACGGAAGGCGCTGCGGCGGCCCTTCGGCCCGCCGCGGAACACGGTCCTCGGCGGCACCACCTTCATCCCCTCCTGCTCGAACTCCTCGTGGAGCTCGAGCCGGGCGGCCATCCGCGACACGTCGCCCTGCTGCTGGGGCGTCACGAACGTGACGCTGGTCCCCGCCCGGCCGGCGCGCGCCGTCCGGCCGACGCGATGCACGTACGCCTTGTCGTCCAGCGGGGCGTCGTAGTTCACGACGAGCGTGATGTCGTCCAGATCCAGCCCGCGCGCCGCGACGTCGGTCGCCACGAGGACGCCGACGTGTCCCTCGGCGAACCGTTTCAGCGATCGGTCCCGCGCGTCCTGGCGCATGTCGCCGTGGAGCGCGAGCGCCGGGACCCCCTGCGCGTGGAGCCTCCGGGCCAGGTCGTCGACCGCGCGCTTGGTGTTGACGAACACGAGCGTGAGACCGTCCTGTGCCTCGGCGAGCTCCTTGAGCGTGGAGAGCTTGTCGTGCGGCGGCACCGAGATGAATCGATGGTCGGCCTCCTCGACGACGGCGCGGTCGTACCCGCCGACCTCGTGCAGGATGGGGTCACGCGTGTAGACCTCGGCGATCCGCCCCACCGCGCCGTCGAGCGTGGCCGAGAAGAACATCGTCTGGCGGTCCTTCGGCAACCGGCGAACGATCCGGTCCACCTGCGGCTGGAACCCCATGTCGAGCATGCGGTCGGCTTCGTCGAGGACGAGCACGCGCACCCCGTCGAGCCTGACGAGCGCGCGGGTCGCGAGATCGTCGAGCCGCCCCGGCGTGGCGATCAGGACGTGGGCGCGCTCGACGCCGCGTGCTTGCTCGCGGACGTGGGTGCCGCCGTAGACCGCCTGCACGCGGAGCCCCTTCGCGGCAGCGATGTCGTGGAAATCCTCGCGCACCTGCTGGGCGAGCTCCCGCGTGGGCACGAGGATCAAGGCAGCGGGAAGAGGGGTCGCGTCCGGATCGAGCCGCTCGACGATCGGGAGCGCGAACCCGAGCGTCTTGCCCGATCCGGTCTTGGAGCGGGCGAGCGTGTCCCGACCGGCCCGCGCGTCTTCCCACACCATCGACTGGATCGGGAACGGTTCGACGATCCCCCGGTCCGCGAGCACGCGGGCAACCTCGTCCGACACGCCGAGGTCGCGGAAGCCTTCCGGAAGGTCGCTCACTCAGGAAAGGCTACCGCGGACCGGTTCACAGCTCGAAGGCACCGTCGAACGCGCCCACCAGATGCGACACGATCAAGAGCTGCGCGAGCGCGAGAGCTTCGCTGCGCTCCTCGCCTCTGCCCGGATGCCGGACCACGCCGATCCGATCGCGACGCAGCCGTTCGTCGGGGTGCAGGCTCGACCACAACGCCTCCTCGAGTTCGGCGCCGACGGCCGGTGGGCAGTCGCCGTCGATCTCGAGCAGGCTCAGCGGGCCGCGTCGATCGGTCCGTGTCGACCAGCGAACGGGTTCTCCGTCTCGTGCATGGAAGGAGCCCACGACCTCGCGCAGCGCCTGGAACGGCAGGGTGGGGCGGACGAGCAGCCACGCCGACAGGTCGTCGTCGTCTTCCGCGGCGGTCCGATGGAACCGGACGATCACGTCGGCGTGGTCCCGCTGCGGACGGACGTACCTCGCCACGTCGGGTTCCCGACGACGGAGCTCCTCCACGACCTGGCGGGGCGAGTACCCGCGTTCGAACACGTCGCGCTCGAGCTTCCACCGATGCCGGAGCTCCTCGTCCGGCTCCAGGAACACCGCGACGTCGATCGCGTCCCTGACCCCGCGATCGATCAGGGGCAGCAGTCCTTCCACGATCGCGATCTCGCCGGGTTCAACGCGTTCCTCCGGCCCGAACGACCCGGTGTGGTGGTCGTACGTGGGCTTGGTCACCGGCCGGCCGGCGGCGAGCTCACGGAGGTGATCCGCCATCAGATCCAGCCGGTTCGCCTCGGGTGCGAGCGGTGTCACGCCGATCTCGGCGCGCGTCGCGCGATCGAACCGGTGGTAGTCATCGGTACAGACGCGACCGACGCGGTCGACGCCGAGGATGTACTCGACCCCTCGCGAGAGCGTCGACTTGCCCGATGCGCTGTCCCCGGCGAGCGCGAGCAGCACCGGCCGGAGCCCCGTGGCCGGGGTCGCGGCGACGCGCGGCGCGATGGACGGGATCGTCGGATCCATGGGATCGGCGAGGGTACCG
>JBKOUM010000204.1:0-17242 GCA_046723385.1 Actinomycetota bacterium
ACCTAGGTCTTCGAACTGACCGGCTGCCAGTCGGCCCAGCCGATGCCGGTAACGAGCTGACGGGGGTCCGAGCCGTCCGCGTGGATGCTCCAGAGGGAACTCACGACCGAGGGTTCCAATCTAGAGAAGAGGATCTCATCACCCTGGGGGGAGAAGTCGAGGACGCCGAGGACTTCTGACTCGGTCTCCGCGTGGGCCACCAACGTCAAAGTTCCGGTCGCGACGTCGACCACGTGGAGTTCCTGGGCACCCGCCGAGGTGAAGGCGATCCGATCACCGGTGGACGACCAGATGGGAAGCCCGGCCCCATCCCCGAACACCTCCTGAGGGTTGGAACCATCGGCCTCGGCAACGACGAGCGACGCGCGGGTGTTGTAGGCGACACGCGATCCATCGGGCGAAAACGTCGTGAACCCATTCCAGGGAAGTTGCCGTGCGGAGCTTCCGTCCAGGGGGATCTCCACGGCGTTGGGAACGAGGACCGACTTGCCGTCCGGCAACCACACCGGGTCGTAGTCCCCCGACGCCACCATCCCGGGCGGCACGCTGAGCAGCGCCCGGCGCATGCCGTGAACGTCATAGATGCCGATCGTTCCTTTCTCCCAGTCGACCCAAACGGCGACGCGGGTGGAGTCGGGCGACCATGCGATGCGCCAGCCCTGGCTGGGGAAGGATGCGACGACTTTGCCCCCTGGATCGGAGATGACGACATCCCACCACGCGTCCCCGGAGCCCTCACAGGTCGAATGCCGATAGGCGAGGTACATGCCATCGGGCGACCAGATCGGTCCCTCTGACCAATATGCGCCGCAGGGGCTGCCGGGACGGCCGTCCGCGATCCGGACAGGGTTCGAACCGTCCGCGTCGGCCACGTAGATGTCGCCATCGACCGGGTACGCGAGAGCGGCACCCACGGGCGTCGGCGAGGGCGAGGGATTCATAGGAGTGGGCTCGGACCGGTAGGCCCGAAGGAAGATCGCCGTCGCGACGACCGTGAGGGCGAGGGCGAGCGCTCCCGCGCCCATCCGGCGGTTCCGCTGCCTCCGGTCGCGTCGGCGGAGCAATCTGTCGAACCCACCGGGCTCCCGCTCGACGGTCCGGCTCTCGCGATCGAGCAATTCTGCGACGCTAGGCATCGTCGACCTCCATCACCCGACGGAACGACTGGCGACCCTGTTGTGAGAGCGACCGGACCGTCGACGCCGTCACGCCGAGGGCGCTCGCCGCCTCGTTCGGGGTGAACCCGAGCATCTCGGTGAGCACCAACGCGGCGCGTTGGCGCGGCGGCAGCGTCGCCAGGACGCGCCTGACGGTGTCGCGATCGTCGGCATCGGCGAAGTCGTCCTGTGAGGGCGTAAGCCCGACGGATCGGCGGATGGCGAGCATGGCCCGCCTGTACCGCTGGCGGAACAGGTTCATCGCCGTGCGGTACAGGTAGCCGACCGGGTCGCCCATCCCGCCTACCCGGTCCCATCGTTCCCAGACTTTGACGAAAGCGTCCTGCGTCAGCTCCTCCGCCTCCGCGCGGTTCCCGGTCACGAGCCACAGGCGGCGGAACAGCAGCTCGCTCTCGTCCTCGTAGAACGCCTCGAAGTTGCGGGATGCCTCCAGCGCACCGGAGGCAGAAGCCGCGTCCGAGAAGGGGATCGGCGGAATCATGTCGTATCCATGAATCCCAGAAGAACCCCGAACGTCCAGCCGCTCTTTTGAAAACCTACCCTGATGGCGCCTTTCGGGAGGAGCTGCTGACCGGGGGAAGCCTCTGATGAGCATGAATCGCCACTGGGAGAGGGGCAGACCAGGCGGGCAACCGGAGAGGAGGCTTGCCCGTCGTTCGCGCCCGAGCCGCACGCTTAGGCCCGCCCCACATCCAGCGTAGTCGCGTGGCGGCTGCCTTCGGTTGACTGTCGCCCGCGTGAGGGCATTAGCGTTTCAACGAATCTTCAACAATGGGGCTCGCACGGTCTTGGGCTTTCGCTCGGACTTGGTGACGGACTGGGGCTCGGCGAGTCACTTGGGCTTGGAGACGGAGATGGAGACGGGCGCGGAGATGGAGAAGGAGACTTGGTTGGACGTGGTGATGGCTTAGGCCTCGGCACGCTGGTACTCGGCGAACTTGATGTAGGCGTTGAGACCGCTGGCGATTCGGATGAGACTTCGCGAACCAGGGCCGATAAGAACGCGGGGGAAGGTGCCGGGATGGGGGTGCCTGCTTGAGGAGGCGGGGACGCTGGGGGGGACCCCGAAGGCAAGACATAGGGGCTGGTGGTAAACGAAGCAGAGGGCGAGGCCCCGCTGACGGCAGCGGGATGTTGTTGCTCCCCGAGCCATGACAGCGTTCCTAGCACCGCAAAACAAATGATAGCCCCAGGCCAGAACAGACGGTCAGAAACCTTCCGCCAGTCCGTCATCTACTCCCCCTGTGGAGCCATCTTGGTCATGTCGATCGCTGGGGGTGGCTTGCCGAGGAGGTCGCGCATCTGGGCTTCGCCCAAAGCGTCCACCAAGCGGTCCACCCCTACGGCTGTACCCACTTGCGCCGGATTACCCCCCCTTGCGGACGCAGTCGTGCATCTTGCCGAAGCTGAGGATCATGCCCCGGCTGCGTTCTTCCCGTCGATCTTGATGCCGACCCAGTCCTTCCAGCAGATGTGCTTCCCATCGTAGTGCGTCCGGCCGTTCGGGCCGGTGCTGCCTCAGGAGTACCCAGAACTCCAGGCCGCAAGCGTTCGCCGGATTTCGATACGTGGGACCGGATCTACACGCTATACAGGTGGCCGCAGACGTTCGCTGGGACAAAGTGTTCCGGCGATGGAATGGAAGGCAGCGACTCGCACCAGCCGAAGTTCTCTCGGACGGAGAGGAGAGTGCTTGGTCTCTTGCTGAGGGATGTCCACGCGGGCGGTCGCCGACACGCTGCAGATTAGCGAGCGGACGGTACGAGCCCGCATCCAGAACATCTTCCGGAAGCTAGGTCGCGGTCCTGACACCGGCCGACCGCCTGGGCTGCGATGAAGGATCGGATCTGCAAGCTATACGGGTGGCCTTAGACGTTCGTCTCGCCAATTACCCGGTAGAGACGCCAGCTGTCTGGGACGCCTTTGAGTTCATGCTTGCCCGCATCCTCGAACGTGAATCCGGATCCTGCGACGAAATCCCTAACGGTCCGAGACACAAGTATCTCCGACGGTGCAGCGATCGAGACGATCCGTGCGCCGATGATGACGGCGATGCCGCCGATCTTGCCAGCGACAGTCTCGCACTCGCCTGTGTGGAGTCCGGCCCGGACTTTGAGGCCGAGCCGCGCAACCGCTTCCTGGATGGCCTGGGCACATCGAATCGCTCGAGCAGGACCGTCGAACGTCGCAAAGAATCCGTCGCCCGCCGTATCTGCTTCCGTTCCTCGATAGCGGGCGAGCAGCCGTCGAACGGTCGCATGGTGCTCCTCGAGCAGCTGACGCCAGGCGCTGTCTCCTAGCTCCGCTGTCCTCTCGGTGGAGCCGACGATGTCGGTGAATAGCACGGTCGCAAGCACGTGGTCGAGGGACGCCTCGTCAGCGCGAACCTCCTTCACGAATCGCTCGATCTCATCCAACACGCTGTCCTGATCTCCCAGAAAGGCGATGTGCTCAGTCGATGTATCCCGATGCTCGGAGGCGGACTTTGACCCTCCCGGTCACAGACCTCGAGTTGCGTCGTTTGAGTTCGTTAGCCGAATGAAGCCGACGATGGTCAGATCGATGGCCACCACGATGCGGACCAGGTGACTTGCGCGAGGGCCGCCTGACCGTCCAGATCCGGGTGGAAGAAGTCCAGCGAACTGACCTGGTCACGCGTGAACGCATAGCCGAACACCGCGCCACCGTCGAACCTGCAGTTCCCATAGAGACCGCACACCGACGCGAGCACCCCGTTCAGTTCGAGCTCGTGGGCCAGCACAGCCTGTCGATCCGCCTCGGTGTTGTCCGCCGAGAGCATCGACTGACAGATGTGGGCGGTTGCCCAGACCGTCCGGGCGAGCCAGTCGTCATGGTAGATCTGCCACAGTTGGTAGATGTTCGGGATGCTCGCGACGAAGATGTGGGCGTTCGAGGGAAGGCCCGACTCGAGGATGTCCATCGCCTGCCCGAACTGCGCGGCGAACGTCGCGGTATCCGTCATCGTCGACGCCGACGAGGTGCAGACGTCATTCGCACCCATCAGGATCGTGACGTAGCGAGCCTGCTGGGCCACCGCCGTCTGGGCCTGGGTCGGCGCATCGACCATCCGCGCTCCCGCAGCGGCGTCGTTGTAGTTGTGGCCCGCGATCGTCGGCTTCACGCGAAGGATCCGCTCGTAGTGGCTCGCGATCTGATCGTACGAGGCTCCTCCCGTGCTCCACGACTGGCCCGGGTGATCCCCATACCAGCAACAGACGTCGGTGGCCCTCGTCATCGAGTCGCCGATCGACGCGATGCTCGACGGCAAGCGTGGTGCCGCGGCGGCCAGTGCCGGCTGACTGCCGCTCGCCGAAGCCAACAGAACCAAGGTCAGCGTGATCGATCCTCGTCTCATCGGTCCCTTCACCTCCGCTGTTCGCGATCGATACGAGGATTCCGCGCATAGCTACGTTCCAAACGAGGACTCTCCGAACGCCTCTGCTGGATCTCTGCCTGGCGTCGATCCCCGGCGAGCGGGTCGAGCGGGCCGCGTGTCGCGACGGTGAATTCGAGATGGAGTGGCGGGATCTCCGACCGGGCCGAACTCGGAGGGGGTTTCGCTTCGACCTCGCTACGCGGCGGGAGGACAGCCGTCTCGAAGAGGACCGGTGGAACGTCGTAGTGAGCGGCAACCAGGCGGACACGTGGCGGGCCTGGTCCTTCAGTCGGTCCTCAACGTCTTCCCGGCGCTCGCGTCTCGCGCGGAACAACAGCACGACGGAAGCGATGAGAGTGCCGGCTGTGCCGATGGCAGCGACCCACGCCGGGACCGTTCCCCAGTCCCAACCCCACAACGAATCGATCACGGCGAGGAGTCTGACACCGAGGGCGTCGGCGAGTGGCGGCAGTCCTGGCGGCAGAACAGGAACCGGCTCGGTCGACAGCCCCTCTGACCAGCGCGCCTGACGGGCTTCGATCCCGCGATCTTCGCCTTGACAGGGCGATGAGGACTCCGGGCTCCTCCACAGGCGCGTGTATGCGGTTGTCGCGAAGACGCCGAGGCGCCGATCGCGTGCCCCCAACGGGATTCGAACCCGTGCTTCCGCCTTGAAAGGGCGGCGTCCTAGGCCTCTAGACGATGGGGACCGAGGTTCCGTCGGGGCAACTTCGAAGTATAGCCACGGGCCCGGGGGCGCACCGTCGCCGGGTTAGGGACCCGACGCAGGTGGATCGGGACGCCGCCTCAGTGGGCTGAGCTCGGCCCCGCGACCCGCGGCGACCTCCAGGATGTGGCGAGCTCGGCGCCGCGGTAGCAGCACCCGCCTGGGTGGCATCGGGACGATCGCGAGCACGCGATCGTCCCGATCCAGCAGGACCGCATCGATCGCGAAGCGCATCCCGAAGGTGTGGATGGAGCGGCATCGCCGCAGGAGGAGACCTTGGAGGGGCCCGAGCGCGTCGCGGCCCATCAGGCCGCGAGCGCGTTCGCGCCCCGTCTCCGGGACGTCGACGATGAACGGTCCGAACCGCTCCTGTTGCACGAGGGCCCGACCCTACGGCCCGGGCCCGACGTCGATCCGCGCGTCCAAGAGGTCGAGGCGCTACAGGGAGATCGAGCCGTCCTCCGCCAGCGTCCAGCCGGGGTTGTGCGCGACCTCCCACGGATGGCCGTCGGGATCGATGAAGACGCCCGAGTACCCGCCCCAGAACGTCCGGGCGCCCCGTCGCGCGATCGTCGCGCCGGCACGCTCGGCTTCGTCGAGGACGGCGTCCACCTCGGCGGGGGACCGGACGTTGTGCGCCAGCGCGACGCCGCCCCACCCGCCGGGGTCCGTGACGCCGCTGTCCTCCGCGACCGATTCGCGGCTCCAGAGTGCGACGATCATCCGCCGGACTGGAAGAACGCGACGCCGTCGGCCGGGTCGGTGGGGCTCTGCCAGCCCAGTGCCTCGTAGAACGAGCGGGCGCGGTCCAGATCGGCGACGCCGAGTGTGATCAGGCTCAGGCGCTGTTCCATCGCTCCCTCTCTGGTCGGTGGCTCCCTGATCGGCAACCGGATCGGTGGGCCGGGCAGGATTCGAACCCGCGACACGAGGGTTAAAAGCCCCCTGCTCTAACCAGGCTGAGCTACCGGCCCCGCCGAGATAGTAGGGAACGGGCCCGGCGTCAGCCCGGGTACCGGTCGGTGATCGGGAGACGTCGGTCTCGTCCGAACGCCTTCGGCGTGATCTTGACGCCGGGCGCCGCCTGCCGGCGCTTGTACTCGGCTCGGTCGACCAGGGAGGCGATCCGCCGCGCGGTCTCGCGATCAGCGATGCCGCGTTCGACGATCTGATCGACACCGAGGTCGTCCTCGACGTAGGCAAGGATGATCGGGTCGAGCACCTCGTACGGGGGCAGTGAGTCGGTGTCGAGCTGGCCCGGCCGGAGCTCGGCCGATGGCGGCTTCCGGATCACGCTGAAGGGGATCGGCGGGGTTTCGCCCCGGTCGCTCGCGCGCCGGTTCCGCCACCCGCAGAGCTCGTAGACCAGCGTCTTGGGGACGTCCTTGATCGGCGCGAACCCGCCGGACATGTCGCCGTAAAGCGTCGCGTACCCGACCGCGTACTCCGATTTGTTGCCGGTCGCGAGCACCATCGATCCGAACTTGTTCGAGACCGCCATCAGGAGGTTGCCGCGGATCCGCGCCTGCAGGTTCTCTTCGGCGACCCCTTCATCGGTTCCCGCGAACACGTCCGCGAGCGCGGCTCGGTACGCGCCCATGACCTCCTCGATCGGGATCGTGTCGAGTCGAACGCCCAGGCGCCCGGCGACATCGGCGGCGTCGTCGATCGATCCCTGACTCGAGTACGCCGACGGCATCGCGAGCGCGCGCACCGCCTGGGGCCCCAGCGCGTCCACCGCGATCGTCGCGACGAGCGCCGAGTCGATGCCGCCCGACAGCCCGATCGCGACCTCCCGGAAGCCGTTCTTGCGCACGTAGTCGCGGACGCCCAGCTCGATCGCGCGGTACACCTCCTCGGGCCCCTCGGCCCAAGCCGGGCCGCCGTGATCGGCCGCCCCTTCGAGCGACACGACGAGCAGGTCCTCGTCGAAGCGCTCGGCCCACGCGACGACCGTCCCGTCGGGGGCCATCACGAGCGATCCGCCGTCGAAGACGAGCTCGTCCTGCCCACCGACCGCGTTCACGTACGCGATCCAGGCGCCGGTCTCCGCGGCGCGGTCGCGGAGCACGTCGGCGCGTTCATGCACCTTGCCGACGTGGAAGGGCGAACCGTTGATGTTGGCGACGAACGCCACCCCACCGTAGTCGTCGAACGGCGGTCCCGGCAACCACGCGTCCTCGCACACGGAGAGGCCGACGTCCTCGCCTCCGATCGTGACCCGGGCGCTCGCCGTCCCCGGCGCGAAATAGCGCTTCTCGTCGAACACGCCGTAGTTGGGGAGCTTGACCTTGGCGTACCGGGTCAGGATCTCGCCGCCGCGGAGCAGAGCCGCCGCGTTATGCAGTCCCGCCCGGCTCCGGTCGACGAAGCCGACCACGACGTCGCAGCCCTGGACGGTCTCCTTGGCCAGGCGTTCGAGCGCCGCCAGGTTGTCATCGACGAACTCGGTCCGCAGGACCAGGTCCTCGGGCGGATAGCCCGTGATCGCCAGCTCGGGGAACAGCACGACGTCGGCGCCCTCGGACGTCGCGCGGGCGGCCCATGTGGCCATCCGCTCGACGTTCCCGTCTAGGTCGCCGACGGTCGTGTTCAGCTGCGCGAGCGCGATACGAACCACATGAGGAAGCGTACGGGAACGGCCGGACTAGTCGATGCCGCCGATGTCCACGTTGTACGCCTCCCAGACGAGGTCGGCGCCCCGCTGACGATGGCGGATCACCGACCCCATGAACCGCTGGAGGTCGTCGCGGGCCTTCTCGAGCGGCCACGCGTCCAACTCGATGTCGACGTGCTCGAGCCTGGTGATCGTCTCCTCGATCCCCTTCGCGATCTCGGGGTGCTCCTCACGGAGCCTCCGCACGTTGCCCTCGAGTCGGGGAGCGCGCTGGAGGATCTCGTCGTAGAGGCCGTCGGGCTTCTCCGTGACGATCACGTGCTGCCCGAACGCGTCGCGCACCTCGACCATCTCCTTCAGCACGCTCGTCGTCCACTCGGGGATCCGGCCGGCCGCGGGTGAGGAGATCGCTTCTTCGAGGTGCACGAGCGAGTCGTGCAGCGTCTTGCGGTGCCGACGCGCCTCGTGGAGTGCCTGGCTGAGCTCGTCGTTGGGATCCATCGTTGCACGGTAGCCGGTCTGGCCCGTGAAGGGCAAATGGAGCGGCACGCGACGGTCGGCTATGCGCCGGCGGGAAGCTCTTCCTCGCTGAGCCGGTCGAGCCGCTTCCGCGCATGCGCGGCGGACACGACGTTCCCCTTCGCCTCGAAGATCGAAGCCGCGTTCTCGAAGGCGACGCGAGCCTCGTCTCGCCGTCCCGCGGCCGCGAGGACCTCTCCCAGATCCGCGAGCACGGCGGCCTGCGAGTCGGGTTCCTCCGCACGGCCGATCAACTCGAGCGCCTCTCGGATCAACCTCTCCGCGTCATCGAAGAGGCCCCGCCGGGCCAGGATCCGTCCGCGCACGGTCCTCCAGAGGAACTGAGATGAGATGTCGTCTTCGGCCGCCAAGTCTTCGCTGATCGACGTGAATCCCTCGGCCTCCTCGTCCCGGCCCAGCTGCATCAGCGCCGCTGCGAGGTAGCCGGCGGTCGTGGACAGGTAGTACTTCTCACCCATGCCCTCAAGCGCCGTGTAGTCCCGACGGAGTTCGGCCTCGGCCTTCACCGGATCACCGGCGAGCATCTCGATAAAGCCGGAAGAGATCGACGTCAAGGCCGCGTGGAAGTGCCATCCGAGCTCGTCCAGAGACGCGCGGCTATGTCGGTACAGGTCGCGGGCCAACTCGAAGTCGCCTCGCATCGCCTCGAGCTGGGCCATCGATCGCGTCGTGACCGCCGCCGCCTTCCGATCGCTGCCGGTCTTCTCCAGGGTGTTGCGGCAGATCTCGATCGCCTCGGGTACCGGCCTAGGCCCGTAGAGCGCGCACGAGGCGGAGGCCGGCAGCATCCGAGCCTCGAACAGGGTGTTGCCGGCGAGCCGAGCGTGCTCGAACATCCGCTCGGCCGCGGTCTCGCTGGTCTCCCAGCGGCACGCGTCGAAGTTCACGAGCATCACCAGACGCCACGCTCGTGCGAGCCCCTCATGATCTTCGAGCGCCTCGAGCTCCGGGATCGCCTCCTCGACCTCGGCGACGATCGCGTCGACCGCACCGGTGGGATCGGTTGCGAACCGCAGGTCCAGCTGGATCAGCCGGCCCCTGATCTGGAGCCCCCGGTCCCCGAGCTTCTTGGCCTCCTCGACCGCCAGCGTCACGGTCGTCTTCGCCTCGGCGAAGTCGCCCGACTCGATCGTCGCCTCGGCCGCGTCGACGAACAGTCGCGGTCGCTGGATGTCGCCCCGCGGGAGCAGCATGGCTGCCCTCCGCAAGAGGTTCGATGCGGCGCCCATGTCCCCACGCGCGAGCGCTCGTCGACCCGCGGACTCGAGGTACCTCGCGCCTCGCAGTCCGATCTGACGGACGCGCTCGTCGATCGGGGCGAGCTGCACGAAGATCACGTACGCCTGCTCGAGGTGGTACCCGCGGATCTCCTCGTACTCCATCACCCGGTCGGAGGCGACGCGCTCGAGCCAATCGACGAACGCTTCGTGCAGGTCCGCCCTCGTCCGCTTCAGGAGTCCGTGGTAGGCCGCGTCCCGGATGAGGATGTGGAGGAACCGGTAGGCCTCCTGTCCGGCGAACTGGGTGGCGTCGTCCCGACGGACCAGCTCCTTCTTCGAGAGACCCTTGAGGCTCGGCACGACGGCGGTGCGGAGGGCGTCCGGAGCAAGGTCCTCGACCGCGCCTCGGAAGAAGACCTGCCCCATCACGGCGCCGTGCTCGATCACCGATCGCTCGGTGGCGCCGAGGCGGTCGAGACGCGCGGTGAGGAGCGCGGAGATCGATGGGGGGATCGAGATCTCGCCGACGTCCATCACCACGGCCCACGTTCCGTCTTCGTTCCGCTTCAAGGCGCCGTCGTCGATGAGCATCGAGAGCATCTGTTCGACGAACAGCGGATTCCCCTCGGCCGCGCCGATGATCCGGGATCGAACGCCCTCCTCGAGAGAGGAACCCAGGAGGTTCTCGACGACGAGCGAGCTTTCCTGTTCGGACAGCGGCTCGAGCGTGATCGCGTGAGCCTTCGCGTTCTCCTCCGCCCACTCGGGATGCTCCTCCAGGAGATCCTTCCGCGAGGAGCACACCAGTACGATCGGCGCCTCGCCGGAATCGACCACGAAACGGATGAGATCGAGGAAGGTCGTCTCGGCCCAGTGGATGTCGTCGATCACGACGATCAGCGGCTTCTGCGAAGCGAGCCGCTCGAGCAGCCGGCGCGCCGCCCAGAAGGTCTCGTTGATCGGGAACATCGAATCGACGAGCCCGATCGCGGCGGCCACCCGCTCGGCGACGTCTTCCTCGGCCACCAGGGACCGGAGTTTCGAGACGGCCAGCTCGCGCGCATCGTCGTCCCCGATGTCGGCGGCCGATCGCACGATCTCGGCGAGCGGCCAGAACGTGATGCCGTCGCCGTACGACAGACATCGCCCGCGGAGCGACCAGACGTCGTCGCCGGCCCGCGAGATGAACTCACGAAGGAGGCGGGACTTCCCGACCCCGGCGGGGCCGAACACGGTCACTAGCTCCGTGCGGCTGTCCGAGCGCGCCCGCTCCAGCGCGCCCATCAGCAGGTCGAGCTCGCCGAGCCTCCCGACCATCGGTGCGTCGAGCCGCCTGGCAACCCCGTCATCGGAGGAGACCGACAGGAGCTTGTACGCCGGGACGCGCTCCGCCTTGCCTTTGAGCTCGAGCGGCTCCACGGCCTCGACCTCGACCGCGTCGCGGACCAGCCGATACGTGGGCTCGCCGATCAGGATCTCCAGCGCCGGCGCCGCCTGCTCGAGTCGCGCGGCCGTGTTGACGGTGTCCCCCGTGACGAGGCGCTGCCCGTGTGAGACGTCTCCGGCGACCACCTCACCTGTGTTCACGCCGGTCCGGTTCTCGAGCCGAACGCCCCACCCGGCCTCGAGACGCTCGTTCACCTCCTCGAGCTTCGTCTTCATCTCGAAGGCCGCCCGGACGGCGCGCACGGCGTCGTCCTCATGGAGCTTCGGGAGTCCGAACACGGCCATGATCGCGTCACCGATGTACTTCTCGACCGTGCCGCCGTGCCGTTCGAGGACCTGCCGCATCTCGTCGAAGTAGAGGTTCAGCACCTCGCGGAGGGACTCCGTGTCGAGGCGTTCGCCGAGGCTGGTCGAGCCCTTCAGGTCGCTGAAGACGATCGAGACCGTGCGTCGTACCTCCTGGGCGACGGCCTCGGGAGCGAGCTCCGAACCGCACATCCCGCAGATGCGGAAACGATCCGGGTTCTCCTCGCCACAGCTAGGGCAGATCTGCACAGGAGGAGTTTATTGCCGAGACACCCAGCGGCCCAGGGTCCCTCTGGCCGGGGGCTGGGAGGGGAAGGGCCGCCCCGGAGGGCGGCCCTTCCGCTCGATAGGTGCTGTGGCGCCGGGCTAGGGTCGGCCCTTGCCGTCGTCGACGGTGACCGTGATGAGCCGGTCGCCGCCGTTCACCCCTGTCTCCGACACGATGCAGTTGTTGGTGATGGTCGAGTCGCAGTCGGGGAGCAATCCCGGACCAGACGTGACCACGCCGAACTTATCGGTGAAGGTCTTCGGGTTCCCCAAGGTGTCGAAGCCTTCGACCAAGTAGCAGAAGTCGATGTGTGACGATCCGCGGTTCGTGAACGCTTTGATGAGCGACTTGTCCACGAGGACCATCACCGTCTGTGTCCCGGTCCCGGTGAACTGCCAGGAGGTCACTTCCGACGACACCGGCTGATAGCTGTAGCCGGTCGGGACGGTCCCAGCGCAGTTGATCAGATCCGCCGCCACGCCGGACACGAGGACGGCGAGCGTCCCGACCTGCGAGTTTGCCGTCACGGTCGAATGGATCGTGTTGCTGTTCCCGTGCGCCGTGCAGGAGCCGTTGCAGGCCTGCTCCTCCTGGTACACCCCGAAGAATCCAGATGCTGTTTGCGTCACGCCCGTTCCCGCGTTCGGTGTGATCTGGTACTTCAGACCGCTCTTGCTGACCGTCACGGGAGAGAACGCGGCGAGCCCGGGCCCGTTGGTGCCGGAGCCCGAGACGACGGTCGGGGAGGACAGAACCGCCGACGTCGGGTTCGCCGAAAGATTCAGCGAGACCGAGATGCCCGATCGGGGGTTGCCCGCGGCGTCGTTCACGATCGTTTGGATCGCAGCGGCGTCGGGCGTGTACGCGACGCTGGAGATGTTCTGGGTGACGCCGTTGACGAACGCCGAGTCCGTGGGTCCGCGTCCCGGCACGAACCCCACCGTGCAGTTCCCCGAGAGCGGCGTCGAGAGCCCGGTCGAGTCGATGGCAAAGCCACTGCCCGTGAAGTTTCCACCCGACTTCGCAGCGAGAACCCACGTCGTCGACGCTGACGTCGCGCACGGAGCCGTAGCTGTGAACATCACGGTCAGGGTCGTCGACGAGCTCACGGTGATCCCACGGCCTTGGATCTGCGTGGACGACGCGGGCGACACGCCCGGCTGCGATGAGGAATCCACGGATCCTATCGACCACCCGGACGGGGCGGTGAGGTTGAACGAGCTCGCCTGTCCGCTCGTCGTCCTCAGCGTGAACGTGTAGCTCGACGTCGTGCCAGCAAGCACGGGCGACGGCGTCAACGTCCCGACGGCCGTCCCGGAAGCCGCGGATGCGGCCGGGGCGATCAGGACTGCTGCAGCCGCGACAACCGCCAAGGCGACGGCTGCGCGGACGGTACGATGGATCTCCTTCATCATTGCTCCTTCCGAGCGTCAGACTTCCCGAGAAGTTGGCGCTCGGGATGCCTCTCCTTTTGGTGCGTGCTCCGCTTCGGCCTTAGGGCCTTCCCTTCCCGTCCTCGACGGTGACCTTGATGAGCCGATCGCCGACGCCGATGGCGGTCTCGGAGATGATGCAGTTGATCTTGATCTTCTTGGTGCAGTCCGAGAGCAATCCTGGATGGGACGAGTCCTTCTGCACGCCGAACTTGTCGACGAACGTCTTCGTGCCATCTGGCTGATAGCAGAAGTCGATGTGGGCCGATCCCCTGTTCGGGAAGGCCGCCTTGATGAGGGACTTGTCGACCCTCACCGTGAGGATCTGTGCACCGTCTCCCGTGAACTGCCAGGAGGTCACCTGGGCCGAGACGGGCTTGTAAACGTAGCTGGGAGGGAAGGTGCCGGCACAACTGATCAGGTCGCCCGATACGCCGGAGACGAGGGCCGCGAGGCTGCCCCCCGCCGAGTTGGCGGAAACCGTCGAGTGGATCGTCGTGCTGTTCGCGTGCACCGCGCAAGCACCGTTGCAGTTCGTCTGCTCCTGATAGATGTCGAAGGAGCCTGATTCGGTCCCGACGACTCCATGGACGCCTGTTCCTCCGACCGGCGTGAGCTTGTACTTGAGCCCGGTCTCGTCGATCGTGACCGGGGAGAACGCGGCGAAGCCGTCACCGTCGGAAACGACGTTTGCCGGCGCGGACAACGTCGCCGACGTCGGGTTCGTCGAGAGGCTCAGTGAGATCGCTATGCCCGGACGCGGCTGGGTGCTCGCGTCCAGGACGATCACCTGGATCGCGTTAGCGCCCGGCGTGTACGCGACGCTTGAGATATTCACGGGAGATCCGTCGACGAACGCGGAGTCCGTCGGACCTCGGCTCTCCGTGAACGCCGCGGTGCAGTTCCCGGTGAGCGGCGTCGAAAGGGACGAATCCGGATCGATCGCCGCCTCGTCACCATCGAAGTTCGCCCCGGAGTTGGCGCTCAGCGTCCAATCGGTCGACGCCAACGTTCCGCACGGCGCCACGGCGGTGAAAGCGACGCTCAGCGAGCTATCCGAATCCACGGTCAGGGCGGTGCCTTGGATCTGCGTGTCGGACGCCTTGGAGACGTCTCCCTGTGACCAGCTATCGACCGAAGAGATCGTCCATCCCGACGGGGCGTCGAGCGTGAACGAGCCGATGCTTCCGCTCGTGGCGCTGAGGTCGAACGTGTAGGTCGTCGTCGTCCCCGCGCCCACACCGTCGGGCGACCTGTCCAACGTGCCTTTGACGACTTCGCCCACCGCGAACGCCGCCGGCCCTGAGAAAGCCACCGCCGCAACGGCGAGAACGACGACCAGCGTTGCGCCGAGAAAACGTGTCCGGGTGCGCTTCATCTTCTTCGCTCCTTCCGAGCAACGGAAGCTCGGGCGCGTTCGACAGGTATCGCCCGCACAGGACCCCTCCCCCTGCGAATGACCTACGGAGCTTGGCCGACAGAGCCCCCGCAGTCAACCCCTCGTTCGGCGGTTGTTCCCAAGCGAACCTGCGTGGTCAGAGGATGGGGAGGTATCGCTCGAGCTCGTATGGGGTCACGTACGCCTTATAGCCGTCCCACTCGGCGCGCTTGTCGCGGATCAGGAACTCGTGGACGTGCTCGCCGAGGACGTCGCGGAGCACGTCGGAGCGCTCGGCGAGGGCGATCGCATCGGGCAGATCCTCGGGGAGCGAAGCGATCCCGGCGATCTCGCGCTCGCCGGGGGACATCTCGTAGATGTTGTTCGACGCCTCCGGGGGAAGGTCCGTCTCGGCCTCGATGCCAGCCAGACCGGCGCCGAGCATGGCCGCGAACGCGAGATAGGGGTTGCACGCGGGGTCGGGCGAACGGTATTCGATCCGCGTCGCCTCCTCCTTGCCGGGCTTGTACTGCGGGACGCGCACCAACGCGCTGCGGTTCCGGCGCGCCCAGCACACGTAGACGGGAGCCTCGAAGCCGGGGATCAGGCGCTTGTAGGAGTTCACCCACTGGTTCGTGACCAGGGTGATCTCGGGTGCGTGCTGCAGGAGTCCCCCGATGTAGTGCTTCGCGGTCTTGGACAGGTGGTACTCGTCGGTGCCGTCGAAGAAGGCGTTCCGGTCGCCTTCGAAGAGCGATTGGTGGGTGTGCATCCCGCTGCCGTTGACGCCCGCGACCGGCTTGGGCATGAACGTCGCATAGATCCCGAACTCCTCGGCGACCTCCTTGACGGTCAGCCGGTACGTCATCACGTTGTCCGCCATGGTCAGCGCGTCCGCGTAGCGCAGGTCGATCTCGTGTTGCGACGGCGCGACCTCGTGGTGGACGTACTCGACGGGGATGCCCATCGACTCCAGGTACTGGACCGTCCGTTTGCGGTAATCGGTGGCGACGTCGAGCGGGGTCTCGTCGAAGTAGCCGCCTTGATCCAGGAACGAGGGGTCGTCGTCGGCCTTGAAGTAGAAGTACTCGAGCTCCGGGCCCACGTAGAAGGTAAACCCCAGGTCGGCCGCCCGTTGCAGCTGACGCTTGAGCACGCCGCGCGGGTCGCCGTCGAACGCGGTGCCGTCGGGTTGGTAGACGTCGCAGAACATCCGCGCCACGGGCTGCTCGGTCTTCCAGGGGATTAGCTGGAAGGTGGCGGCGTCGGGGACGGCGATCATGTCCGATTCCTGGATCCGGCTGAAGCCCTCGATCGACGAGCCGTCGAAGCCCATCCCGTCGGTGAACGCCCCCTCGAGCTCCTGGGACGTGATCGTGAACGCCTTGAGGAACCCGAGGACGTCGGTGAACCATAGGCGGACGAAGCGGATGCCTCGTTCCTCGACGGTGCGCAGGACGTATTCGGCTTCAGCGGTCGGCATACCCGTGACGGTAGCCTCCGTGCACAGAGGTCCTGTTACGCCCCCGTTAACTCTGGAGGTGCGGATGCGAACGATCGGGTACGCGGGCTGGGTGGTCATCGTCGCCGTCTTCCTGGTCTGGCAGGGGCTCGCCCTCGTCTACGCCCCGACGTGGCCGACGCTGTCGGAGATCTTCCGGACGGCGATGCGGCCGGCGCTCGGACGTGCCGTGCTGTTCGGGATCTGGCTCTGGCTCGGCTGGCACGTCTTCATGCGCGGTTGGACGTTCTTCCTGCGTTCGTGATGACCCCGCCCGACGAGATCTGGCGGCGGATCGTTCCCCCCTTGGTCGCGGGCTTCGCCGTCTTCCTGGCGATCCTCCGGTACGCGTACCGACATCCGAGCGATCCGACGGTCCGACGGTCGGACGATCGTGGGCCCGGTTTCGCGAAGTACTTGCTCACGACCGTCGTCTCCGGCTACGTTGCGATGCTCGCGATCGTGCTGGTGTTCCACGTCGTGCTCGCGCGAGATCACGCGGCGCTCCGGAGCGCGGCGGCGGGAGGCGCGGCGCTGCTCGCGATCGCCGTGCCGGTGTTCGTGCTCGCCAGGTGGATCGAGCGGCGGATCGGATCGTGACCGACGGGCTCTCGGTTGTCGACGCGCCCGATCCCGACCTCGCGCGGGTCGCCGTCGAGCGGGTCCGGGAGGCGGGGGCGGCGGTCGACGATGCCGCCGTCGTCCGCCTGCTGGGCTTCTCGACCGCGGCGGCGGACTTCCTGGTCCGTCTTCCGGACGAGGTCGCGGCGCTCGCCGACCCCGCCGCGCGCGATCGGGCCGCCCTCGACGCGGAGCTCGCCGACGACGTCGGACGGCGAGGGATCGCGGCGGGTCTCCGGCGCTTCCGGCGGCGGTCGATGTTTCGCGTCGCGACGCACGACCTCGCCGGTGCCGCGGTCGACGACGTCGTCCGCGAGATCAGCGACATCGCGGACGCGTGCGTCGCCGCCGCGTGCCCGCCGGGCCTCGCCGTGATCGCGCTCGGCAAGTGGGGCGGACGGGAGCTGAACTACTCGTCCGACGTGGACCTGTTGGTGGTGCACGTGGGCGAGGTGCACGGCGCCGGGGAGTTGGTGCGGCTGCTGTCCGAGCCGACGGAGGACGGCATCGCGCTCAAGGTGGATGCGGCGCTGCGGCCGGGAGGCCGCAGCGCCGCACAGTCCAGGTCCCTGGAAGCGACCCACGCTTAATAACAACGGGAGTCGGCCAC
>JBKOUM010000142.1:0-14478 GCA_046723385.1 Actinomycetota bacterium
CCGACGGCGGCGGCGAGCAGGGTCAGCGACAGCGGCATGATCCGCAGTCCCGTGTCGATCGCCGACAGACCGAGCGCCACCGACAGGTACAGCGGGATCGTGAAGAACACCCCCGCCTGGATCAGGAACTGGAAGAAGAACATGAGCAGGCCGCCGTTGAGCTGGCGATTCTCGAACATCGAGAGACGAACGAGCGGCTCCTCGTCTCGGCTCACTCGCCGCCGCTCCCACGAGGTGAACAGCCAGAGAACGAGCAAACCGGCCAGGATCAGCACGATCGTCGGCGACAGCCCGAGGATCTCGGTCCCTCCCGGCTTCGGCAGGATCCAGCCCCACTCGCTGGAGCGAAGCACGCCGTACACCGCGAGACCGAGCCCCGCAGCGGAGAGGCAGGCGCCCACGATGTCCAGCTGCGGGCGGACCTCGACCGGCGCGTCCTCGACCCGTCGCGCGAGCACGAGGATGCAGATGACGATCACCACCTCGCCCGCGAAGACCCAGCGCCAGGAGAAGTAGGTCGTCGCCAGACCGCCGATCAGCGGCCCGATCGCGACCGCGATCGCCCCGGCGGCGGCAACGAGCCCGTACGCGCGAGGCCGTCCATCGACGGGGAAGTTCCCCGCGACGAGCGCGACGATCGCCGGCAGGATCAACGCGGCGCCGACGCCCTCCAGGAAGGACCATCCGAAGATCAGCACCGGCAGGCTCGTCGAGATCGCGGTCGTGAACGAGCCCAGCCCGTAGACGACGCAGCCGAGCGAGAACGCCCGCCGCCGCCCGATCATCGAGCCGATCTTCCCACCCGGGATCATCAGCATCGCCATGACGAGGGTGTAGAGCGTGATGGCCGTCTGCACCCCCGTAACCGTCGTGCCGACGTCCTTGGCGACCGTCGCGATCGAGACGTTCATCACGGAGCTGTCCAGCGTCATCAGGAACTGCGCGGACGCCAGCGTGAGGAGCACCACCCCCGTCGCCGTCGGGCCGCGGGCGTGCGAAGTCGTCGTCATCGCCGCGCTCCGTGGTGGACCCGCGCACGACCGAGGGGGCTACCCTCTCGCCCGTGCGGTCCCTCCGAGCTTGGGTCGATGACGCCGAGGTCACGCTCGCGTTCTACGGATCCATCGTCTACCTGGCGGTGGTCTCGTCGCTGGGCGCCCAGGCGGTGCCACCCGCACCCGCCGTCGCCGCGAGCGCGGTGATCGCCTCCGCGGTCGTCCTGTACGTCGCGCACGTCTTCGCCTCGATGGTGCCCAAAGCCGCCCGCGCCGGGCGATTGCACGGTCCGGACCTCCTGGCGTCGCTCCGGCACGATCTCCCGTTGCTCGTGTCCGTGATCGTCCCGACGGTGCCGCTGGTGTTGGCCGCGCAGGGAGTGGTGGCGGACGTGACGGCGTACCGGCTGAGCGTCCGCCTCACGATCGCGATGCTGTTCGCGCTCGCGGTGACGCTCAGCCGTCGCGACGGACTGCCGTGGGGGCGGTCCGTCGTGGCGGGACTCGTGATCGTCGCGATCGCCGTCGCCGTCACCTGGCTCGAGTCGCAGGTTCACTGAGCCTCGCCGAACCGGTCGATGAGTACACCGTGGCGGAGACCGCGGTCGCTCACCCGCACCTCCTGACTCCCGAGCTTGTCCATCACGGTCCTCACGATGCAGGCGCCGGCGAGGATGACCTCGGCGCGTTTGGGCTGGAGACCGACGAGGCTCCGCCGGGCCTCGGCATCTCGCGAGGCGTACAGCTCGATCTGCCGGTCGACCTCGCCCGCATCCAGCACCGCGCCCTGCACGCGATCCGCGTCGTACTCGGCGAGTCCGAGCATGACGGCGGTGATGTTCGTGATGCCGCCACCCATCCCCACCAGGGCGTCCGGAGGCGCGTGGCCGTCGAGACGCGAGAGGTCGGCTGCGATCGCAGCCATCGCCTCGCGTACCGTGTCCGGGCCGACCGCGCCGTCCAGACCGAACCGCTCCGTGTAGCGAACGGCGCCGACGTCGACGCTGAACCGCTCCTCGACGTGCTGGCCGTGCCCGAACGTGAACTGAGAGCTCCCTCCCCCGGTGTCGAAGACGACCACGGGGCCCTCGGGCAGCCCGAGGCCCGTCGTCACCGCGAGGTAGGCGAGCCTGCTCTCCTCCTCGCCCGGGATCACGTGGACCGTGACCCCCGCGCGCTCCCGGATCGCATCGACGACGGCCGCGCGGTTCTCCGCGATGCGAAGCCCGGCGGTGCCAACGGCGACGATCGCACGGGCGCGACGGGTGCGGGCTTCCTCCACCATGCTCGCGATCGCCTCGGCGGTCCGTCGCTGCGCCTCGTCAGAGATCCGCCCCGTCCGCTCCACGCCCTCGCCGAGCCGGGTGACCTCCGCCCGGTCGATCAGGACGCGGAACCCTCCGTCCGACGCTCGCTCCGCCCCCTGGAACTTGATCGAGTTGGTCCCGACGTCGATCACCGCGTACCGAGGCTGCTCGCCGTCGGCGAGCGCCGCGAGGCCGCGCGGGTAGCTGGTGTTGACGTAGTCCTCCAGCCCGGCGGCGCGGACGGAGGCGATCACGGCGGCCGCGTCCTCGGACTCGATGGCCACCGTCCGCGTCGACCGACCGTCGACGGACAGGTCCGCCACCTCCGCCATGCAGCCGTGGAACGTCGCTCGGGTCCGGCGCTTGTGCACCGAGATCGAACGGACCTCCAGGCCCGACGACCCGAGCGCACCCACCAGCTCGTCGATCGACGCGACGGCCGAGCCCAGCCGTGTCGGAAGGCCGAAGGCGTCCAAGACCCGGGCGACGTCTTCGCCGGAGAGCGGGAACGCTGCCTTCATCACGGGTTCCCATCGCTCGAGCCCGTCGGCGTTCACATCGCGCAGGACCTTGACGTCCACCAGGTCGTCCCGCAGCTTGACACCGGTCCGGTCGCTCCCCACCAGGTAGAGCTCATCGCTCTCGACGGCTTGCGACGCCGCCTCTGCCAGGATCTCGCGCTCCGCGGAGCCGTGTTCGTTCCCGAAGGTTCGCCACTCCCACCGCAGGGTGATCGTTCCCATCAGGCGCCGGCCCTGCGGGTCAGTTCGACCCCGCCGGCATCGACCGCGCGGTCATCGATCGGCTGGTTCGCCCTCAGCGGTAGTCGCCCAACCCCTGTTGGTTCGCCTGCTCGCGAGCGCGCTCGGCGGCGGCCACGGCAGCCGCCTTCTTCGCCTTCTTCGGATCGTCGCCCATGTCCACGACGCGGGGACGGGCGATCACGTACGCGATGAGACCGATCACCGGCAGGATGAACACGAGACCGATCCAGATCGCCTTCGCGCCGCCACCGAGGTCCGGCCGCCGAATCACGTCGATCGTCGCGGCGACGTCCAGGATCAGGATCACGAGCATGAGGACCCAGAGGAATATGGCCATCGGAACCCCTTCCGTGGAAGACGTGCGGAGCCTACTCCAGGGAGCTTCCGGCCGTGGCGGAATCGGCGAGCTGACGCCTGATGGGAGACTCAGGACGGGCATGGGGTCGACGAGTCTCCGGGAACACCCCATGCCCGCCCCAAGCCTCACCTCGCGGGCGGCCTCACGTACAGAGACGGCCACTGATCGCACGGCAAGGGGCGGCTCCGCCCCCCGACGGCTCACCTCGGTAGATCGTCCGTGGGCCGGAGATCGTTACTCGGCGTCCGTACCCGATCCCGGCGGACGGTAGTCACCGGGCGAGGGTTCGCAACGGACGAGGTATCTCGTCGCTCCCGTTCATGCACAAGTAGACATCGCATCCCAGGGGAGACATCATCCTGGAAGTCCAGAACGACACCTTTGAAGCTCGCCGAGGCGTTGCAGTTGCGAGCGGATCTGCAGAAGCGACTGCTGCAGATCCGCCAGAGGATCGCGTCCTCGGCCCGGCATCAAGAGGGCGAAGCGCCGCCCGAGGATCCGAACGCTCTCCTCGCCGAAGCCGAGCGCATGGCCTCGGACCTCGAGGGCTTGATCCGCGGGATCAACCGAACGAACGTCGCGACCGAGGTGGAGCCGGGACTCACGATGACCGACGCGCTCGCGCACCGGGATGTACTCGGGCTCCGTCACGCGATCCTGATCGAGGCGGCGCAGCACGCCTCGTTCCGGCAAGACCGATATAGCAAGTCGGAGGTACGTTTCGTCACGCCGCTCGACGTGGGCACAGCTGCATCGAGCAGCGGACGAACTCGCACGAGCGCGGCGTGAGCTAGACGCGAAGATCCAGGCGAGGAACTGGGAGGCCGATCTCATCGATTGAGGAGGAAGACGAGCGGAAGCAGGTAGCCGTTCTGGAGACGGGGCGAGCGCCGAGGGTTGCCCTGTCAAGGCGATCGGCCGAGGGGCCGGCCGAGCGGGGTTCGAATCCCCAAGTGACGCACGAGCCCAGCAATGCGTACAGGCGCACGGAGCACGGATGACCGAGCACCACCATGGCGCTGACCAGAACCAGAACGGTGAGGGTGGGAACGGGGACCTTCCGCACGTTCTCAGATCGCCCCTGTACCTGGCGGGGGCGGAGGCTCGATGATCGCTCCTCTTCGGTTGGTGAGCCTCGTCATCCTCGGCCTCGTGATGAGTTGTGGTCGAAGCCCCAGATCTGCACGGCGATCGGGGCCGGGCCGACGGTAACGTCGACGTGAGTCGGATCCTCATCGATCAGCGTGGACCGGTTCGCATCCGCCTCTGCGTCGAGACGACCTGCAGCACAACGGCTCGGCACGACGATCAGCCACTCGATGCTGTCTTCGTTGACGACGCATCGATCCAAGGCACCGAGCCGGTGCTCGTCGGACTCTCGGTCAGCGCGAGGGCGGGGGTCACCGTCTCTTCAACGAAGACGAGCGTCACCCTGTCCAGGATCCAACCGAACGGTCCCGATCGCCCCCCCGACGGTGTATGCGACGAGCCTGGTCGCAACCACTCAGGACGGCCTCCAACCAGGCACGTAAGACGGCCGAGCCTCACGTCGACCATGCCGAGGATCAGCGTGGTGGGCTCAACTCTTTCCACCGGAAGCAGGAAGTGATGTGGTCTTGAACGAGGCCGCATGACTGCATGAAGGCGTAGCAGACCGTCGGACCGACGAAGCCGAAGCCGCGCCGCTTGAGCTCCTTCGACATCGCTTTGGAGGAGGGCGTCTCCGCGGGGATCGAGCCGGGCTTCGCCCACCTGTTGACGATGGGCGCGCCGTCGACGAACGACCAGAGGAAGTCGTCGAGTGAGCCGCCCGCTCGGAGGTCCATCACCCCTTTCGCGTTGCGGATGACCGACTCGACCTTCATCCGGTTGCGAACGATCCCCGGATCTTTCAGGAGACGCTCGACCCGGGCCGGGGTGAAACGCGCGACCTTGGCGGCGTCGAAACCGAGGAACGCCGTGCGGTAGCCCTCACGCTTGTGCAGGATCGTGGACCACGACAGGCCGGCCTGCGCACCCTCCAAGCAGAGCATCTCGAACAGGCGGGCCTCGTCGTGCTCGGGCACGCCCCACTCCTCATCGTGGTACGTGAGCATCTCCGGGTCCGAGGACGACGCCCACCAGCAGCGCTCCGGCACGTCGTCACTCTACGCAGCCGGAGCGACAGGGCAGCCGGCCCGCGCTGACGCGGATCAGGTCACGCGGTCGGGGTGCGTGTAGACGTTGCACCCGCCGTCGCGGACGAAGCCGATCACGGTGACGCCGAGCCGCTCCGCGGCGTCGAGGGCGAGCGACGACGGAGCTCCGACGGCGCTGAGGACGGGGACACCGGCGACCGCCGCCTTCTGCACGATCTCGAACGAGACCCTGCCGGAGACCTGGAGGATCCGCTCGGCCAGCGGCAGGGCCCCGGCGAGGAGCTGCTCCCCGATCACCTTGTCGACCGCGTTGTGACGACCCACGTCCTCGCGAACGCTCACCACGTCGCCGGCGGCGGTGAAGAGCCCCGCCGCATGGAGACCGCCGGTCCGGTCGAAGACCCGTTGCGCCGACCGCAGGGCGTCCGGCAGCGCCACGATCGTGTCGGCCGGGACGTAGAAGCCCGGGGGGATCGGCGCGCAACGCACCTCGACGTCTTCGAGGGCAGCCTTGCCGCAGACACCGCAGGACGAGGTGGCGAAGAAGTTCCGGTGGAGCGCATGCTCCTCGAACGGAGCGTTCAGGGCGACCGTGATCACGTTGTAGCGTTGCTCCTCGGCGTCGACGTCATCGCAGTACGCGACCCGGCGAACCTCGCTCGGTCCGATCAGCCCCTCGGTGAACAGGAACCCGGCCGCGAGCTCGAAGTCGCCGCCGGGTGTTCGCATCGTGACGGCCACCCGGACCGGCTCCTGGCCGGGTCCGTTCGCGCGGATCTCCATCGGCTCCTCGCTCGCCACCACGTCGGCGCGCTCGGACCGCCGGCCCGCCCGCACGGTCACCACGCGAGCGGGCGTCGCGTTCTTCCGGAGCGCTTCTGTCGCCATGGCTCTAGTATCGGCCTCCGGCGGGCTGCGAAGCCACCGCCTCCAGGGTCAGATCGGTTCCCGCGTCGTGGACGTCCTACGCTAAGGTCCGTTGCGCCGCCGACCCCAAGGAGCAGTGCCTCGATGAAGACCGGCCTCGAGATCGCCCAGGAGGCGAGGCTGGAACCGATCGCCGAGGTGGCCGCGCGTGCCGGCATCCTCCCCCAGGAGCTCCGACCGTTCGGCGCGTACCGCGCCAAGGTCTCGCTCTCCGTCCTGGCCCGTCTCCGAGAACGGCCGGATGGGAAGCTCATCATCACGACGGCGATCACGCCGACGAAGGCGGGCGAGGGCAAGACCACCACGTCGATCTCGCTCACCCAAGGCCTCGGCGTCCTCGGGAAGGACGCGGCGCTGTGCCTGCGCGAGCCGTCGATGGGGCCCGTGTTCGGCATCAAGGGTGGGGGAACCGGGGGCGGGTACGCCCAGGTCGTGCCGATGGAGGAGATCAATCTCCACTTCAACGGCGACTTCCACGCGATCACCGCGGCGCACAACCTGCTGGCGGCGGCGATCGACGCGTCGATCTTCCACGGGAACCCGCTCGCGATCGACCCGCAAGCGATCACGTGGCCGCGGACCCTCGACGTGAACGATCGCGAGCTCCGCCGGACGGTCGTCGGCCTCGGCGGCAAGGCGCACGGGATCCCTCGCGAGAACGAGTTCGTGATCACCGCCGCCTCCGAGATCATGGCGATCCTGGCGCTCGCCGCCGACCTGCAGGACCTCCGTGCCCGGATCGGGAGGATCGTCGTCGCGTCGACCTACGACGGCGACCCGGTCACGGCGGAGCAGCTCCGCGTCGCGGGCGCGATGACCGTCGTGATGCGCGACGCGATCGAACCCAACCTGGTCCAGACCCTCGAGCACCAGCCTGTCCTGATCCACGCCGGACCGTTCGGGAACATCGCCCACGCGAACAACTCGATCATCGAGGACCGGATCGCGCTGAAACTCGCCGACTACGTCGTGACCGAGGCGGGCTTCGCGAGCGATCTGGGTTTCCAGAAGTTCTGCGACATCGTCTGTCGACTCGGCGGGTTCGCTCCGTCGGCCGGCGTGCTCGTCACGACCGTCAGGGCGACCAAATCCCATGGCGGCATGCCGTTCGCGGAGCTCGCCGGCGAAGACCTCGAGGCGCTCCGGCGAGGCGTCGACAACCTCGGGGCGCACATCGGCATCATCCGCGAGTACGGCCTCCCCTGCGTGGTGTCGATCAACGCGTTCCCCACCGACACCGACGCCGAGCTGGCGTCGCTCCACGAGCTCGCGCTTGCTGCCGGGGCCGAGACCGTCGTGGTGAACCGCGGGTTCTCCGACGGCGGCAAGGGGGCGCTCGATCTCGCCGAGGCCGTGGTGGCGGCGTGCGACCGCCCGAACGATTTCCATCAGCTCACCCCGGACGGAACACCGCTCCGCGAGCAGATCGAGACGATCGCGACGACCCTCTACGGGGCCGACGGCGTGGACTACCTGCCGCAGGCCGAGGCCGACCTTTCGAGGATGGATCGCCTCGGGTTCGGCACGCTGCCGGTGTGCATGGCCAAGACGCATCTCTCGCTCAGCCACGACCCGACGCTGCTGAACCGCCCCCACGGCTTCCGCCTCCCGGTCCGCGCGCTCGTGCCGGCGGCCGGCGCGGGGTTCGTGGTCGTCCTGTGTGGGGACATGCAGCGGATGCCCGGTCTCGGGACGACCCCGAACTTCACGAACGTCGACATCGACGCGGAAGGCCGGATCATCGGCCTGTTCTAGACCGTCAGGCGACGTCGTCGTTCGGCGGCATCACGCAGAACTCGTTGCCTTCGGGATCGAGCATCACGCACCACATCCCGCCGTCGCCTTCGGCCCAGTTCCGGATCGTCCCGCCGAGGCCCTCGAGCCGCTCGACCTCCTCCTCCAGATCCTCGTCGGCCTGCAGGTCCAGGTGCATCCGGTTCTTGACGACCTTCTCCTCCGGGACCTCGACGAGGAACAGGACCGGGAGCTCTGATCCCTCCGGCGGCTCGACCATGACGGTCGGGTCCTCCTCGGGATCGAAGATCCCCTTGGAGGCGAGCCGCGCGAGCTCCTCCTCGTCGTAGGGCGCGATCCGCCAGTCGAGCGCCGCGGCCCAGAACCGGGCGAGCGGGGCCGCGTCGCGGCAGTCCAACACGACGGCGTCGATCCTCCCGCTCGGAGCCTGCCGCGACGCGGCCCCGCACGCAAGCCTTGTGGCGACCGAACGTCGTCAGGAATGGACGGCGATCACGAAGGCTTCGCCGACGTCGCGCAGGATCGACTGCGCCCGGTTGCGCAGCGAGCTGGCGGAATCCGAGAGCTCGTGCTGCCGCGTCTTGTCGACGAAGGTGATCGCGTTGATGTCGACGTTCGCGAGCGCCGACAGCGCCGCCGCGTGCAGCGCCGCGGCAGCGCTGTACGCGTCGGAGGCGGCGTTCGGATTGCCCGTCTGGATCGCCTCCTCGGCGAGACCCATCAGGTAGACCGACCGCCGTGCGACCTCGAGCGGCACGTCCGCTGCTCCTTCGAGCGCGCGCTGGAGCGTGAACGACCGCGTGTGCTCCTGCTCCGGGGTGTCCTTCGGCAGCTTGTACGCCGCCATCACCTCGCGGTAGGCGGCGGCATCCCGGTCGGCGAGGCCCATCAGGATGTGCCGTTCCTCGTCGCACTCCTCCGCGATCGCGGCCATGCGGCCGGCGACCTCCTCGTAGCCCTTCTTCTTGAGGGTCAGTCGCGCCACCATCGCGATCAGCGCGGCTCCGGCCGCCGCGGCGACGCCCGCCCACGCTCCCCCGCCGGGCGTCGGGGCATCCGATGCCAGCTCATCGAGGAACCGCTGGAGCCGCTGCCCGGCGAGAGGGACGTCGACGGCGATCGCCGGCGACGGCAGCGCCACGCTCGAGCCGGCCGACCAGGCGTCGCCGGGACGCTCCGGTGCGCCTGCGCTCGGGATGTCGCTCATCGGCTCCCCTCGATCAGCGCTTCGAGGATCTGGGTCTCGGGGTCGAATCCTCGCAGGCGCACGTGCTCGATGTCTCCTTCGGCGATCGCCGACCGCGGAACGAGACCGACGATCTCCGAGTCCGTCACCGTCAGCCCCCGCGAGCGAGCCTCCGTGTCGACGGCGTCGAACGCGTCCCGGACCCCGGTCACCTCGTGATCGACGAGGTTCATCGACACGGTCACGCACCCGCGCTCGGGGACGAAGAACCCGATCGCCCGCACGGCCGGCAGGCCGCCGGAGGACTCGCGAACCTTCCGAGCGATCGCCTTCGCCGCCTCGGCGTCGGTCCCGTCGAGGTAGACGTTGAACGCGACGAGCGGCTTGCGCGCGCCGACCGCGGTCGCGCCGGCCGACCCGATCACGTGCGGACCGAAGTCCGGCAGCCGCTCCCCCCGCGCCACTGCTTCGCGAAGGCCTTCGAACTCCCCGGCGCGGACGTCCGCGAGGGACGATCGCTCCGGGGTGAGCGCGGCCCGGTCGTAGAGGTACACCGGCAGATCGAGAGCCGTCGCCAGCTCGCGGCCGAACGAGCGGGCGAGCTGGACGCAGTCGTCCATCGTCACCCCGCGGACGGGGACGAAGGGAACCACGTCTACCGCCCCCATCCGTGGATGGCCGCCGGTGTGGTGCTCCATGTCGATCAGCCCCACGGCGACCCTCGCACCGGAGAGCACCGCCCGGGTCACGGCCTCACGATCGCCGAGCAGGGTCGTGTCGAGCCGGTTGTGGTCGGCGTCCGCCTGGCGGGACACGAGTCGCGAACCCGGCGCCTGCAGCGCGCGACAGATCGCGTCGATCACGTCGGCCCGACGGCCCTCGCTGAAGTTGGGCACGACGCCGAACAGGCCGTCCGCCGCTCCCCTCAGCGTCACGGGCGGGACTGTAGCGCGGCGGGTGCCCTCAGTCGCGCGGCCGCCGCTTCTCCGGGTCGAGCAGGCCCAGCGGCCCAACCGCCGCGGGCGCGGTTCCGTCGGCGACGACGACCTCGACCTTCTCGCCGTCGGTCGCGACGTCCGCGTCCAGGATCGCGAGCCCGATCGTCCCGAGGCGAGGGCTCGCCGCCGGCGAGGTGACGACGCCGACCTGACGACCGTCCTTCGTGACGGCGGCGCCGTACTCCGGCGCCGCCTCGCCCTCGATCTGGAGCGTCTTGAACCGTTTGGGCGGGTTGGCTCCGCGTTCGGCGAGCGCGGCTGCGCCGACGCTCTCCGTGTCGGTCTTGATGAATCGGTCCATCGACAGGTCCCACGGCGAGCGCTCGCCGGGGTCGTAGTCGACCGCGATGATGATCAGGCCGACCTCGGTCCGCGCGAGGTCGATCGCCGTCAGCCCGAAAGGAGTGCCTCCGGCCGCGAGGAGCGCGTCCCAGACCGTCTGCGCGTCGGCAGCCTCGACGACGACCTCGTAGCCGTGCTCGCCGCTGAACCCCGTCCGCATCACGGTTGCCGGGACGCCGGCGACCGTCACCTGCTCGGGCCAGAACCGGAAGTAGCCGAGCTCCCCCAGATCGCGATCGACGATGGACTGCAACGTCCGCTGCGACGTCGGTCCCTGCACGGCGATCATCGCGAGCTCGTCGGTGCGGTGCTCGATCGTCGCGTCCAGGTCGGTCGCGGTCTCGCGGAACCAGTCCTGGAGATCGGCGGTGTTGATCAAGACCCAGAACCGGTCCTCGGCGAACCGGTACACGTTGCCGTCGTCGACCATCAGGCCGTCCGCGTTCACGAAGGCCCCGTACCGCACCTGGCCGGGCTGCATCCCCGTCACGGAGTTGGTGAAGCGCCGCTGGATCAGCCTCGCCGCGTCCGGCCCCGTGACCTCGTACTTGCAGGTCGAGAACAGATCCCAGATCCCGGTCGCGGTTCGGACGGCCTCGTACTCCTCGAGGGGATCCCCGCCCTCGTGCATCGTCCAGGGGTAGCCGTCTTCCCAGATCGTCTCGGCGCCGTGCGCCTCGTGCCAGTCGTGCAACGGTGAGCGTTTGTCGTCGGTCACGTTGATCCCTCCTCCCCGTTCCGTCGGTCGATCATCGAGCGGCCGCGCACCCTCAGGATCGCGGCCGCTCCTTGGCGGGATCGTCGATCGAGAGCACGTCCACCGTACCGGCGATCGGACCGGTCGGGCCGGCGATCAAGACCTCGGTCCCCGGCTGCGCCGCGTCCGTGCGAAGGATCGCGAGGCCGATCCGTCCGTGCCGTGGGCTGTCGGCGGGCGAGGTGAGCAGCCCGACCTCCTCGCCGTCCCGCGTCACCCTCGAGCCATACTCGGGGAGCTCGTCGCCCTGCAGGCGGACGGTCACGAACCGGTTCGGTGGGTCCGCCGCGACCCCCCGCAGCCGTTCCGTGCCCATGTTGAGCTCGTGGAGCGCGACGAACCGGTCCAACCCGAGGTCGAAGGGGGTGCGCGCTCCGGGCTCGTAGTCGTAGTCGGTGACGATCATCCCGACCTCGACGCGGATCGGCTCGATCACGTCCGCGCCGTACGGGACGGCGCCGGCCCCCTGCACCGCGTCCCACAGCGCCTCGGCGTGCTCGGCGCGGAGGAACACCTCGTAGCCGAGCTCGCCGCTGAACCCCGTCCGGGACAGCCACACGGGGACGCCACCAACCCGAACCTGGTCGGGGAAGAACCGGAAGTAGCGGAGGGCATCCAGGTCGGCATCCGTGATCGACCGCATCAGATCCCGGCTCTTCGGACCCTGGATCTGCATGCTCGGGAGCTCCGGCGCGATGTAGCGGACCTCAACGTCCAGCCCCTTGGTGGCCGACGCGAAGTACTCCTCGCGCTCGTTCGAATTCGTGCAGATCCACAGGTGGTCGGCGTCGAATCGGAAGACCGTCCCGTCGTCGACGACGAGGCCGTCCTCGTCGACGAAGGCGCCGTACCGGACCTGCCCTCGATCCATCCCGGTGACGTCGGCCGTGTGGACACGCTGGACCGCCTCGACCGCGTCGGGACCGGTCACGTCCCACTTGTTGAGCGGTGACAGGTCCCACATGCCCACGCCATCGCGGATCGCCCGATACTCGGCTTCGGGGTCGCCGAAGTTCGTGACCCACAGCCAGCCGGCCTCTTCGGTGAACCCGGCGGCGCTCGTCGACGTGATCCGGTGGAACGCGGTTTCCCTGGCCGAGGTTGGCGTCATGGCGCAGGTTCTACCGCAGCGCTGAACCGTGATTCAAGTCGGCGAGGTCCGGGACCACCGGCATCGGAACACCCCCGACTCCGTCACGACGACGTCGACCGGGAGGTCGAAGCCGGCGGCCGGCAGCTCATCGACGAGCTGGACGTCGAAGGCCAGGGAGATCCGAGGAACGTCCTGTCCGAGCATCGGCAGGAACCGGTCGTAGAAGCCGCCCCCGTAGCCGACCCGCCTGCCCGAGCGGTCGAACGCCACCCCCGGCGGCACGACCACGTCGATCGACGTGGGGTCGACGACCGCTCCGTCCACGGGCTCACGTGCCCCGAACGATGTCTCCCGGAGGGGATGCCCGGGTTCGTACGCGACGGCCTCGAGCTCCTGTGGCCCCCGGATCCTCGGGAGCACGATGAGCGTCGCGAGGTCGCGGAGGCGATCGATCAGCGGCCCCGTGGCGACCTCCGAGCCGAACGACCAGTACATCATCACGGTCCGCGCGCCCTCCGTCTCCGGGAGCGCGAGGAACCGGTCGTGGATCGCGGTGGAGCGCGTGACGCGCTCGGCTTCACCGAGCGCGTCGCGCGCCGCCAAGACCGAGCGGCGGATCTCCCGCTTCGCCTTCTTGAGCTCGCTCGCGTTCATGCGTCGCGGAGCGTCTCGGCGACGAGCGCCGCGCGATCCGACGGACCCGCGGGGAGCGCGACGAACCACGTGGTGCCGACCGTGAGGAGGCGGTCTCGGAGGACGCGGAGGTCGTCGATCGTGCCGCGCCAGACGTCCATCGGCAGCCCCTTCGCGGCTCGCTCGTCCTCGAGTGACCGGAGCTCCCCGGCGTCCCGGCCGACGAGCACGATCCCCGCCCAGGTGGGAGGCACCGCCCGCGGATCCCGCCCGGCGGCGCGGGCGAGCTCGGCGAGCTCGCGAGCACGGGCGACGAACGCATCGGGGTCCATGCCCCAGCCGTTCCAGCCATCGGCGGCTCGAGCCGCCGCTCCGACCGCGCTCGACTTCGTCCCTCCGATCCAGACGGCTGGCGACCCCCGCGGGAGGAGGGGGCCTTCGATCGGAGGGACCCGGTCGCCCCCTGGCCAGCGATCCCCGGCGAAGAGCGCGCGGAGGGCGAGCGCGCTCTCCTCGGCCATCGCGACCCGCTCGCGGAACGGCGGGTAGTCGAGGCCGATCGCCCGGTGTTCCGCGCGCCCGTTCGCGTCGCCGAGCCCGAGACCGATCACCGCGTGTCCGCCGGTCGCGTCGTCGAGCGCGGCGGCCTGCTTCGCGAGCATCCCGATCGGGCGGTAGCCCGCCCGCGTCACGAGCACGCCGACGCCGAGCCCGGGGTTGGCCGTGGCGATGGCCGCGAGCAGCGTGTACGGCTCGAGCGACGGACGGCCGGGAGCTCCCGGCGGGAAGAGGTGATCCGAGGAGAACACGGCGTCGTAGCCGGCCTCCGCCGCGCGGACCGCCGCGGCCATCGGCTTCGCCGGGTCCTCGGTGAACACCGTGAGCGAGAAGCCGAGCTTCACGCGGGCGGCGGCCTCACGGTGTCGAACGCGAGCAGCGCCGCGCCGATCGCTGCGCTGTCGGTCCCGAGCGCGGCCTCCACGATCGGAACGTCGGGGCGGTAGGCCGCTCCCTCGACCGTGTCGGCGTACGCCCGGCGGGCCGGCTCGAGCAACAGGTCGCCGGAGCCGGCCACGCCGCCGCCCACCACGACCAACGACGGGTCGAGCACGTTCACGAGCCCGGCGATGCCGACGCCGAGCCGGCGGCCCGCCTCCACCACGATACCGCGCGCGACGGCGTCGCCGTCGCGCGCGGCCTCCACCACGATCCGTCCGGTCACCGA
>JBKOUM010000067.1:0-10484 GCA_046723385.1 Actinomycetota bacterium
GCCCGGGTCAGCTCGGCACGAAGACCTCGCCGTCTTCGTCTTTGTAGACGCCCCTCCATCCGGATCCGGGTGCCTCCAGGTTGGGGATCAGATCCCAGTCGTCCGCGGCCACGATCACGTCCGGGTTCCACCTCTCGAGGACCTGCTTCCAGTCGGCGCCGGCGAAGCCGACCTGGCCGTAGTCATCCCAGATGCTCTCGGGGATGATCTCGATCCTCGAGTCCGTGAAGACGGGGCGGTCCGGCGTGACGAACTCGAACCACGACCCCCACGGCTGGTGGACGAACATCCTGGCCCCGGAGGGGACGTTCTCCTCGACGTAGCTCGTGATCCCGGGCGGCGCCTGGCTGAGGAGGTCGTTCGGTCGCCACCACGGCAACAGGATCACCACGGCGATCGACATGGCCGCGATGATCCCGACCGCTGGCGTCGATGACTCCCGCCGCGGCGTCTCCGTCTCGGGCTCGTCGGCCCGCACGAGCAGCTCGGCGAGGATCACGGGTGTCACCATCGCCCACCAGACGATCGCTCGCTGCGCCGCCATCGCCAGCATGAAGAACACGACGAGCCACAGGAGCGACGTCCACGGGACCGGCCGGTCGCGCCGCGCGAAGAAGGCGACGACCGCGAGCGCGGAGCCGATCATGAACAGTCCCGAGACGTCCGTGGCCGTGACCGGCGCCCATTCGCTGATCGTGTCGCGGATGATCGGGTTGGTCGACAGGTCGTAGGCGTAGCGCCAGGCGTCGATGCCGAAAGGGTTGATCAGGGTCGCGGCCGCGGTGATCAACGCGAGCCAGAACAGCCGACGCGATCCGGGCGCGTGTGCCCTCGCGTCCTGGATCCACGCGAGGCCCACGATCAGGGGGAACGTCGTGAAGCTGCCGTGGACGTTGGCGCAGATCGCGGCCAGGACCGGGATGAGGTAGAGCCGCTTGGGTGCAACCTCTCTGGAGGCGAGCGCCCACAGCGAGGCCGCGAACAGCGGCAGGGCGACGAGCTGGGGACGCATCGCCAGCGTCGGCGAGGCGACCAGGAAGCCGACGACGGTGAGGAAGCTCGAGGTCCGGATCGTCGCACCACGCGCGCGACACGCCAGGTAGATGAACCAGAACGCGATGCCGATCAGCACGGCTTGCAGGAACGCGAGCGTCGCGAACCCGCCGAACCGGTGACCGAGCGCCAGCACGATCTGGGCGCCCCACTGTTGGTCGAGCCACCGCGTGCCCGCCACGCTGAACGTGTACGTGTCGAACCTCGGCAGCGCGTGCGTGGCGAGGATGCCTTCGCCGGCCCGGATGTGGTACGTGAGATCCGTCGTTCCCATCCGGGACAACAGCGCAACCACGACCGGGATCAGGACGACCAGGGACCCCCACGCCACGTCGATCGGACGACGATGGGTCTCCGCGGTCGCGGGCTCCACGTGGGTCACGGCCACGCGGCGCATCGTACAGCGAGTCCCCGAGCGCCCCGGTCTGGACGGCCGGGCATGCAGCGTACGTAGAAGTACGTAGCCGAACTCCGGGAAAGTCGGAATTCCTTCTGGGGGCGCGCCCTTCTAGTCTGCGCGCAGGCGGAGTACCATGCGCCTCCGGGTTCGCGGGTTGGAGGACCCACGCCCGGGGTTTCGACTGTTTCGTTGGGCTCGGATGGGAAGGGGGTGACAGATGTTCCTTCGTCTCTACACGGGTGTGACCACCTGGTGGAACGACCTCAAGGTGCGCGCCGAGGAAGAGAAGGGCGCGACGGCAGTTGAGTACGCCCTGATGGTGGCGCTCATCGCGGTCGTGATCATCGCGGCGGTGGCCTTCCTCGGGAAGGCTGCGAGCAACAAGTTCAGCACGGTGGGCAGCGCCGTCAACAACACCTAGCAGAACAGTGAGCGACCGGCCCGCCGGCCGCTCGATCCTCCAGGGGAGAGGCTCCAGAGGGATCGAGGGACCGGCGGTCTCGGGCACCAGGAGCGTGACGGCCCGTGCGGGTGTCAGGGAAACGGCAGAAATGGGGTGACGGATGTTCCTACGTGTCTACACGGGTGTTGTTGCCTGGTGGAACGTGCTGCCGGCCCGCGCTCGGGAGGAGCGTGGAGCGACGGCCGTGGAGTATGCCTTGATGCTGGCGCTGATCGCGGTCGTGATCGTGGCGGCGGTGGCGTTCCTCGGGCACGCGGTCAGCAACAGGTTCAACACCATGGGCAGCGCCGTCAACAATGCATGAGATGATTCGAGCGACCTCCGGTCGCTCAGTTTCCCGGCGCCGCACGCCGATGAACTGAGGGACCGGAGGACGGGGGAAGAGGACCATGAGGATCCGCGCGAGGCTGCATCGTCAAGATGGGGCCGCAGCCGTCGAATTCGCTCTGATCGTTGGCGTGCTGGCCATGCTGATCTTCGGCATGCTCCAGTTCGGACTGACGTTCTTCGAGCTCCAGAACCTGCGCGCGTCGGCTCGCGAGGGTGCTCGGATCGGCGCGGTCGGTGCCACGCCCACCGGGGTGCGGAATCGGACCGCGGATGCGTCGAACGGGGCGTTCACCCAGGCCGAGGCGGCCAACGCGAACTTCGTTCGGGTCCAGTTCTCGAACACGGGAGGAACGCCGTGGACCGATAAGTCGGGCAACGGCTCGCCCGTCTGCTCCGGGGGCACGGGCAACCAGACGAACGCAGCGGTTCGGGTCCAGATCGCGGTCGACGCGAACGCGCCTTCACACATCCAGGACATCTTCACGGTCAACATCCCGCTCCTGCCACCCATCACGATGCAGCCGCTGATCGACGCGCAGTTCCGGTGCGAGGGCGTCTCGTGAGCACCCGGCGGGGAGGCGCGCCGCTGCTCCGGCTCCGGGACGAGGACGACGGTGTGACGCTCGTGATCGTCGTCCTCACCTTGATCGCGATGATGGGGATGCTCGTGCTGGTCGTGGACGTGGGCGGCCTCCTGTGGAAGCGGCGTGAGCTGGTCAACGCGTCCGACGCGGCCGCGCTGTCGGCCGCTCACACGTGCGCCCTCAAGTCGGCCGTCGACCCCAAGACCGCGAAGCAGGCGGCGGACTTCACCGCACTCACCAACGTGTCCGGCCCCGGGTTGAGCGGGACCGTCACCGATTCTGGGACGTGTCACACGGGAGCCAGCGGCTGGGTCAAGGTCCAGTACTCGCAGCCGCAGCACCTGTTCTTCGCGCCGGTGCTCGGGTTCTCCAACAGCAACGGGGTGACCACGAAGGCGACCGCGGTCTGGGGACCAGCCGGCGCGGCCAACCCGGTGCCGTTGGTCATCTACCAGAACAGCTTCAACAACTGCAAGCTCGATCAGGACCCCACGCCGGGCCCGACCTGCTACGTCTGGGAGGACAACACCAACACGACGGGCTCCCAGAACGGGTTCGGGTTCCTCGACCTCCGGACCGACAGCCCGTCGCAGTATGGATGGGACTCGAACGCCGGTGCCGCGTGCTCGAACGCGGGCTCCGACGTCAAGAGCTGGATCGAGAACTACCCGAACACGAACATCGGCGACCTTCCGCTCCACTACCCCGCCGCGACGTACGTCTGCCTGATCAGCGGTGGACGGTCTACCGCGTGGGGCAACGACGTTCAGAAGGACGGTCCCGTCTACGACCTGGTCGATGACGACGACGTCGCCGATCAGAACGACGCCGAGGATATCCTGTTGTTCCCGCTCAACCGCTGTGACCCGAACAGCCCCGCCTCGTTCGGTCAGCTCGACGCCGGGTCGCCGACCTCGTGCGCGAACACGCCGGATCAGTACGACATCGTCGGGTTCGTCGCGATGAAGATCAAGGCGATCTACACGCCGAACGAGGCCGCGGGGAGTCAGGGAACCTGCAAGCCCACCAACGCGTCGGTGACGATGATCAACGGGTCGACCGTTTCGCTGAGCGCGTTCGGCATCTCGAACGGTTGCTTCACGACCGCTCCGAGCGCCTATTCGAACGTGAAGATCACCAAGAAGCAGCAGAGTCAGCCCGGACCGCAGCCGGTCCTGTGCCCAGGGGCTGCCGCCGCGACCTGCGACTACACGGTCAGCACGACCGGGCTGGTCAGCTGGAACGCGGCGGGGCCCGCGGCCGAGAACCAGCCGTACGACATCGCGTTCGATTGGGTGCTCTACGGGCCGTGCGGGCCGGCGGCCGGCAACAACTCGGGCCACTGCATGGTCGTCGAGGTGGTCGACGTGCAGGTGGGCGGGACCAACCCGGGTCAGGGCGACCCCAACTCCAACCTCCGAGCCGTGAAGCTCTGCGATCAGTCGATCGCGGGCTCATGTGGCTCGATCAACGTGCCGAATCCATGAGAGGCAACGACGACGGACACAACCGTCAAGGTCGATCACAGCACCGGCCTTGAGGAGATATCGAAAGGGGTAGCGGGATGAGGTCTCGAGGTCTGGTGGTTGCGATCGCCGTCGTCCTCGCCGTGCTTGCGGCGGTCGGCGTGATCGTCTACACGAACAGCGTCAAAACCAATGGTGGGCAGGACACGACGGCGGTCATCGTCTCCACGCAGGACATCCCGCCGAACACCGCCCTCGACCCGCTGCTCGACGGCGGCTCGTTCCAGACGGTGAACGTCCCGAACGACACGCTCGTCCAGGGCGCCGTCACCGACGAGAGCGAGCTCCGCGGCCAGACGACCGCCCAACAGATCTTCAAGAACGAGCAGATCCCGACATCCCGCCTCGCGACGGGAACCGGGAACGCGCTCGGCATCACCGAGGGGCACCTCGGGCTGGGCATCCAGGTCGACGGGCCGAACGGCGTGAACGGGGTCATCCAGAACAACGACCACGTCGTCGTCTACGTGTCCTTCGACCAAGGCACCACGGTCACCCGGAAGGACCTGAAGCAGCTCCTGACGCCCGCCCAGATCCAGAAGTTCACCGAGGCGTTGCAACAAGGGAACTCGTCGACGCTCGCGAACTCCGGGGTCTTCCAGATGCTCACCCCGTTCACCGTGACGCTCATCAACTCCGTCCGGGTCCTCTCGGTCTCGAACCCGCCGGTCGACACCTCGACGGGCAAGCCGACGAGCGGGCAATCGAGCCTGGTGCTCGACATCCTGCCGGCCGACGCGCAGTCGCTGGTGAACGCGTACAGCGAGGACGCAACGGTCTGGCTGGGCTTGCTTCCTCCGAACGAGGACGGATCCCCGTCGAAGGGCTACAGCGAGCCGGCGGCGGTGGGCGTTCCGTACGCCAAGGTCGTGGGGGTTGGCGGAGCGTGACGGACGCAAGCGTCGTCGCCGTCGGGACGCCGCAGTCGTTCCGCCAACAGCTCGCGCGGTCGCTCGAGCTCGAGCCGGACGAGGTCGGCTGGGTGCAGTCGGCCACGGCGGCCGAGGAGCTCCTGATCGGGCCCTACAACCCGGTGGACGTCCTCGTGCTGTCGCCGGAGGTCAAGGAGGCGGACGCGCTCGGCCTGGCCGAGTTCGTCGGCCGGACCGCTCCGGGCACGGCGATCGTCCTGGTCCGCGACCACACGTGGAACGGACTCCTGCCCGCGGCGATGCGGGCAGGGATCCGCGACGTGGTCGACATGACGCAGGGCACCGACGAGCTGCGTGAAGCGGTCGAACGGGCGATCGCGTGGGCCGCGAACCTGCGGTCGGCGACGACCGGCGCCAAGGCCGAAGGCGTCCGGACCAAGCGCGGACACGTCGTCTCGATCTTCTCGTCGAAGGGCGGGTCGGGCAAGACGTTCCTGACGACGAACCTCGCCACGGCGATCGCGCAGGTCACCGGCGAAGACACGGCTCTCGTCGACCTCGACGTCGACATGGGGGACGTCTTCACGTACTTCGGCCGGGAGCCGACCGCGAGCATCTCCGACCTGATGGAGCTCGGTGAGGGAGCCGACCGCGCGCGTGTGCGCGAGGTCGGCGTCGAGGTCGCGCCGCATACCTGGGCGTTCGGGGCGCCCCCGGATCCTGCCGCCGAGGCGCCCGCGGGCGAAGCGATCGGCAAGTTCCTGCGCGCGATCCGCAACGAGTTCGGGTTCGTGATCGTCGACGCGTCCGTCGACTACTCGGACTCCGCGCTCGTGTGCTTCGACCTCTCGGACATGATCTGTCTGGTGACGAGCCTGGACGTGGTCGGCGTCAAGCACCTGTCCAAGGCGCTCGACACGCTGCTCACGATCGGCTTGCCGCGGGAGCGGTTCCGCGTCGTGTTGAACCGCGCCGACTCCAAGGTGGGTCTGGACGCCTCCGACGTCGAGCGGGTCATGAAGATCCGCGTCGACGCGATGATCCCCTCCAGCCGTCTCGTGCCGACGTCCCTCAACAAGGGCCGCCCGGTCGTGATCGAGGAGCCAAGCTCCGAGGTCGCCGAGGCGATCCGCTCCCTCGCGCAACGGTTCGCCGGGAGCGCCGACGAGGGCGGCTTGGCGACGACGATGGTCATGTCCGCCGATGACAAGAAGAAGAAGAAGGGCGGCCTGTTCGCCCGGTCCGGCAAGAGCTAAGGAGGCATCTCCCCATGTCACTGGCAGATCGACTCGCGAAGGCACAGCAGCGGGACCGGATCAGCGAGGTCCGTGCGCGCGTCCAGGAGCGCCTGGTCGAGTCGCTCGGGCCACGTCTGTACGACGCCTCGCTGTCCGACACGGAGCTCGAGGGTTTGGTTCATCAGCGCCTCCGCGAGCTGCTGGATGAGGAGGAAGGGACGCTCGCCGCACAGGAGAAGCTCCTCATCGTCCGTCAGATCGGCGACAGCGTCCTGGGCCTCGGACCGCTGGAGCCGTTCGTCCGTGACCCTGAGGTCACGGAGATCATGGTCAACAACTGGGACACGATCTACGTGGAACGTTCCGGCAAGCTCTACTGGACGGGGACCAAGTTCCACGACGAGCAGCAGCTCCGCCGGACGATCGACAAGATCGTGGGGAAGGTGGGGCGCCGCGTGGACGAGGCGTCGCCGTACGTCGACGCCCGTCTGCCCGACGGATCCCGTGTGAACGCGGTGATCCCGCCGCTCTCGATCGACGGACCCGCCCTGACGATCCGGAAGTTCGCGGCCGATCCGTACCAGGCCGACGACCTGATCGAGTTCGGGACGATGACGTCCCCGGTCGCCCAGTTCCTGGAGGCGTGCGTCCGTGGACGGATCAACATCCTCGTCGCCGGGGGAACCGGCGCGGGCAAGACGACCACGCTCAACGTGATCTCCTCGTTCATCCCCGACGACGAGCGGATCCTGACGATCGAGGACGCTGCGGAGCTCAAGCTCCAGCAGCCGCACTGCATCCGGCTCGAGTCCCGCCCGCCCAACATCGAGGGCAAGGGCCAGATCACGATCCGCGACCTGGTCCGGAACTCGCTGCGTATGCGTCCGGACCGCATCGTCGTCGGCGAGGTCCGTGGCGCCGAGGCGCTCGACATGCTCCAGGCCATGAACACCGGGCACGACGGGTCGATCAGCACGATCCACTGCAACAGCCCGCGCGACGCCCTCAGCCGGCTGGAGACGATCACGATGATGGCCGGCATGGAGCTGTCGAACAAGGCGATCCGTGAGCAGATCGCGTCGGCGTTGCAGCTGATCGTGTACCAGCAGCGGCTCAAGGACGGAACCCGCCGGTTCACGCACGTGACCGAGGTCGCCGGCATGGAGGGCGAGGTCATCACGCTGCAGGACATCTTCCTGTTCGACTTCTCCGCCGGGATCGACGACGAGGGCCGGTTCAAGGGCCGTCTCAAGTCCACGGGCCTGCGACCCAAGTTCCTGGACAAGCTGGCCGAGCGCGGCGTGTACGTCGAGCCGGAGCTCTTCGGACTGGAAGCGAGTGGGGTGTGATGCTGGCCGACACCTTCTGGACGTCGTATGCCGCGCAGATCACGATCGCGGTCCTCGCCGGCCTGGTCGCCTTCCTGATGGCGTGGTTCCTCCTGGGGAGCGCCGCGCGGGCCAAGAAGGATCGAGAGGTCGAGGCTCGGATGCGCGCCGTGATCTCTCCGTCCTCGCAGCCGGTGGCTCAGGGCGCATCCCAGGTGGCGGCGGGCACCGGGTGGATCCCGGAGAACGTGACCCAGTTCGGGAAGCGGTTCGCCGAGTCACGAGGATTCAGCGACCGGCTCGATGCCGAGCTCGAGGCCGCGGGCGTGTCGCTCCGGTCGGGCGAGTTCGTCGTCGTCTCCGTCGTGGCGGCGCTCGTGTTCGGCGTCCTCGGCGCGGCGCTCCTCCGCAACGCGCTCCTTGCGCTGATCGTCGCGGGCGTCGGAGGGGCGTTCCCGACCTTCATGCTGCGGATGGCGCTCAACAAGCGCGCCGACCATCTGCGGGAGCAGTTGCCCGACGTCCTGTCGATCATGGCGGCGTCGCTCCGCGCGGGCCACAGCTTCCTGCAGTCGCTCGACACGGTCGCCAAGGAGATCGCGCAGCCGGCAGCGACAGAGTTCCAGCGCGTGGTGGCCGAGATCCGGCTTGGTCGTCCGGCAGAGGACGCCCTCGAGGCCCTTGCCGAGCGGGTGGGGAGCGCCGACTTCAAGTGGGCGGTCCTCGCGGTGAACATCCAGCGAGAGGTGGGCGGCAACCTCGCCGAGATCCTCGACACGGTTGCCGACACGCTTCGCGAACGGGCGATGCTGCGCCGGCAGGTCAGGGTGCTCACGGCGGAGGGTCGGCTCTCCGCGTGGGTGCTGGCGTTGCTCCCGATCGCGATCGGGTTGTACATGGCGGCGGTCAACCCGAGCTACATCGGGCTGCTCGTCACCACGACCATGGGGTTGGTGATGCTGGGCACGGCGATCGCGCTCATGGTGCTCGGCATCCTCTGGATGAGGAAGATCGTGAACATCGATGTCTGAGGTCTGGCTGTTCCTTGCGGTCGGTTCGTTGTTCCTCGCGATCGTGCTGATCGGCTTCGCGATCGATCAGTCGATGGCCGAGAAGCACCGGGCCGTCCGGATGCTGGAGTCGCAGGTCACCACGGCTGGGGGACAGGCGGCCCCCCGTATCGACCTGCGCGAAGAGGAACTCAAGGAGAACTTCGGGTCACGGGTCTTCGTGCCCATCGTCACGCGGGCGGGCCGCGTCGCGAGACGGGTCACGCCACTCGACACCCGCGATCGGATCACCAAGAAGCTCTTGGTCGCCGGCAGTCCCGCGGGATGGGACGCGGAGCGGGTCCTTGCGTTCAAGATCATCGGGGCGGTCGGAGGCTTCGTCGGCTCGCTGCTGCTCCTGCAGATCGTGGATCTGTCCTCGTTCCTCCAGATCGTCGTCATCGCCCTGCTGACCTTCGTCGGCTTCATCGTCCCCGATACGGTCTTGAACAGCCGTGTGGAGGAGCGGAAGAAGGAGGTCCTGCGGACGCTGTCCGACACCCTCGACCTCCTGACGATCAGCGTCGAGGCGGGGCTCTCGCTCAACGCGGCGATCGCACAGGTCGTCCGGAACGTGCCCGGCGTCCTGTCGGCGGAGTTCGCCCGGATGCTCCAGGAGGTGCAGTTGGGGGTTCCCCGGTCGGAGGCGTTCCGGCACCTGGCCGAGCGGACCGACGTCGAGGAGCTGAACGCCTTCGCGCTCGCGATGATCCAGGCCGACATCTTCGGCGTCTCGATCGCGAGCGTCCTGCGGACCCAAGCCGCACAGCTGCGGATCAAGCGCCGTCAGGCGATCGAGGCGAAGGCCCAGCAGACGCCGGTGAAGATCGTGTTCCCGCTGGTCCTGTGCGTTCTGCCGGCCCTGTTCGTGGTGATCGTGGGGCCGGGAGCGATCCAGATCTTCCAGAGTTTCATCAATCTGAACAGCTAGCCGCTTTTCGGGGTACCGTAGCAGTACATAAAGGGCTCGGAGAGGAGCTGAGATGGCGAAGCGCATCGCACGCGCCTTCGTGACGGCAGGCGTGTTCATCGTAGGGAGTGCCACATCGGCGCTCGCGCAGACATCGAGTTACCCCCCGTCGCCCGGTGCGACGACGTCCGTCGAAGGGGCAAGTGGCGGGAACGGACCGACGGCGTTCACCGGCGGAGGGGTCGGGTTCGCGGTCGTGGCGCTCGTCGTGCTGGTCGTGCTCGGGCTCGCCGCGACGGTCATCGCCCGGCGCCGGTCGGCTGGCGTCGCCGACTGACGCGACCGCCGGCGAGGCTCAGTCCCCGGAGAAGGGGCGGGTCACGTCGCGGAGGATCCTGAGCGGCAGGGGAGCCCGGAACCGGACCTCGAGCGTGAGCTCGGCGCCCGGGTCCCCGCTCCAACGAGCCGTTGCTCCGTCCACGGTCATCGGCACGCTGGTCCACGCGATCTGGGTTCCCTCCGGCGCGGTGATCGACACGTCCAGGATGGTCGGCCGGATCGTGGGCTGCCCCAGGAACGTCAGGCGGTAGACGCCGCCGCTCGAGTTGCCGGTCCAGACGCCGGTCGTGTGCGTCGAGATCGCGAAGCTCCCGGTCCGGCCGGCCGCGATCGTCCGGTAATCCCGGTACCAGGCCACGCCGTTCTCGGTGCCCGGCGCGACGGTCACATCG
>JBKOUM010000170.1:0-27568 GCA_046723385.1 Actinomycetota bacterium
CGGTTTCCCGGGCCAGGATCTCTCCACCGCAGGTATGCACCGCATCCCCCGCCCAGCCGACACCCTTCTCATGACACGGATACCCGCCACGATCGCCCGTCTGGCCGCCGTCCTCGTCGTTTCGGCGCTCGTGCCGCTCGCGCTCGCCACCCCCGCGTTCGCGGCACGGCAGAAGACGATCCGCATCAACGACGCGTCGGTCGTCGAGGGCGATGCCGGGCAGAAGACGATGGCCTTCACGATCTCGTGGGCGGGCTCGAAGGGCGGCGCCGCCCCGTCCGTGCATCTCGCGACCGCGGACACGACGGCCGCCGCCGGAGCGGACTACACGGCCACGTCGGCGACCGTCACCCTCTCGAACGGCTCCTGCCGCTGCGCCACGGTGTCGGTGCCCGTCCTCGGCGACACGATGACCGAGGGTACGGAGACCTTCGCCGTGAACCTCTCGGCGCCGGTGAACGCGACGATCGCCGACGCCCAGGGCGTCGGGACGATCTACGACAACGAGGGACCCCCCTCCTTCGTGGTCACCGACGTCACCGGCCCCGAATCGAGCAGCAGCCTGTCGTTCTGCGTGCTGCTGACCAACGCCAACTCGTCGCCCGTGAGCATCGACTACGCGACCGCGGACGGCACCGCGACGGCCGGGACCGACTACACGGCGGTCTCGGGCACCCTGACCTTCAACCCCGGGCAGACGTCGAAGTCCGTGCCGGTCACCGTCGCGGACGACGCGATCGCCGAGGACGACGAGGCGTTCACCCTCAGCCTGTTGAACGCCACCGGCGGCCTCGCGATCAGCGACGCGCAGGGGATCTGGACGATCCAGAACGACGACGCCGATCCGACCGTCTCGGTCGCCGCCGCGTCGGTCGACGAGGGCGACCTCGGCACGGCCACGCTGTCGGTCCCGGTGACGCTGTCCGGACCGAGCGGCCGCGAGGTCGACGTGGACTTCGCCACGAGCGACGGGACCGCGACGGCCGGTGTCGACTACACGGCGGCCTCCGGGACGCTCGTGTTCCCGGCCGGCGAGACCTCGAAGCACATCGACATCACGGTGTCGGGCGACTTCTGGGACGAGGGCGACGAGACGATCACGGTCACGCTGACGGCTCCGTTCAATGCGGACCTCGGCACCGACGTCGCCGCCGCGACCATCACGAACGACGACGCCGGCCCCAAGCTGTCGCTTCCCGACGCCAGCGTGGTCGAAGGCAACAGCGGCCCCACGGCCATGACCTTCACGGTGAACATGACACCGGCTTCGCCGATCGACGTGACCGTGCACTTCGCGACGTCGGACGGGTCCGCCGCTGCGGGGAGCGACTACGTCGCCGACAGCGGCACCCTGACGATCCAGGCCGGCCAGACGACGGCCTCGATCACCGTCGACGTCACGGGCGACACGTCGTATGAGTCGGACGAAACGCTCGACCTTCTCCTGTCCAGCCCCGTCGGCGCGAAGATCGTGAGCGGTCTCGCGACCGGCACGATCACGAATGACGACAAGATCCCGACCGCGATCAAGCTCAAGGCGGTGAAGAGCGCGACCGTGATCAAGGCGAAGGGGACGATCCAGCCCGCGGAGAGTGGCATGGCGATCAAGGTCTGCATGCTCAAGAAGGTCGGCGCCACGTACCGCCTCGTGGCCTCCAAGACCGTCAACGTGAAGGGCCTGAAGGACCGCAACGGCGACGGCATCGTGGACGGCGCCTACGTCGCGTCGTTCCCGCGGCCGGCCCGGGGCTCCTACCGGTTCGTCGCGAAGTACGCCGGCAGCGCCCTCTACACGCCGATCGCGAAGACGCTGAGCGTCAAGCTCTGAGCCGACGTCACTCCCAGAAGCGCGCGGTGGACATCGCGAGCACCGCGACCACCAGCAGCGCGAAGCTCAGGCGGGCGAACAGCTTGAGCCGAGCCTGGATCGAGGGAACCTGACCGGCCAGTTCCGGCGGAGGCGAACCTCCTCCAGAGGCCTCCGCGATCTGGCGTCCGAGGGCCAACAGCCGTTCGACCGCCGGGCGGGTCCCCAGCGCCCCGATCAGGACCGCCCCGATCGCGGCGAGTCCGCCGATCGTGAAGACGAGTCCCTGGGATGAGCCGATCCAGTCCCCGAAGCCGCCGACCGCGTTCATGTCCTTCAGGTACAGGATCAGCCCCGCGAGGATCGTGACCGACGCGAGCACCAAGATCCGATCGACGAGCCGCCTGGTTCCCAGGAGCTCGTTCATGAACGGGGCGGCTGCCGGACCGATCGCCGCCGAGCTCGGCTGCACGAAGCTCACCAGGAAGTACACGGATCCGACCCACGCGATCCCGGCCCCGATGTGGAAGATCCGGAAGACGATGTAGAACCACTCTGCCGCGATCATGCACGCAGCCTACCCCTGGAACGGGAGCCGGCTAGAGGACCGCCTTCCGGTATTGCCAGACGGCGAGTGGCCCGAACAGCGCCAGGACCCCGGCGATCCACAGGAGGGCCGGCACGATGCTCGTCTCGAACGGACCGCCGAGCATCAGCGACCGGACCCCGTTGATGACCGCCGAGACCGGCTGGTTGCGGACGAACGGCTGGAGCCAGCTCGGCATCGTTGCGACGAGCACGAACGCCGACGAGGCGAACACCAACGGAGCCATCACCGGGAAAGACGCCGCCTGCGCCGCCTCAGGGTCGCCGACCGCCAGTCCGACCGAGGCGAAGACCCACGACAGTGCGTAGCCGAACAGGAGGACGAGCGCCATCCCGGCGACGTACCCGAGGATGCTCGTGTGCACGCGGAACCCGACCATGAACCCGACGATGCTCACGAGGATCACGACGAAGAGGTTCCGCGTCAGATCCGCGGTGGTCCGACCAACCAGCACCGCGGACCGCGACATGGGGAGCGAATGGAACCGTTCCAGCATCCCGCTCTTGAGGTCGGCCGCGAGTCCAACCGCGGTCAACATCGCGCCGAAGACCGTCATCTGCGCGAAGATCCCGGGCATCAGGTAGTCGACGTACGGGACGCTCAGCCCCTGCGACACCGCGCCCCCGAACACGTAGCGGAACAGCAGGACGAAGATCACGGGCTGCAGCGTCGAGAACACGAGCGTCTGCGGGGTTCGGCGGAGCCCGATCAGGTTCCGCTGCCACATCGCCGCGCCGTCGGAGACCGCACCGGAGAGCCGACCGAGGCCGTGCCGTTCTTCCGGGACCGTGGTCGCGATCGCTGCGCTCATCGTGCACCTCCCACGGGGACCGCGTGCTCTTCCTCGGCCTGTTCGCGCTCGGCTTTGTGACCGGTCAACTGGAGGAAGACGTCGTCGAGGCTCGGCTCGCGCACCATGAGCGTGTCCGCCTCGAGCCCCACGCCGTCGAGCACGCGAAGGACCTCCATGGCGCCGCCCGCGACCGCTCCCGGCACGCGGATCGTGAGTCCGTCCTGCTCGACGTCGCCCAAGCGCGCCAGCGCGGCGCTCGCGCGCAGCGCGTCCGCTTCGTCCGACATCGAGAGCTCGATCACGCTGCGCCCGAGCCTCGCCTTGAGGTCCGTCGCGGTGCCCTCGGCGATCACATGACCTTCGTCGATCACGGCGAGCCGGTCGGCGAGCCGGTCCGCCTCTTCGAGGTACTGCGTCGTCAGCAGCACGGTCGTGCCTTCGGCGACGAGCTCCTTGATCATCCCCCACAGCGCGTTCCGGCTGTGCAGGTCGAGGCCGGTCGTCGGCTCGTCCAGGAACAGGACGGGCGGCCGTCCCATGAGCGCGGCGGCGATGTCCAGGCGCCGGCGCATCCCACCGGAATACGTGCGGGCGGGCCGATCGGCGGCGTCGGCGAGCTCGAACCGCTGGAGGAGCTCATCGCCGCGCGGCATGATCCAGGCCCTCGGCATCTGAGCGACCTTCCCGATCAACCGGAGGTTCTCGCGACCGGTGAGCAGGGGGTCCACGGCCGCGAACTGGCCGGCAAGGCCGATCCGTAGCCGAACCTTCTGCGCGTCCCGGACGACGTCGAAGCCCAGGACCCGTGCGGTTCCCGCATCCGGGACCAGGATCGTCGTCAAGACGCGGATCGCGGTCGTCTTGCCGGCGCCGTTGGGGCCGAGCAGGCCGAACACGGTCCCGCGCTGCGCCTCGAAGTCGACTCCGTCGAGCGCGCTGACGTCACCGAAACGCTTCGCGAGACCCTCGACGACGATGGCCGAGTCGTTGAGCATCCGGACGTACCTCCGTTCGGGGGCGAGGCGACACATTGGCACAAGTAGTTGAACGGTGTCAACTATCCAAGAGACTCGATGGTGGAAGGGATTGGAATTTCTGCCCCGGGTCGGCTAGCATGGAACTGATGGCACGGGTGCAACGGCGGGTGCAACGGAAGGACGACCTCGCAGCGGAAGCGTGGCGGCCACTTGCGCGCTTCTTCTTCGACACCGCCAGCCACAGGTCCGAGATCTTCCGCGCCCACGGCTTGACCCCCAACGACGCGAAGGCTCTGTGGGCGCTGGACCCCGTCCAGGGCAAAACGATGCGGGCGCTCGCCGATCGATGGTTCTGCGATGCATCGAACGCGACCTGGATGGTCGATCGCCTCGAGGAGCGGGGGTTGGCGGAGCGGCGAGCCGACCCGAACGACCGCCGCGTGAAGCTCGTCGTGCTCACGCCGCGCGGCACGGAGGAGCGGCGGCGTCTCATGGATCTCCTGTTCGAGCCGCCGCCGGAGCTGCTGACCCTCGACCGGTCCGACCTGGAATCGCTCCGGGACGCCCTGGCGAAACTCCCCACCTCCGAGGGCTGAGCGGTCCTCATCTTCGCCGGGCCGATCGCGAACGTTCATCTCGAAGACGATGCGCCGCTAGCGTTCGCGCGGCCTTCGGTGCTATAAGCGAACGAAAGGCCGAAGGGAGGGATCCGATGGCTCGGCGTCCGGTGGTGCACGGCGTGCGGGCGGCCGCCGCGGCGGCGCTGCTCGTGGTCGCCGGGTTCGCCTTGGTCGCCGCGGCGGCCGCTCCCGTCGCCGGACCACGGCCCGACGGCACCGCGTTCACCCCGCAGGGGTGGCGCGTCACCCCGGCGGGCACCCAGACCGAGCTCGGCCTCTGGCCGATGGACGTGGCGATGAGCCCACGAGGTGACCTGGTCCTCGTCGCGAACGCGGGCTACGCGCGCCATTCGCTGATGGCGATCGACCCCGCGACGGGGAAGGTCATCCAGACGATCCGCGCGAGCGGCGCCAAGTCGCACGGTTGGTGGGATTGGGCGAGCGGCCATCCGACCGGCTACTACCTCGGGATCGCGTTCGCGCCGGACGGGAAGCACGCGTGGGCGTCGGACGGCCCAGGAAGCGCGATCCACGCCTTCCGCATCAACGGCCGGACGCTCACGGAGACGCAGCACATCAAGCTGACCGACAACCGCGGGAACGAGCACGCCTGGCCGGGCGGCATCGCCGTGGCGCACGACGGCAACAGGCTCTACGTGGCTGGGAACCTCGACGATCGGATGTACATCGTCGACCCCGTCAAGCGAACGACGCTCGGCACCGTCCCCGTCGGGCACCTCCCGTACGGCGTCGCCCTCAACGCGGCCGGCACCCGCGCGTTCGTGTCCAACTGGGGTGAGCGGACGGTCAGCGTGATCAACCTGGCGACCCGCCGGGTCGTGCGCACCGTCACGGTGGGCACGCATCCATGCTCGATCGTCACGAGCCCAACGCGGAACGAGGTCTACGTCGCGAATGGCGATTCCGACAGCGTGAGCGTGCTCGACGCGACCTCGGGAGCGGTACTGCGGACGATCGACCTCCGCCCGTACCCGAACGCGCCGGTCGGGGCCAGCCCGGACGGCCTCGCCGTGAGCCCGGACGGATCGACGCTTTATGTGACGAACGCGGGCGACGACGACGTGGCCGTGGTCCGCCTCGCGACCGGAACGTCGCGGGACCGCGTCGCGGGGTTGATCCCGACGGCCTGGTACCCGAGCGGGGTCGCCGTCGATCCCACAGGCAGCACGTTGTTCGCGATCAACATGAAGGGGCTCGGGGCCGGCCCGCATCTGGATCCGACGACCTACTGGCCCGCCTTCATGGGCGGGACCCTGTCGCGGATCCCCGTCCCCGGTGCCTCGCAGCTCGCGGCCTACACCGCGCAGGTCGCCGTCAACGATCGATTCGACGCGCCGGCCCCGGTCCCGGCCGGCAGCGTGATCCCGTCACACCCCGGCGACCCGACCCCCATCACCCACGTGATCTACGTGATGAAGGAGAACCGCACGTACGACCAGGTCCTCGGCGACCTCGACCGCGGCAACGGTGATCCCTCGCTCGCGATCTTCGGCCAGGACGTCACGCCGAACCAGCACGAGCTCTCACGCCGGTTCGTCACGTTCGACAACTTCTACGCCGATGCGGAGGTCTCCGCCGACGGCTGGAGCTGGACGACGGGCGGCTACGCGAACGGCTACATCCAGAGGAACTGGCCGGTCGACTACAACGGCTACGGACGTCCCTACGACTTCGGCGGGTTCGGCGAGGGGACGACGGCCGGACTGCCGGGTGAGAACCCGGGGCGGGGGTTCCTCTGGGACGAGGTCGCTCGTGCCGGTATCTCGTACCGCAACTTCGGCTTCTTCATGGACAACCCGGTCGACCTGCAGGCCTCGATCCCGGGACTCCTCGGTCACACCGATCCGCAGTACCCCGGATGGGACATGTCACTCCCGGACCAGGTCCGGATCGACCGGTGGCTCGACGTCTTCCAGGGCTATCAGCAGCACGGGTCGATGCCGACGGTGCAGTTCGTGTATCTGCCCCGCGACCACACCGCCGGCACGACGCCCCGGTCGGGACGTCCCGACGCGATGGTGGCCGACAACGACCTCGCGTTCGGGCGGCTCGTCGAGGCCGTCTCGCATTCGTCGTTCTGGGGCTCGACCGCGATCTTCGCCGTCGAGGACGACGCGCAGGATGGTCCCGACCACGTCGACGGCCACCGTTCCACGGTGTACGTGATCAGCCCGTACACGCAGACCGGGTCGGTCGACTCGACGTTCTATTCGTCGGTCTCGGTGCTGCGCACGATCGAGCAGATCCTGGGCCTGCCGCCGATGAGCCAGTTCGACGCGGCGGCCAACCCGATGACGGCCGCGTTCACGACCACCCCGAACATGCGGCCGTTCACGGCGCTCCCGGCGAACGTGAACCTGAACGCGACGAACACGCTCGACAGCCCGATGGCGACGGCATCGATGTCGATCGACTTCTCGGGGCCGGACATGATCCCCATGCGGCTCATGAACGAGATCCTCTGGAAGGCGATGCGCGGCGCGGACAGCCGGATGCCCGCGCCGGTGCACTCGACGAGCGTGATGAACGCCCTTCGAGGGGGCTAACGGCTTCCGAGGAGGAACGCGGTGGCGTTCGCGGCCGGCGAGGCCGAGGTCCCGGAAGGGACGCGCTCCGGAGCGAGAGCGAGCGCATGGGTGGCGCGACGAGCGCACCCACGACCGCGACGCGCGTGAGACCTCTCCTCACCGACCGCGAACTTCTCGAACGATCCATCCCGAACCTCCGCGGCGCCGGCGAGCCGGCGGCCGTTCCACGGACACATGGGAACGCTCCGACCTGAGCACGAGCTGGGAACCAGGACGGTGTTCGGTGTGGACCTCGTGGGGTCTCGAACGCTCAGGTGACTCCCAGAGTGAGCCCACGTACCTCCAAGGCTTGGGGAGTCCACTGTCGCGGTCCGAACCGTGCCACGAAGGAGGTCCGTCGTGTTCTTCCGCTACGTTTCGCGGGAGCTCCGCCGAAGGAGCCGTCAGGCGATCGTCGTCTCGCTCGGGCTCGCACTGGGGATCGGGCTCGTCGTCGCCGTCTCCGCGATGGCGAGCGGGGTCGAGCAGGCCCAGGGCGACGTCCTCCGATCCCTCTACGGGGTGGGGACCGACATCACCGTCACGCGTTCCGGCGCCGGTGAGGGACCGGCGGGTTTCCAGGTCGGCGCGGGGGATGAGTCACGGCAAGTCTCGCGCGACCAGGTCGTAGCCGGCCCGGGCCAAGCACCCTTCAAGGCCTCCGAAACCGACTCGATCGCAGAGGCGGACGGGGTCGCGGACGCCGTCGGGGGCTCAACCTCACGCTGATCCACCTCAACGGGAAGCTGCCGAGCTTCGACATCGGCTCCGGCGGCCAGACCGACGTACGCGGCCCAACCGCGGCCCAGCCGTCGGTCGCCGTGACCCCTGGGGAAATGAAGATCTCGTCGTCGTCGCTCGCGGGCGTCGACACCTCGAACCTCAGCCTCGGCCCCCTCTCGGGAACCCAGGTGACGTCGGGCCGCACGCTGACCTCGGGCGATGCCACGCGAGCCGTGGCGGTCCTGGACGCCGACTACGCGGACCAGAAGGATCTGGCGGTCGGCGACACGCTGACGATCAGGGGGACGGACTTCGAGGTCGTCGGGATCGTGGCGGCGTCCGCGCAGGGATCGGGCGGCTCCGACATCTACCTGCCGCTCGCGAAGGCGCAGACGCTCGCAGGCCAGGAAGGCCAGATCAACACCGTCTACGTCAAGGCAGACAGCTCGAACACGATCGAGGCCGCGGAGCGTGCGATCGAGCGCCTGGACCCGGACGCGACCGTCACCACATCGGCAGACCTCGCGGACCAAGTGACGGGATCCCTCACGAGCGCCGCCAACCTGGCGAGCAAGCTGGGTTCGTGGTTGTCGGTCGCGGCGCTCGGAACGGCGATCGTCCTGGCAACGCTGTTGACCCTCGCCGCCGTCGGACGGCGCACGCGGGAGATCGGCACCCTGAAAGCGCTCGGCTGGCGGACGCGCCGCGTGGTTGGACAGATCATGGGCGAGACGCTCCTGCTCGGCATCGTGGGCGGTGCCGTCGGGATCGCGATCGGCGTCGCGGCGGCGTGGCTCGTCACCGAGGTCGCGCCCACCCTCACGGCCACGCTCGCGGGCGGACCAGTCGTGGGTGGTCCAGAAGGTCTGGGCGGCGACGGAGAGAGCCCCTTCACCAGGACGATCTCGGTCGCGCTGCACGCCCCGGTGAGCGCATCCCTGGTGGCGACGGCGGTCGGGCTCGCCCTCGCGGGTGGCGTGATCGCCGGCCTCTTCGGGGGATGGCGTGCCGCACGGCTCCGGCCGGCGGATGCGATGCGACAGGTCGTCTGATCGGGACAGGAGGAGGACAGGGTCATGTACACGCTCGAGGACGTTCGGAAGCACTACGGCAACGACAAGTCCGGGGTGGACGCTCTCGACGGTGTCGATATGACGATCGGCGACGCCGAGTTCGTGGTGATCCAGGGCCCGACCGGACAAGGGAAGAGCACGTTGCTCCAGCTGTTGGGCGGGCTGGACCGGCCGACGGGTGGCACGGTCTCCTACGACCGACGCGACCTCGGGTCGCTGTCCGAAGCCGAGCTCACTCGCCTTCGGGCGCATGCGTTCGGCTTCGTGTTCCAGACGTTCAATCTGATCCCCACATTGTCCGCGGGCGAGAACGTGGAGACGGCGCTCGTCCCGCTCGGGATCCACGGGTCGGAGCGGCGTGAGCGCGCGGCGACGGCCCTCGCGGAGGTCGGGCTCGATCACCGAGTGAAGCACCTGCCAGGAGAGCTCTCGGGCGGCGAGCAGCAACGGACCGCCATCGCTCGCGCGCTGGTCAAGGAACCGCAGGTGATCCTGGCGGACGAGCCGACCGGAAACCTCGACCAGGACACCCGCGACGAGATCGTCGGGTTGCTCGAGGAGCTGTGGACGACGCACGGCGTCACGCTGGTCGTCGTGACGCACGACGACATGGTGGCGGCCCGAGCGCCGCGGCGGATGCGGCTCGAAGCGGGCCGGATGGGCGGGGACTCGGCGGTCGCCTCCTCGACCTAGCGGACCTACTCACGGTCACGAGGCGCGATATCGGTCGTCTCGTCGGGACGCGTCGGAGCGTCCTTCGGACCCCCGACCGGGAGACGCACGGCGATCACGGTGCCGCCGTCCGACCCGGATCCGGCCGTCACGCTCCCCTCGTGCGCGTCGACGATCGCGGCGACGATCGACAGACCGAGCCCCGCGCCCCCGGTCCCGCGCGACCGTGAGGGATCCCCTCGCGTGAACCGTTCGAAGATGCGGGCGGCGACGTCCGGGTCGATGCCCGGCCCCTCGTCCTCGACGAGGAGCACGGCGTCCTGCACCTCACGAGCGACGGTGACATGAACGGTCGAGTCCGGCGCGTGGACGCGCGCGTTGTCGAGCACGTTGTCGACGACCTGCCGGACCCTGCCCGAATCACCGATCACCTCGACGGGACCATCCGCGGTGAGCTCGATCGTGCGATCGGGTTCGATCGCGCGGGCGCTCTCGACGGCACGCCTGACGACCGCGGTCAGGTCGAACGGTTCCCGCTCGAGCGGGCGCCCTTGGTCGAGGCGGGCGAGCAAAAGCATGTCGTCCACGAGCACGCCCATCCGCGCCGCCTCCGCCTCGATGTTCGCCATCGACTTGGCGAGATCCTCCGGACGCGTGTCGGCGCCTCGACGGAAGAGCTCGGAATAGCCTCGGATCGACGTGAGCGGCGTCCTGAGCTCGTGCGACGCGTCCGCAACGAAGCGCCGGAGCCGGTCCTCAGAGCGACGACGCTGCTCGAACGCCGACTCGATGTGCGACAACATCGTGTTCAGCGCGATCCCGAGCCGCCCGACCTCGGTCCGTTCGTCGGCGGGCTCCACACGGCGCGTGAGATCGCCCGCCGCGATCGCGCCCGCGGTCTCTCCCATCCCTTCGAGGGGCTGCAACCCGACACGAACGAGCCAGAGAGCGAACGCCGCGACCGCTCCGAGCACGACGAGGCTCACGAGGAGCTCGACCCTCAACAAGCGACGAAGGGTCGCGTGGACCTCCGTCAGCGGCGTCGCGACGACGAGCGAGAGGTTCGGAGCCGCTCGTTGCGACACGACCCGATACGCGACCTCCCCGTCGACGGTCCGAGCGGTGAAGAAGGACGGCTCGGCCGATCCGAGCATCGGAGCTTCGATCACGGGCGGCGGATAGTCGCCGTCGTACGGGAAGAACCGGTCGGCCAGCGTCCGGCCCGAGTCGTCGAGCAACGCTGCGTAGGAGCCGGTCGGAACCTCCGGCTCTCCCCGTTCAGGACCGACCGGGGGACCGGAGTCTTGAAGGCGGAACAGGGCAGGCCGCTGGGCGGCCAGCAGTTGCTGATCGAGCCGCTGCACGAGGAAGCTCGACAGATAGCGATACGTGGCGACGTTCGCCACGAGGAGACCGGCCGCCACGAGCACGACCGTGACGATCAGGAGCCGAGCCCGAAGGGACACGGCTAGTCCTTTGGCAACCGGAGCGCGTAGCCGACGCCGCGGACCGTGTGGATCAGGTGCGGCCCGTCCGCGTCGACCTTCTTCCGCAGGTAGCTGATGTACGTCTCGACGATCGAGGCGTCGCCGCCGAAGTCGTAGTGCCAGACGTGGTCGAGGATCTGATCCTTCGACAGCACGCGGCGCGGGTTCACGAGCATGAATCGGAGGAGGTTGAACTCGGTCGGCGTCAGCTCGATCGCGCGACCGGCGCGCCAGACCTCGTGGGTGTCTTCGTCCATCTCGAGGTCCTCGAAGCGGAGGCGATGCTCCGCCGAGCCGGCTTCGCCGGCTCGGCGGAGCACCGCGCGGATCCGGGCGATCAACTCCTCGAGGCTGAACGGCTTCGTCACGTAGTCGTCGCCGCCGATCGTCAGGCCGCGCACCTTGTCCTCGGTGGCGTCCCGCGCGGTCAGGAAGAGCACGGGGATCCGGCGGCCGCGGTCGGCCAGCCGGCGCTGCACCTCGAACCCGTCGAGGTCGGGGAGCATGATGTCGAGCACGATCAGCTCGGGTCGGAACGACTCGACCATCGTGAGGACGTCGCGGCCGTTCCCTGCGGTGGCGACGTCGAACCCCTCGTACCGAAGAGCCGTCCCGACCAGATCGGCGATCGCCGGCTCGTCGTCGACGACCAGGACGCGGATGGCGTCGGCGGCCGGCTCCGCCGGCCCGCCCGACGCCGGCCGCTCCGCCACGGTCATCACCTCATCCGCTCCCGGCCGGTGCGTCGCCTTCTGGCGATGCCGGAGCCTCGTCGCGGCCCGCACGCGCTTGCGCCGGCGCGATGTCGGGATGCCCGAGATCGCGCATCCGCTGCGCGAAATCGTCACGCCCGAGCTCGCCGCGAGCGTAGCGGATGCGGAGCTCCTCCACGGCCGCATCCCTCGGCGGCGCGCCGACGGCTCCCGCTCCGGCTGCCACGACCGGACGCGACGAGTATCGGAGCACCGCCCAGACCCCGACGCCGATCAGCACCAGGAGGAGGACGAAGGGCAACAGGTGCAGGAACCCCCACCACGCATCGTGGTGGACGTACCCCGGGGGATCCCCTTGCCACGGTCCATCCATCTGGACACCTCCATGTCTCGTTCGCAACCCACTGCACCACCGGAACCTGGGAAGTCCCTGAGAACCATCCGAGGGTTCGGCCAGCGGCTCAGGCCATCCGGAACAGCAGGTGGAGCTCGATCGTCCCGGTCTCGGCGATCGACAGGATCACCACCCCCGTGGGTGGTTCGATGCGGTAGTCGGCGAGCGCCACGTCGAAGCTCGCGATCGCCTGGATCCGGTCGCCGGTGATCTCGGCCTGGATCGGAACGGATACCTGCTTCGCGACGCCGTGCAGCATGAGATCGCCGACGGCGGCGGCCTGGATCGTCTCCCCGTCTTTCGGCCGCGAACCGACCTCGATCGGCTGGGTGAGCGTGAACGTCGCCGTCGGGAACCGATCGGTCTCGAGTCCCCGCTCCCGCAGCTGATCGTCGCGCTGGGGACGATCGCTCACGAGCGTCGTCATGTCGACCGTGACCTCCAGCGCGGCGATCGACGTGCCGTCGATCGTCATCGAGCCCGTCACGCTCTGCGTGCGACCGACCGCGGTGTTGGCGCCGATCCCCGACACCTGCTCCTGCACGCGGTACCCCGCGTACGTGGACGAGCCGTCGGCGAGCGAACCGGAGGTGGAGTCGATCCTCCACGCTCCGTCGAGACCACCGGACGTCGCCGACCCGGTTGCCGACCCTGACGGGAGCGAGGTCGACGGCGTCGTGAGCGCGACGGGAGGCGGCGCGTCGCCGCCGAAGGCTTGCCAGAACGCGAAGCCCGCCCCGGCACCGGCGAGCACGACGACGGCCGCGATGCCGACGATCCATCGGGTGCGACGCGTCATCTGCGGTGAACCCTTCCGCGACGCTCAGTCGTCGGCGGTCCGGAGCCCGACCGCGCGGTCGACCATCTCGAGCTGCTGCGCGAGCCAGGTGGCGGGCGTGTGCGCCAGGACCGTCCGCGACAGCCCCCGCGCCCGGCGCTGCCGGTCGTCCTCGTCCATCTCGAGCGCGTTCTGGATCGCGTCGGCGGTCTCGCGCACGTCGAACGGGTTGACCGGGATCGCGTGGCGCCCGAGCCTGCCGTACGCGCCCGCGTTCCGCGAGAGCACCAGGACCCCCCCGCGCCGGTTCACGGTCGGCCCCTCCATCGCGACCAGGTTCATGCCGTCGTAGACCGGGTTGACGAGGAGGGCGTCGTACAGACCGTAGGCCGCGACGGCGTAGTCCATGTCGTGCTGGAGCCGGACCACGATCGGCGCCCAACCCTCGTGGCCCAGCTCGGTGTTGATGCGATGCGCTTCCGCCAGGCAGGCGTCACCGTATTCGCGGTAGGCGGTCAGCTCCTCTCGCGAAGGCGTGAGGAGCGAGAGGAAACGGACGCGGCCGCGCCACCCGGGGTTCCGCCGCAGGAACAGCTCGTACGCGAGGTACCCGCGCAGGATGTTCTTGGTCGGCTCGAGCCGATCGACGCGGAGCAGGAGCCGCTGGTCGCCGAGCGAAGAGCTGATCTCGTCCCTGATCGTCGCCGCCTCCGGGCTCGAGGCGATCGACCGGAGCCCCTCGGCGCTGATGGAGACGGGGAACGTCCGGACCAACGCGGTCCGCCCGTCCAACATCAGGCGCGAACGGCGCAGGTCCGCTTTCGCTCCAGCGAGCGACCGCGCCGACAGCAGGAAGTTCTCCGCCCATGTCCGGGACTGGAACCCGACCACGTCGGCGGCGGCCATGCCCCGGAGCAGCGTCTCGCGCATCCCGATCGGCAGGAGCCGGAGGTACGTCTGCCCCGCGAACGGCGTGTGGGAGAAGTGGATGATCCTCGCCTCCGGACGATGCTCGCGCAGGAACATCGGGACGAGCGAGAGGTGGTAGTCCTGGATCAGGAAGACGGCGTCCTCGGGGAACCTGTCGAGCGCGTCCGCGAAGGCGCGGTTCGCCTCTTCGTAGGCGCGCCACGAGTCGTCCGTCGACTCGTCGAAGACGGGCGTCCGCGCGATGTCCCACAGGAAGTGGTGAGTGAACCACAAGATCCCGTTGGAGATCCCGTTGTAGTAGCCGTCGAAGATCTTGGGATCGAGCGCCACGAAGCGGAGCCGCAGATCGGTCGCCTCGTCGAGCGCCAACCTGCGCGGCACCTCGCGGTCGGCCTCGCTCATGGCGGCCGAGACCCACGTCGCCTCGTCCCGGTAGAACACCCCGGAGAGCGTGGTGACGAGACCGCCGGCTCCGCGTTCGACCTGGAAGCCACCGGTTTCGGAGCGCTCGAACGTCACCGGCCCCCGGTTCGACACCACCACGAGCGGTGACTCGATCGCTGGCGGGAAGACGGTGTCCGCCATGCCAGGCAGTCTAGCGGGGTTGCGTTTCCGGGGTTCCCCGCCCGGTACCTACACTGCGCCCGTGACCGAGCGGACGCTCACCTGGCGCGAGCGCAATCGCACGCTGCTCGCCCGTCAACTCCTGCTGGACCGAGCGGAGCTCGCCGTCCCCAAGGCGGTCGAGCGGATCGCCGGGGTCCAGTCACAGTACGCACCTTCGACCTACATCGGCCTGTGGACCCGTCTCCAGGGGTTCGCTCGTGACGACCTGACGTCGGCGCTCGATCGCCGGACGGTGGTGCAGGGCACGCTGATGCGCGGGACGATCCATGTCGTTTCGGCGAGGGACTACCCAGCGATGGCCGCCGGCGTGCGCCGGGCGCGACGGGCGTGGTCGCTCCGGACGCGGCGAGACGTGGCCGACGACCGACGGATGCGCGCGACGGCCCGCCGGCTCCGGGAGCTCCTCGCAGATGGCCCGCGACCGCGGCGCGAACTCACCAAGCTGCTCGGGGTCGACTCAACGATCTGGAACGCGGTCGGGCTCTGGGTCGACCTCGTGCGGGTGCCGCCGTCGGGTACGTGGGAGCGCCGGAGCGCCGACCTCTACGGCCTGGCGGACAGCTGGATCGACATGCCCCCGGTCGACGAAGCCGACGGGGTCGAGCTGCTCGTCAGGCGCTACCTCGGCGGGTTCGGACCCTCATCGGCGAAGGAGATCTGCGGATGGTCCGGCGTGCCGGTCGCGGACCTGGACGCCGTCCTCGGCCGGATGCGGCTCCGCCGCTTCCGGACCGAGGACGGCCAGACCCTGTTCGACGTCCCCCGCGAGCCGCTCATGGATGGCGACGTTCCGGCTCCCATCCGCTTCCTCCCCACGTGGGATGCCACGCTGCTGATCAACGAACGCGCGACCCAGATCCTCCCGGAGCAGCTCCGCCCACTCGTGTTCAATACCCGGACCCCCCATTCGGTCCCTACCTTCCTCATCGACGGGCAGGTCGCTGGGACGTGGCGGTTCGCGAACGATCGCATCGCGATCGAGCCGTTCGAGAAGCTGCCGAAGGCACCACGGCGAGCACTCGAAGACGAAGCCGATCGCCTCCGGAGCTTTCACGTGGAGGGACGTTGACGTGCCCGGTCTCGGCGACGTTCCCCCCGACGTCCGGACCGTTCACCTCGGCGCGTTCACGCCTGAACACGCCGCCACGATCGCTCGCGAGCTGGACGAACTCGGGATCGTGTGGTGGACGAAGCAGCCCGGGTTCCTCAGCAGGATCTGGGAGTTCGGGGAGGTCCAGATCTTCGTGGATCGCGCCGAGGTCGACCGCGCCCGGACGATCGCGGACCGGGTCGCGGGACCGGGTCGCTAGACCGACGACGTCGCGACCGATCGGGTGGGGGAGACGATGTCTAGCTCCTGCTGGACAACGGTTCCACTTTTTCGGGAACGAGCGCCTCAGAAGGGCTTCGTCACCATGAGCGCCACGATGACCGCGATCGCGACTCCCTCGTAGACGCGCGCGAACGCAACTGCGGGGTCGCGGAACGCCGTCGTCAGCTCGGCCGTCACACGTCCTTGAGCCCGGGCATCCGCCAGCGCCGCCTCGAAGACCTTCCCTCGAGGAAGGAAGATCAGCGGGACGAGGGGGATCGTCGTCAGGAAGATGACGATGGAAGCCGCGAGCCATCCGCTCCCCGAGCCCGTGAGCGGGATGTCCTCGGCCCACGCCGCCAGCAGTCCCGCGATGAACACGGCCATCGATCCGGGGATCACCATCAACCGCTCGAAGCGGCCCGCGAGCTCGACGAGCAGCCCCACCTCGGCGATGTCCGCGCTGGAACGCGCACGGGCGAGCGTGACGCCCCGGCCGATCAGCCCACCGACGAACCAGAACGCGATCGCCACGTGCACGAACACGACCCACCGCATCGGCCCCGTCCTTCCTCGAACACGCCGCCACCGTATCCCAGGAAGGGGATCCGGGCGGGATCCCCGCGCCCATCAGGTCCTTCGTATCCTGTGGAGATGAGCGAGCGTGGACCGAGGAAGCGCGGCGAGGGCCAGTGGGGCCTCGGCTATCGCGAGCCGCTCAACGCCGCCGAGCAGATCAAGAAGGAAGACGACGGGCTGAACGTCCGCGAGCGGATCGACCGGATCTTCGCCCCGGGCGGGTTCCGATCGATCGGCAAGCAAGATCTCCGCTCGCGGCTTCGCTGGTGGGGTCTGTACACGCAGCGCAAGCCAGGGGTCCCAGGGGAACGGACCGGATCGGCCGAGCCGGAGGAGCTCGAGGACGAGCACTTCATGCTCCGGATCCGGATCGACGGGGGCCGGATGACCACCGAGCAGCTCCGCGCGATCGCGTGGGCGTCGGAGACCTTCGGCCGCGACATCGCCGACGTGACCGACCGGCAGAACATCCAGCTCCACTGGATCCGGATCGAGGACGTCCCCGCGCTCTTCGAACGGATCGAGGCGACGGGGTTGACGACGGCCGAGGCCTGCGGGGACACGCCGCGCGTCATCCTCGGCTGCCCGCTCGCGGGGGTCGCCGGGGACGAGGTGATCGACGCGTCACCCGAGATCGCGGAGATCCGCGAGCTCTACATCGGATCGCCCGAGTTCTCCAACCTGCCGCGCAAGTACAAGACGTCGGTCAGCGGCTGCGCCCAGGGGTGCACGAACCCCGAGATCAACGACATCGCGTTCGTCGGCGTCGTGCATCCGGAGCTCGGCCCGGGCTACGACTTCCAGGTCGGGGGCGGGTTGTCGACGAACCCGATGTTCGCCCAGCGCTTGAGGGCGTTCGTCGCGCCGGGGGGCGTCGCGACGGCGTGGGGCGGGATGACGGCCCTGTTCCGTGAATACGGCTACCGCCGGTCGCGCAACCATGCCCGGCTGAAGTTCCTGGTCGCCGACTGGGGGCCCGAGCGCGTACGGAAGGTTCTCCAGGAGGAGTTCCTCGGGACGGCGCTGCCCGATGGACCCCCGCCCCCGCCGTCCGCGCTCCAGCTGCGCGACCACCTTGGCGTGTTCCCGCAGAAGGACGGGCGGATGTACGTCGGGTTCGGACCCCAGGCCGGCCGGATCGCGGGGCACCAGCTGCGCCTCGTCGCCGACCTGGCCGACGAGTTCGGCACCGGCAAGGTGCGCGCGACCCCGCAGCAGAAGCTCGTGATCGTCGACGTCGATGCGGCACGCGCGGATGAGCTCATCGGTCGGCTCGACGCGCTCGATCTCCCGGCGCGCCCCGACGCCTTCCGGAAGGGAACGATGGCGTGCACCGGGATCGAGTTCTGCAAGCTGGCGATCGGCGAGACGAAGGGCCGCGCGCGATGGCTCTCGACCGAGCTCGCGCGGCGGCTGCCCGGGTTCGACGAGGAGATCCGGATCCACGTGAACGGCTGTCCCAACTCCTGCGCGCGCTTCCAGGTCGCGGACATCGGCTTGATGTCCGCCCTCCGCGTCCGTCCCGACGGGACCAAGTCCGACGCGTTCCTCGTCCACCTGGGCGGCACGATGGGCTCGGATGACCAGGCCTTCGGACGGAAGGTCAAGGGCGTGAAGATCTACGCGGAGGATGCGGCGGACTACCTGGAGACGCTGCTCCGGCGCTACCTGCGCGACCGGAACGGGCAGGGGTCGTTCTCCGCGTTCGTGAACGGGCTCGACGCCGACGGCCTCGCTCGGTTCGCGGAGCCGCCCGCGCGGGAGGAGGCGGTGCTCCGGTGAGTGATACCCCACGCGCCGTGCCGTTCTACTGCCCGTTCTGCGGTGAGCAGGAGCTCCAGCCCGCAGACCCGGCCGGGTGGCGTTGCGAGTCGTGCGCCAGGGTCTTCGAGCTGGAGCTCGTGCGGATCGGCTGACCGGCGTTCCTCAGCGCATCCTCATCGATGCAGTGGGATCGCCGGACACACGAAGCTCTTCACGACTCCGAGATCGGAGGCGCCACCCGGTCCCGGATCAGCGAGTGCGCCCCAGATCTCCGTGTTGGTGTCGATCACGCCGTCGCCGTTCTCGTCGTGCGCGGCGAGCGTTGTCGCGTAGTCCGTGTTCCACCCGAGCGCGTGGACGCGCCACCGCCCACCGTTGTACCCGGCATCACCGGGAGCGGCGGTCGCCACGTTCAGTTGCGCCCCACCGAAGTCATAGATCGTGTCGAACGTGCTCTCCGGCGCGCCCGTACCGGACAGGTCGGTCGGTGTGGCGACGGTCCGGTAGAGGACCCCGTTCACGTAGAACGCCGGACCACCCACACCGGCCCTGGCGACACCCGGGGCCAGGACCAGGACGACCGTCACGATCGCCGCGAAAACCGTTCGTCGCATCTCGATCACTCCTTCCCTCGCGCCGAGACCGTGGAGCCTCGACGAACCAACGGATCGAGCCTAGGAAGAGGCTCCTCACGAGCGGCGAACGGATCCCTTACGGATGTGTGAAAAGCTCGTGCCCGCCCAGAGATACCGGTAGGACGGTCACCGCGCGTTCGGGTCTCGTAAGGATGGGTGCCCTACGCTCATCGAAGGCATGACGCAGACCAGGGAACGGACCGAGCGGCCGACGCCCGGTCCCGCGCGGGACCGGGACCTCCTCTTAGGCGCCACGATCGGGCTGTTATCCGGCGCCGTGGCGCTGGGGGCCGGCCAACTCGTGGCCGGCGTCGTCGGCGGAGCGTCCTCACCGATCATCGCGGTGGGCGAGTCCGCGATCGACGCGACCCCGGAATGGCTGAAGGGCTTCGCGATCCGGACCTTCGGATCGAACGACAAGACGGTGCTCCTCGTGGGCGTCGGGGCCGTCTTGGTCATAGCCGCCGTGATCCTGGGGATCGCTTCCGTGCGACGCCCGCGGGTCGGGATCATCGGCCTCGTCGTGCTGGGGGCGGTCGGCGCGCTCGCGGCCGTCACCCGCCCGGCCAACGACCTGCTCGATGCGATCCCCGCGATCGTCGGGACGATCGCGGGGATCCTGACCTTCGACCGGCTCCGACGAGCCGCTGGCTTCCCCCCGCTGACGACGCCCGCGCGCACCCAGGCGCCGCCCGAACCAACCGCGGGCCCGCCGGCCTTCGACCGGCGCCGGTTCCTCTGGACGGGCGCGGCCGCGGCGGCTCTGGCCGCGACCACGGGGTTCGTCGGGCAGTACCTGGTCCGCCGGTCGGCCGCGAGTGCCTCTCGCGCCGACGTCCGGATCCCCCCGGTCGCCGACGCCGCCCCTCTCCCGCCCGCCGGTGCCGACCTCGGGATCCCCGGCGTCGGCCCGTTCATCACGCCGAACGACGTCTTCTACCGGGTCGACACGGCGCTGTTCGTTCCGGCGGTCGACGCGAGCGGCTGGACGCTCGACATCCATGGGATGGTGCGGCGCCCGATCTCGATCGACTTCGCGCAGCTGCTCGCCCGCCCGTTGATCGAGCGCGACGTCACGCTCACGTGCGTCTCCAACCCCGTGGGCGGCGACTACATCGGCAACGCGCGGTGGATCGGCGCACGCTTGAAGGACCTTCTGGTCGAGGCGGGCGTCGACCCCGCCGCGACGCAGATGGTCTCGCGATCGAGCGATGGCTTCACGGTCGGGACCCCGACCTCGGTCGCCCTGGACGGACGCGACGCGATGCTCGCGGTCGCGATGAACGGCGTGCCCCTTCCTTTGGAGCACGGGTTCCCCGTCAGGATGGTCGTCCCCGGACTGTACGGTTACGAGTCGGCGTGCAAGTGGATCGTCGACATCGAGCTCACGACCTTCGAGGCGTTCTCGCCGTACTGGGTGCGACGTGGATGGGCACCCCAGGTCCTGATCAAGACCCAGTCCCGGATCGACACGCCTAAGCGAGGCGCCAACGTTGCGGCGGGCGCGGTTCCGATCGCCGGTATCGCGTGGGCGCAGCACCGCGGGATCCAGGCTGTGGAGATCTCGATCGACGGCGGACCGTGGGCACGAGCGACGCTGGCTCAAGAGGACACGATCGACACGTGGCGGCAATGGGTCTTCATGTGGGAGGCGTCGCCCGGACCGCACACGATCTCGGCTCAGGCGACGGACGATACCGGCATGGTCCAATCACCGGTTGAAGCCCCGACGTTCCCGAGCGGTGCCACCGGGGACCACACGATCAGCGTCACCGTCGCATGAGTCCGGTCCGTAACGCTCGTAAGGGTTCGGCAACACTGTCATGACAGCATGGAGCCCGTGGCAGGCGTGAGCGTGCTCGTGGTCGACGACGAGCCCATGGTGCGCGAGGTGCTGGAGCGGTACCTGGCGACCGAGGGGTTCGCGGTGGCCGTGGCGACCGATGGTGAAGAGGCCTTGGCGCGCATGGGCGAGGACCAGCCCGACCTCGTGCTGCTCGATCTGATGCTCCCGAAGATCGACGGCTACGAGGTCTTCGAGAGGATCCGCGAACAGGGCGCGACGCCGGTCATCTTCCTCACCGCTCGAGGCGAGGAGACCGATCGGATCGTCGGACTCGAGCTGGGCGCAGACGACTACGTCACGAAGCCGTTCAGCCCTCGCGAGGTCGTTGCGCGTGTTCGCGCGGTGCTCCGTCGAAGTGGCAACGGCACCGATGGGGAGCCGATGCGGTACGGAGACCTGGAGATAGACGGCGACCGCCGCGAGGCGCGTCTGCGTGGCCAGACGATGCGACTCACGCGTAAGGAGTTCGACCTGCTCCACCACCTGGCTTCGCGACCCGGGGTGACGCTCTCCCGGACGCAGCTCCTCGAGAGGGTGTGGGACTTCGCGTGGGACGGCGACTCGTCGACGGTCACGGTGCACGTGCGCCGGCTGCGGGAGAAGATCGAGGACGACCCCTCCTCGCCGACCCGGATCGTGACCGTCTGGGGCGTCGGGTACCGCTTCGAGCCATGAGCGGCGTTCGGACCTTCGCGCTCATCGTGGCGGTGGCCGCGGTCGGAGCCCTCGGGACCCTCGCGGTCGGCGTCGTGATGGGCATGGACGGCCACGAGCTCATCCGGCTGGCGCTCGCGCTGGTCCCGGCCGCGGTCGTGACCGTCGTGGCCGGGGCCCTCGCCGCGCGACTACTCGCGCGGGCATCGCTCCGGCAACGTTTCGTCGCCGTGGCAGTCGTCGCGGCGGCCGTCGCGTTGGCGAACCTGGCGGTCCTCTCGATGCAGATGTTCGTCAGCGACCACGACGCGACGCTGGTCACGGTGCTGCTGCTCTACGCGATCGGGACCGGCCTGGCCGCCGCGCTCGCGGTCGCCCGAGCCTCCAGCGGGGCGCTTTCCCTTCTGCGCGCGACCGCCGACCGCCTGGCCGACGGCGACCTGGACGCGCGCGTGGGCAGGCTGGACGCGGGACCGGAGATCGACGCGCTCGGCCGCGCGCTCGATCGGATGGCGGACCGACTCCAGGCAGCCCTGGCGAGTGAACGCGCGGCCGAGCGGACGCGGCGAGATCTGATCACGGCCGTGTCGCACGACATCCGCACGCCGCTCGCGTCGCTCCGCGCGATGGTCGAAGCGCTCGACGACGGGATGGTGACCGAGCGGTCGGAGCTGCGTCGGTACGCAGCGGAGATGCGGCGATCGACCGAACAGCTGGTCACGCTGGTCGACGACCTTTTCGAGCTTTCCCAGCTGGATGCGGGCGCGATCGCCGCGGAGACGCGGCGATCGCGCCTCGCCGATGTGGTGACCCGAGCGGTCGACGCCGTCGGCACGGAGGCCGCACGCAAACACGTCGTGATGAAGACCGACCTGGGCGGCGCCGACGAGACGCCGTGCTCGCCACGGCTCACGCGCGTCCTCCAGAACCTGCTCTCGAACGCCGTCCGTCACACCCCCGCCGACGGGACGGTTCGTGTGACGGCCGCACGGGCGGACGGTCGGCTCGCCCTGGCCGTGGAGGACACGGGAGAAGGCATCCGACCGGATGACCTCTCCCGGGTGTTCGAGCCCTTCTTCCGGGCCGATCCCTCGCGGAGCGGCCCGGGCGCCGGGCTCGGTCTGACGCTCGCGAAGCGGATCGTCGATGCGCTCGGCGGGGACATCCGCGCTGAGAGCCGGCGGGACGCCGGCTCTCGGTTCGCGGTCGAGGTCCCTGTCAGATCTTCTTGACCGTCAAGGTGTAGTTGCCGCCCGAGTACCAGCCGTTCACCTGGATGAAGAACACGCCGGTCTTACGAGCCTTGAAGGTCACCGCTTCGTCGGCCGTCCTCCCCGCCGAAGCGGCCTGCAACGCCGGACACGCTCCGCCTCGGCGGAAGCAGCCGGCGGTGAACTGGAAGATCTCCTTCGTCCCAGACCGCCAGACCCAGAGGTCGAAGTCGCGACCCTTCGGCCCGTTCAACACGACCCGGTAGGTGGAGCCCTTGACGAGCCTCCTCTTGAAGACGTCGTTCGCGTCGGCCGGCCACCCGACGCGCCCGGTGCGCTTGCCCTTGATCGACCGGGCGCCGTCGATGTTGCCGTCGGTGAGCGGGGTGGCGTTCGTGGTCGGTGCCGACAGCGCCTCGTTCGCGTTCACCCGACCGTGGGTCCGTGTGAACTTGCCGGTCAGTGGCTTCTTGCCGACCCCGGTGACGTCCCCCCAACTATCGAAGAGCTTGAGCGAGCTCGGATGGTCCACCGAGTTCATGATCGCGTTCTTCACCTGCACCCCCGAGTAGTCGGGATGCTCCGAGAGCACCAGCCCCGCGACGCCGGCCACCAGCGGCGACGCCATCGACGTCCCGTCGAAGAATTCGTAGTTCCCGAAGGTGAACCCTTGACCGACCTTGACCGTGCTGAGGATGTCGACGCCCGGCGCGGCTACGTCGACCGAGTCGTGCCCCCAGTTGGTGAACCCGCACGCCCAGAGAGGGATCTGCCCCCGGCATTGCGAGAAGTACGCGTAGTTGTCGCGGTCGTTCGTCGCCGCAACCGCCAGGATGTTCTTGAGGGTGTACGTGGCGGGGTAGGCCGGGGAGATCGCGGACACCGCGTGCGCAGGGTCCGCGTCGTAGAACTGGATGTCGTTGTCGGAGCTCCCGTTGCCGGCGGCGATCAGGACCAGGACACCGTGCTTCCCCGCCTTGTTGATCGCCGACCGCTCCGACTTGGACCAGATGCTCGAGCCGAAGCTCATGTTGATCACGTCGGCGCCGTTCGCGATCGCGTAGTTGATCGCCTTCAGCTCGGCCCCGAGGGACAGCGTCTTCACGGTGCCGATCCGCAGCGCCATGATCTGGCACTCCGGGCAGACACCCGAGATCCCTTCGGCGTTGTTCTGCTCGGCCGCCACGATCCCCGCGACGTGCGTGCCGTGCGAGTTCCCGATCCCGTTCGACGGCGTCGGGTCCGCGTCGTGACCGTAGAAGTCCCAGCCGTTCACGTCATCCTTGAATCCGTTCAGGTCGTCGTCCACGCCGGGAGTCCCGGTCCCGGGCGCTTCGTCGGTGTTCACCCACATGCGGTTCACGAGATCCGGATGATCGATGTCGACGCCGGTGTCGAGCACGGCGACCACGACCGGCTCGTCCGGGGTCTGTGCCCATGCGTCCGGCGCGTCGACGTCGGCGTCCGCGTTCCCCGACGTCGTCGTACCCGGGCCGCCCTGATCGGTCATCCTGTGCGTCTGTCCGGTGTTCTGGAGCGCCCACTGCTGGACGAAGTGCGTGTCGGACGTGGCGATCGTCGCGATCCGATCGGGCTCGGCCGATCGGACGAGCGGCGACCGACGGAAGGCCCGGAGCGTCGCTCCGACCGAGCGACCCGGCGGGATGCGGACGACGTCGACCCCGAGGCGGGGGGTCGGCGCGACCCGCGTCGTCCCCAACCGAGCCGAGAGCGCCCGCTCGGCCGTGGCCGCGACACCCGCCTTCCAGACGACGACGATCTGACGCGGGATGACCCGCGCGGCCCCCGACCCCCAGGGGACCTTCGACCCGTGTTCGGGTGCAGCGCTCGGCCTCGAGGCTCGGATCCCCGCGAGGGGTGCCGGACGTACGCCGGCGGTCGAGCCGGCGACGGTCAGACCGACCAGCACCACCAACGGGATCGTCGCTCCGAGCCGAAGTCGCACCGCGTCTCCTTTCAGGTGCCGATCCGGCTCGCGGATGCAGACCGGTTCTGGGCACCGTTGAACGAGGTCGCGGTCGTCAAGGCTCGCGGGCACGACCTCATGGACGGCGCTCAACCTAGCATGCGGCGAAGCGCAACGCGGCTGGACCGCTTCGTCGCTTCCGCGGCGGCGTCGGTATCGTGGACGACATGGCGACCCTCGCTCCCGGCGACGAAGCTCCATCGTTCGAGCTCCTCGACCAGCATCGTGCAACTGTGCGTCTCGAGGACTATCGCGGCCAGAAGCTCCTGCTCTACTTCTATCCGGAAGCCGACACGCCCGGGTGCACGCGACAGTCGTGTTCGCTGCGCGATCACCGGCAGGAGCTCTCCGGGATCGGAGCTGGGGTCCTCGGCATCTCGCCGGATGCCCCCGAGAAGCAACTCGCTTTCGACCAGAAGTACGGCCTCGGGTTCCCGCTGCTCGCGGATGAGGATCACGCCGTCGCGGAGGCGTACGGCACGTGGGTCGAGCGAGAGCACGATGGTCGCACGTACATGGGCATCCTCCGGTCCTCGTTCCTGGTCGATGAGGACGGACGCATCAGCGATGCCTGGTACAAGGTCAAACCCGAAGAGACGGTCCCCAACGCGCTCGCCGCGCTGAAGGACTGACGGGACCTCCTCAGGAGATCCGCTCCAGGAACCCTTCGTAGCGGATGACGAAGCCCTCGGTGTCGAACTCGATGTCGGCGGCGAAGGAGCCCGACGAGTACCGCACGATGCGTCCTCCTCGAGGCTCGTAGCGCTGCCCGGAGCGAACCACCTCCAACTCCGGAACCTGCACGAACCGCATCACGTAGTCGCGGGCATCGCCGGCCTCGAGCAGGCCGTCCCGCATCACCGGGAGCGAGTTGAAGAACGGCGACGCGAAGACGTCGAAGAAGTCGGCATCGGCGAGCTCGACGACCCGTCGCGGCCCGCCGACGACCTCGAGATCGAGGCGTTCACCGTCGAGGCGCCATCGCAGCTCATACGCCCGGCCGATCTGCGTCCCTTCGGCCCGCGAGAACGACTCGACGCGGGCGATCTCCATCCCGGGCTCGTCGAGCCGGCGCCAGACCAGGGTCCTCATCTCCGTGGTCATTCTCTCCCGGTACCCGACCGAGCCCTCAGTCCTTCCGCCCCGTGAACGCGAGCCGGATCCCGACCGCGATCATCATCAGCCCGCCGGCGCCGCCGACCAGCTCCAACCGCCGAGGTGACCGCGCGAACCAATCGCGTGCGGTACCGGCCACGACGACCCACGCGCTGTCGGACAGCAGCGCGATCACGACGAACACGAACCCGAGGAGCGCCAGCTGGACCGCGACCGGGCCCGCTTCGGTGACGACGAACTGCGGAAGGACGGCGGCGAAGAACACGAGCGACTTGGGGTTGGTCGCACCGACGACGAAGCCCTCGAAGAAGATCCGCCGGTCGCTCCGCGGTGCGATCGCGGTGTCGAGCGCGTCCGAAAGGGCGCGACGGTCGCGGACCGTTCTGATCCCGAGGATGATGATGTAGGCGACGCCGATCACCTTGACCAGGTTGAAGAGCGGGGCCGACCGCTGGATGACCGCGCCGATCCCGACGGCGACCGCCGTCGCCTGGACGAGTTCACCGAGCGCGTTCCCCAGCACGGTGGCAAGGCCCGCCCGGCGGCCCAGCGCCACGGACCGACTGATCTCGAAGAGCACGCTCGGACCCGGGATCACGATCAGGACGAACGCGGCCGCTGCGAACGTGAGCAGGTGGTCGACGGGAATCATCCGCGCAGCATAAGAGCCGCGCTAGCGACCGGCGACCCGACCCCGCCGCGTCAACGCGTCGATCGTCACCGCGATGAGCAACACCAGCGCCGTGACCATGTACTGCGAGGCGGCGCTGAACTCCAGGAGTCCCATCCCGTTGGCGATCCCTGCGATGACGAGCCCGCCGAGGACGCCGTGCAGCGCCTTGCCGCGGCCTCCGAACAGGCTCGTCCCGCCGATCACCGCGGCGGCGATGGCATACAGCACGAGCGTCTGATCGAACGCGGTGGAGATCGAGCGGAGCTTCGACGCGTAGATGACGCCGGCCAACCCGGCGGTGAACGAGCAGAGGGTGAACGCGACCGTCCTGATCACGGCAAGGTTCACGCCGGCGCGGCGCGCAGCCTCTGCGTTGCCTCCGATCGCGTACACGTACCGGCCGAAGCGGGTTCGCCCCAGGACGAACGTCCATGCCGCCAGGATGGCGAACACCAACACGACGACCCATGGGACCCCTTGGATCGGCAGGATCCGGCCGCGGTCCGTGTTGCAGATGAGCACGATCACGACGCCACCCAACAGGCCTCCGCCGATCTTCAGCGCCGTCAGCCCCGGCGGGGGCGCCACCAGGCCCGCGGTGCGGCGGCGCGCGTCGCGCCGCCAGGTGAGCACCCCGAGCACCCCGACGATGGCGAGCATCACCACCCAGCCGGCGATCGGACTCAGGTTGCCGCTGGCGATGTCGTTCACGACGGTGTCGCTGATCAGCACCGACCCGCCGTTCCCCAGGATCTTCAGCATCACGCCTTCCCAGAAGAGCAAGCCCGAGAGCGTCACCACGAACGACGGCAGGCCCACGCGCGTGATCAGCGAGCCCTGGAGGACGCCGATCGCTGCGCAGACCAGGAGGGCGACGAGGATCGCGGCCCACCACGGCCAGTCGAGTCCGGATGGCTTGAGCAGCTCCGCCAGCACGACGCCGCCGAGCCCCGCAACGAACCCGATCGACAGATCGATCTCCCCGAGCAGCAAGGCGTAGAT
>JBKOUM010000126.1:0-10387 GCA_046723385.1 Actinomycetota bacterium
CCGCAAGGCGGGTCGGCAAGGGCGCGTGATGCTCGATCCCTCGCGCAACGGGACCGGCGCCACGATCGTCGCGCCGTACTCGCCGCGCGCCCGGCCGGACGCGACGGTCTCGTTCCCGATCGCGCGGGAGCAGCTCGGCGACGTCACGCCCCGCGACTTCACGATCAACAGCGTCCCGGGTCTGCTCGACGGCCCCGGGCCGCGGCGTTGGGCGGCGCTCGCGTCGGAGCGCGCGCGCCTCCCCGCCACGTTGCTGAGGTCATGACGGGGGTCGATCGGGTTCCGTCATGGCGGTGTCCGACCCATCCCCACCGAAGGTCAGCGCGTACACCTCCTGCCCCTTCGGGTACTCCTTGGTGGGACGGAACTGGCGCGTGACCGTGACCCCGAGCGCCCCGTAGGCACCGTCCTGCTCGTCACGGAGCCGTTCCCCCAGGAACACGTTCGCGACGATCTCTTGCGGCTGCGACGCGGCGGTCACCATCCGGACCGCGCCCACCACGGGCGGCCCGACGATCGTGAGCTCGTCCGCGATCTTGACCAGATACCCCGGCCCGGCGTCGAGCCCCATCGAGAGCCCGACGCCCGCGGACAGGTTGCGGGTGTTCGCGCGGAAGTCCTCCAGGACCCGCCGGTGGAACAGGTCGACGAGCTCGTTGGCCGCGTGCACGATGTCGCCGGCCGTCTGGACGAATCGCTCCTCGTACCCGTCCGGCGGCGCCGACTGCACGATCCAGTAGGCCAAGAACCCGTCCCCGGTGAACTTGTCGAACCAGCCCCCGGAACGGCGGATCCCGCTGCGGACCGACGACACGAACCGGTCCATCACCGACGCGAACCGCTCGAAGCGGATCGACTCCTTCATCAGCGCGGTCGACTCGCGGATATCCGCGGCCATCACGAACATCTGGATCGCGTCGCCGTCGATCACCGCGTCCAGCAGCTCGGTGGTCCGGAATCGTTGCTCCCAATCCGGCGGGGCATGCGGTTCGAGCATCCGCCGGACACGCTCGCGGTCGCGTTCGCGGTCTTCGCCCTCGGTGCCGTCGGGCGAGCCTTGGACCTCCGCCATCGAGCTCAACCCGCCGCGAACGACCGCGCCAGCCAGTCACCCCACCCGCGCTCGGCCTCGGCCCGATCCACCCCGTCGGCGAACAGGTGGTGCCCGATCATCGACCTGCCGTCGAAGGCCCAGATGAACCGGAGGATCGCGTCGGCCGTCCGCACACCGAGGAAGCTCGGCGAGACGAAGTCGACCGAGCCGTCGATCGTGCCGATCCCCTCGAGCTCCGCCTTCACGGGGTCGTCGACGTGGACCTCGTCCCCGAGCCCGAGCGCTCGGCGGTACACGGCCCTCGCATGCTCGCGGTCCGCGACGTCGGGCCCGATCGCCTCGACCGACGTCGCGTACCGGCCGGCGAAGAAGGTCAGGTACTGCTGCAGCTTGAAGACGTACGCGGGGTCGCCCTCCTGCATCGCCTCGTATTCGGCCTCCCAATCGTCGCCGAGCATCCCCGTGTGCTCGTACCTGATCGAGGCGCCGCCCCCGGGCCGCTCGCTCACCCGGTAGTCGAACCGGTGGAACGAGCCATCGGGATCCGGTGCCTGGGCGAACGCGAACCGCGTGGGCGGCTCCCACGTCGTGACGGTGGACGTGGCCGTGTAGTCGCCGACGCTGAACGTGGTCGTGCCGCCCTCGCGCGGCTCGACCGTGTTGCGGCCCATGAACCAGGAGTCCTGCCCGCGACCGGTCGCGATCGCGTCCCAGACCTGTTCGGGGGTCGCGCCGACCTCCACATCCTTCGTGATCTCGAACGGGTGCCCCATCGTCGCCCTCCTCGTTCCGCCATGCTAGCGGCGTGACCACGCGACGGATGCCCGACTGGATCCCGCCGATGCTCGCGACCCTCACGGACCGGCCCTTCTCCGACCCTGCCTGGATCTACGAGACGAAGTTGGACGGACAGCGCTCGCTGCTGTTCCGCCGGGGCACGTCGATCCGGCTGATGACGCGCAACCAGAAGGACCGGACCTCGCACTACCCGGATCTGGAACGCGCCGCGACGACGTCGATCGCCGCGGATCTGATCGCCGACGGCGAGATCGTGGCGTTCGACGGCCAGCGCACCTCGTTCTCCCGGCTGCAGGGACGGATGCAGAACGCCAGGCCTTCCGCGGCGCTCGTGGCGACCCAACCGGTGATCTACTACCTGTTCGACCTGCTGTGGTTCGACGGCCGCGACCTGACCCCGCTGCCCCTGGCCGAGCGGAAGGACCGGTTGCGCGAGGCGATCGCCTTCGCCGATCCGCTGCGCTACTCGGACCACCTCGAGGAGGACGGCGAGCTCGCGCTCCGCGCCGCGTGCGAACAGGGGCTCGAGGGACTGATCGCGAAGCGCGCCGCCTCCACGTACGTCCCCGGCCGCTCGCGCGAGTGGCTCAAGTTCAAGTGCGTCCTGGAGCAGGAGTTCGTGATCCTCGGGTGGACCGACCCGCAGCGCAGCCGGACGGGGATCGGCGCGCTGCTCGTGGGGTACTTCGAGGCCGGCGAGCTCCGGTTCGCGGGGAAGGTCGGGACCGGGTTCGACCTTCGTGAGCTCGACCGGCTCTCCGCGAAGCTCACGCGGATCGAGCGGAAGACCTCACCCCTCCCGGACACGACCGGGGTCCAGCGGGCCGGCGTCCACTGGGCTCGGCCGGAGCTCGTCGCACAGGTCGGCTTCGGGGAGTGGACGCCCGACGGCAAGCTTCGGCACCCGCGGTACCTGGGGCTCCGCGACGACAAAGCCCCGACCGACGTGGTCCGGGAACGCTAGCCGGGGGCCGGCGGCGAGGGCTGAGCCGGCGGGGCTTTGCGACCCGGGAACTGGTCGACGTCGGTCTCGTCCCAGACGGTCGAGTCCTTCAGCCCTTCGACGTTGAACTGGTAGTCGAAGACCATCTCGCCACCGTAGCCGGCACCGAACAGCACGAGGGCCGCGGCGACCACCGACAGGATCGTCACGGCGACCGACGACCGCGCGTCGTGCAGCTGCCCCCAACGGACCACGATGTCGACGATCACGATCGCCGTCACGGTGAGCATCACCGTCATGTGCCAGTTGGCGGTCCGCCACACCTGACTGCGTCGTGCGGGTCCGAACCACGGGCCCTTGCGACGCGGGATCCCTTTCCACCAGTCCCACAGACCCGTCAGGGCCGTGGCGAGGGACACGACGAACCCAACGATGATCACCATCGTGGCGCCCATGAAGAAGTCGTGCGCGACGGCGGCGTCGTTGCCGCTGAAGCGCGACACGAGGTCGAACAAGGCGGCGAGCGCGTAGCAGACGATCGGGAAGTCCGTGAGCGGCGGATGCAGCGGCTTGCCCGACCAGCCGCGGATCCCGAAGAACTTCCGGCCGCGGAAGGTCCACGCCGGACGGATCGAGAAGTACTTGGGCACCACCCTCTCCTCTCTCGCAACGGCGCCTCACTCGGGCGCCGAGACCCCCACGGTCCGACGCACCCAGTCGTCGAACCCCAGTCCATCGAGCGCGGCCGTCGCGAAATCGGCCCGCGCGATCGCCTTCCCCGGCGGCGGACCCTCGATCACCGCCGCGTAGGAACCGACGCCGGCGTCGTCCGTGAGACGAGGCGCAGCCAGCACGGTCCACGCGAGGTCGCTGCCGCGGAGCATCGCCAGGTTCCGGCGATGCTCCGCGGCAACCACGCGGTACGGGTCGTGGACCTCCCGGTCGTGGAAGACCGTCGTGTTCGTCGTGACCTCGAGCCGGCGCGGCCCGGTCATCGCCATCCGCCGGGCGATCGTGCGGGTGGCGTCGGACAGGAGCGTCGTGTCTTCGTCGCCGGCGGGGATCGCGAGGACCGAGATCGCGGCGTCCGCGCCCTCGAGGGCGGCCTTCACCGCGTCGTCGCGACGGGCGTCGCCCTCCACGGTCGAGGACGGGCTCAGGCCCGCCAGCTCGGACACGTTGCGGACGAACGCGACCATCTCGTGCCCGCGGGCGAGGCCGTTCTTGACGACGAGCCTCCCGGTCCTCCCCGCCGCCCCGAGCACGACGATCCGCATCTCCAACGTCCTCCCATCCGGAACGTACCCTGGAACGGAGGCCACCGTCGGCTCAACCAGGCCGCGGAGGGCGACGAAGGTGCTGATGGAACACCCGACGAGGGGGCTGGCCAGGGTGAAGGGGAACGAACGAGCGGGCGCCGTCGCGACCGACGAGCGGGCGGGATCGGTCCGTTCGTCCGAGGAACCGCGCGACCCCGCACGGCCCCGGACGCGATCCGTCGTCCGCCACACGTCGCACGGCCTGGTCGTCGCCGCGACGCTGGCCGCGATCACGCTCGCCTCGATCGCCTTCGGGCTGCGCGTCACGCCGCCCCAAACGGTCTCGGCGCTCGGGCAAACCATCGGCGTCGGTGCCGCTCCGCCGAGCCTAAGCCTCTCCGGACCCGGGGAGGTCGAGCTGTTCGGTCAGTCGCTCCCCACGTCGGTCCGCTTCCTCGGTCCCGTCCGGCCGCGGCTCGTGCTCAACAGCATCACCCTCAACCAGCAAGTGGCCGGGCTCTTCGACCCTTCCACGAGCGCCGGATCCGCGCAGGCGCTTGGCGACCAGCTCGCGAGCGGGTGGAAGCGGTACTTCCTGTGGGAGATCGCGTTCGTGGGTCTCGGCGCCCTGCTCCTGCTCGGGATCGTCGCCGGGTGGCGGCGGCACGCATGGAGCTGGAAGAAGACGCTCGTGACGATCGCCGGCGGGCTCGTGTTCGTGGAGGTGGTGAACGTCGGGCTGATCACGCTCACGGCGACCACGGCCCCGGCCAAGCTCTCCGCGGTCGGCTCGCTCGGCGAGCTGGTGGGCCGGAACGAGGACGCGCCGATCGCCGCGGCGCCGGGCCCCGCCCTCACCGGGGTGCAGGCGGTCGTCCTGGGCGACTCGACCGCCGCGGGGCTCGGCGACGCGCCGCTCGCCGACCCGACCCCCCTCGACGAAGCGTGTGGTCGAAGCGCGGACGCGTACGCCGTGCACCTCGCCGACGTGAACCGGTGGAACGTCCGCAACCTGGCGTGCAGCGGGGCCACGATCCGCTCCGGGGTGCTGGGCCCACAGACCGCCGGCGGCCGGACGATCCCGGCGCAGCTCGCCGTCGCGAAGCGGGCGACCGGCGCGACCGCGATCGTCGTCAGCGTGGGCGCGAACGACCTCCGGTGGGCACCGATGATCCGGCTCTGCGCGGCCTTCGACGAGTGCGACGACAAGGCCTCGACGCTGTACTACCAGCGTTCGCTGGAGCTCTTCGCCCGCGATTACTACGTGCTCCTGCGTCAGCTGGCCGGGCTCCCGAACCACCCGCGCGTCGTGATCAACCTCTACTACGCACCGTTCGAAGCGACCGACGACTGCGTCACGGGCCTCACGCCCGCCAAGATCTCCGTCCTCCTGGACCGGCTCGCCGGCTTGAACGCCGTGCTCGAGGAAGGTGCGACGACGTTCGACTTCCTCGTGGCCACGCCCGACTTCAGCGGCCACGGTGCCTGCTCCGACCAGCCCTACGTGCAGGGGCTCACCGACCCCGCTCCCTTCCATCCGAACGCGACCGGCGAGCTCGTGATCGCGCTCGCTGACGAGCGCGCGCTCGTCGGCGCGCCGTAGCGGTCAGCGCCGCAACACGGCGTACGTCAGGAAGACGAAGCGCTCGTCGTGCTCGACGCTCCGGAGGGTGAGCCCCGACGAGGTGAGCCGCCGCGGCAGGAGCGGCGCCCCGGCGCCGAGGGTGACCGGCGCGATCGCCAGGTGGATCTCGTCGAGCAGACGGGCGTCGGCGAACCGCCCGACGAGCTCGCCGCCGCCGACGAGCCACACGTTCTTGCCGCCGGCCGCCTCGACCATCGCTCGGTGGACGGGCTCGACCTCGCCGTGGACGAACGACAGCGCCGCACCCGGGATCGGCGACAGGTCCCGGTGCGTGAAGACCCAGCACGGCGTGTCTCCGTAGAACGACGCCCAGCGCTCCGGATGCTCCAGCAGCTGCTCGTGCGCCAGGATCCATTCGTAGGTCGTTGCGCCCATCGCCATCGCACCGACGCCCGCGAAGAAGCGGCCGAACCGGTCGTCCTTGCCGTCTCCGCCGCCGGCGGCCTCGAACAACCAATCGAGCGAGTTCTCGGCGTCGGCGATGAACCCGTCGATGCTCGTCGCCGTGTAGTACTGCGTGGCGGTCATCCCGCGAGTCTCGCAAACGGGTGGACGATCGGAGGGCGATGCTGACCGACGACGAACTCGACCTGCTCGAAGCCCGGTGTCGAGAGATCCCGCTCACGGCCGACGACCACGTGGCGGTGGATCTCGTCACGGAGCTCTTCGACACCGTCCTCGACTATCAGAACCGTGCCGAGACGGTCCGCAAGGCGCAGGCCCACTTCCAATCCGCCCACGGTGACGACGTCGGCTCCCTGGACGAGCTCACCGATCTCATGGACCAGACGCCGGATGACACGGCGCTCGCGGCGTCCCTCTGGGGGAACCGTCACTGGCGACGAGCCCGCGAGCTCCGCGGGCTCGTCGCCTACCTGCGCGAACGCGACGTGACCGACCTGGCCGCCCTCCGGAGGTGGGCGGCCGGGTCGACGCAGGACGACTTCGTGGGGCACATCAAGGGTCTGGGGCCAGCCGTCTACCGGTCGCTCGTGATGCGGCTCGGTGTCGACACGATCAAGCCCGACGTCCACGTCCTGCGGTTCGTCTCGACCGCGATCGGCCGGCGCGTGTCGCAGGACGAGGCCGTCGCGTCCCTCGAGACCGTGGCGCGCCGCCTCGGAACGTCCGCGCGGACCCTCGACCGGAGCATCTGGGCGTTCCAGGCGCACGGTCCCGGGGCCGGGTGACCGTTTCGCGCCTGGCGTCTCCCGGGTAAGAACCTCGGAAGCACCGAGGAACACCGAGGAAGGAGTCCGATCATGGGTGTCCTGTGGACGATCGTCGCGGTCGTGGTCATCGCAGCCGTCGTGCTGTGGTTGCTGAGACGCGCCTGAACTTCGTTCCCGCCGGTGAGCGTTCCGCTCACCGGCGGAACCATCTCCCAGAGCAACGATCGGGGCCATGACCGACATCACGACGACCCACTCGGTGACGATCGACGCGGCGATGGAGGACGTCTGGCGCGCCCTCACGACGCCGAAGGCGATCGAGGGGTGGTTCTTCGGGGTCCAGACCGAGTCCGACTGGCAGGTCGGCAGCTCCCTCGTCCACCGCGGCGAATGGCAGGGCAAGCCCTATGAGGACAAGGGCACGATCACCCGGATCGAGCCGCCCACCACCCTCGTGCACACGCATTGGAGCCCCGCCGGCGGTCTCCCCGACGAGCCCGGCAACTACCAGGAGGTCCGGTGGACGCTCGGCAAGACGGGCGACGGCGCCACCGTCCTCACGCTGAACGAGAGCAACCTCCCTTCGGAGGAGGCCAAGGCCGTCTCCGATCAGGCGTGGGAAGCCGCCCTCCAGAACCTGAAGCGTTCGCTCGAGTCCTGAGCTCGAGTCCTGCGGCCGATCACTCGCCGCGCATCGGCTGCGTCTGATCCGACTCCGGGATCGTTACGGGCGTGGTGGTCTGCGCGTCGACCTCGCGGCGGATCTCCGAGCCCTTCGCCTCCAGGTTCACGGCCGCTCGCTCCCAGTACCGCTGCATCGTGCGGATCCCCCCACCGCCGACCGCGACGACCGCCGAGCCCACGATGATCGCGAGTATCGCGTAGAACAGCGCGTTCACGATCGCGGGCGCGATCTGCAGCTGGCTCAGCGCCATGAAGATCCCGAGCACGAGGATCGACAGACCCGCAGCCTTCGCGATCCACTCGCCTCCCGAGACCGTCCCGAGCGTCGCGGTCAAGAGATCGGTGACGACCTTCGCGAGCGCGGCCGCGATCACGAGCACGACGATCGCGACGACAAGGTTGGGCAGGAAGGCGATGATCCCGAACAGCAGATCCGAGATCGGGTTCGGCCCGAAGACCCCGAACGCCAGCTGCAGGGCGAACAGGAGCACGGTCCAGAACGCGATCGTCGCCAGGATGTCGGAGGCATCGAACCGACTCCGCGCGAGCGCGTCGCGCAGCGAGCCACGCTCGACCCACCGATCGAACCCGACACGCTCCAGGAGGGCGTCGACGAGTCGCTCGACCAGCTTCGCGATCAGGTACCCGACGACCAGGATCAGGATGAAGCCAAGCAGCTTCGGGACGAACGTCGCGACCCTGGTCCACGCGTCGGTCAGTCCTTGTTCGAAATCGATGGCGAGCATCGTCGTTCTCCTCTTCCCAGTCCGCTGATGACGTCCGAGCGTGCGTTACCCGCCGCGGACGGGGGTCATGCCTCGGGAACGACTGATCGTGTCAGTAACTCGCGCCATCGCGGTTCTCGCTGCACGTGCGACAAGCGGCCACGGGCGAAACCTGGCCCTGCGGCCGACGGCCGTTCTCGCGGACTTGCCCTAACTCAGGAGCGGTGGGACGGTTGAGGTTCCGACGTTTCAGGGAGGTGATGAAGAAGGACGCTCCATCCTCGGGCGCCGGCGAGCGCCCCGCCCATGAGGCGCGGCTCCGCCGCCGGTGCACACCCCTGTCGGGAGGGAGGTCACATGCGGAAACTGCTCGCGATCCTCGGCGGAGTCCTCGTGCTGGCATCGGTATCGGGCGTACCGGCGTCGGCGACCCCGTCGGGCGAAGAGCCTTCGGAGAAGCTCTTGTGCAACGAAGGCAGCCCGATCTGCGCGGAAGCGCTTGACGCCCTCGGCTACGAGGGCGAGTACACCGGGCACGACGAGCCGTCGATCCTCTTCTGATCGGACACTCCGGGGTGGGGGAACAACCAGCGCTACCGGTTGGTCGTCCCCGCGGATCCGCCGACGATGCCGACCCAGGACGGGACCGGCGGCACCTTCAACTTCCAGGACCGGATCGCGTTCTGGTTCGGGATGGATCTGTGCGACAACCAGTCGGCGCCGGAGTTCACGCACGCGCCGTGCCCGCCCAACAGCGACACGAACATCTTCGACGGGGCCGATCCCAGCAAGGCCAACTACATCGGGCATCAGCCCGGCACCGCGTTCCTGGAGCTCCAGTTCTATCCACCGGGATGGGTGCCGTTCCAGGACGCGATCAGCTGTGACGCGACCCAGTGGTGCGCGGCGATGGCGATCTTCAGCTTCAACAATGACCAGAACACGGGGATCCCCAACAACGCCGACTGCCTGAACACGGTCGGGATCGAGCCAGCGAACTTCGCGTTCATCACGAAGAGCGGGTTCCGCAGGCGCCACCCGATCCGCTCGGACTGACGCTCGAGTCGTTCACTCCGGACCCGACCCAGGACCTGTTCATGAGCGCCGGGGACCAGCTGAACATCTCGATCCACGACTCTCCCGCCGGCCTCCTGACCCGGATCGACGACCTCACGACCGGCGAGCACGGATCGATGACGGCGAGCGTCCGGAACGGGTTCGCGCACGTGAACTACGACCCGACCGCGTCGACCTGCACCGAGTCGCCGTACGCGTTCCACCCGATGTACTCGACGTCGAGCGAGCACACCCGCGTCCCGTGGGCGGCGCACTCGTACAACATCGCGTTCTCCGACGAGATCGGGCACTTCGAGTACTGCGCCCACGCGAACCCGCAGGGGAACTGCCTGAAGACAGGCGACACCACGGAGCGGACCAGGGACGCCGACGACACGCAATGCTTCAACGCCGATGCGTCGTTGCTGGTCCAGATCGGAGGATGCTTCGCGACCGACAACGACTTCGACGGCGTCTCCTACCAGAACACCTGGCCGGGGACGTTCACGGACGCGTCGTTGGACATGGCGCTGCATCCGCGGTCGGTGCTGTTCTCGAGCCCGACGTTCAACGGCGGGGAGAACTACGACCGCGTCGCGTTCGAGGCAGACCTGCCCCGGATCGAAGCCGCCGACTTCGGCGGGATCTGTGACCGGAGCACCGGCGCCGGCTGCTCCAACCCGCCGCCGGGCGCGGCGTTCTATCCCTTCTACGGCACCCGGAACAGCGCCGCGGTGGGCTGCTTCTGGCAGCTCGGCGGGGCGCACATCCCGGGCACCATGAGGCTGTTCGGAGGGAACTCCTCGGCCGCGTTCGGGCCGCTGCTGTTCCTGGACTACCCCGGACCGGGGAACACGCCGATCCACCGGACGAACGACTTCCGGCGGGTGCTGGCGAGCAACCCCTGCCCGAGGACCTGAGCGCGAAAAGGGGCGGGGGCGCGGCCAACGGCCGCGCCCCCCCCCCACCGTCCCGACGATCTCGTCGCCCGACTTGTTCACCTCGACCACGCCGAACAGGCCGTGCTCCACGGCGTCCCGGCCCGCCGTGA
>JBKOUM010000084.1:0-21162 GCA_046723385.1 Actinomycetota bacterium
CCACCTTCCCCGCGATCCTCCGGGTCGACGGCGAGGCGGAGGTCGAGTACCTCCGCGCGGGCGGCGTGCTCAACCTCGTCCTCGACCAGATGCTTCGCGACGCCGGCCTGCGCTAGGCGGGCGGCCTGCGCTAGGCGGGCGGATACCGGAGCTAAGGCCACTCACGTGCTCGAGCACGAAGGGTTCTGAAGAGACAGACGGCCGGCCTGGTTGAGTCTCCGCCTTGAGGACGTAGAGAGCCGTTAGGCGAGGTTGTTAAGGAATGCAGAGGAATCGTCTCCTGTCATGTAGGCGTGCGGAACGTGATGGTGAGAGCTGATGCGGTGGGGCTCGAGAAGCTGTTCGAGGAGGATGGCGCCCGGCTCTGGCGGGCGGTCTACCTCTACTCGGCCGACGCGGATGTCGCGAGCGACGCCGTCGCAGAGGCGTTCGCGCAAGCTCTCCGCCGCGGCGATGACCTCCATTCACCGGACCGGTGGGTGTGGCGAACAGCCTTCCGGATCGCGGCAGGCGAGCTGAAGAGACGGAACATGGAAGCTGGATCATGGACCGAGTCCGGGTACGAAGTTCCGGACGAAACGACCGCGTTGCTCGCAGCCCTTCCTCAGCTCTCGCCCAAGCAACGCGCTGCGATCGTTCTCCACTACCACTCGGGGTACTCGCTCCGAGAGGTCGCCGAGATCATCGGCTCGACGCCGTCAGCCGTCGGAGTCCATCTGCATCGAGGCCGGAAGCGGCTCCGCGCACTCCTGGGAGACGAGGATGTCTGACCTGAAGACGCGGTTCCGCGGTGCCGAGCACATCCCGACGCCCGATCTGTGGTCGGACATCATCAACCGCGAGCCCCGGCCGCTCCCTGTTGAGTCGAGCCCGACTCGTCGGGTGCTCGTTGCGACGTTCGCTGTTGCGATCGCCGCTGCCGGGGTCACGTTCGCGATCCGCGCATTCGAAGGACCCAGGAGTGGACCTCAGCCGATAAATCAAACGCCGTTGGGCACGATCAACGGCGTCATCGCGTATGCCAGTATCGGGGACGAGCAAGTCTTCTGGACGATCGGTCCCGACGGCGGCGATCCGACCCAGGTCCACGTCGACGTCCCGGGCTTCGTCGGGGTTCCGAGTTGGTCACCCGACGGAACTCGTATCACGTTCGACGTCAACTCGTTCGATGATCCGCACCCCAAGGGCGGCAACGTCGACATCTACACCGCGAACGCCGACGGGACCGATCCCGCCCGGCTCACATCCGAGAAGATCGACCACAGCCCCGTGTGGTCGCCTGACGGCACGAGGATCGCCTACGTGCACGGATATTCGAACGACCAGCAGGTCTGGATAATGAACGTGGATGGGTCCCATCCTCGTCAGCTCACGGAAAGGAGCGGCCTCAACATCTCCCCTTCATGGTCGCCGGACGGAACCATGATCGCGTTCGTTTCGTGGGAAGGTTCGAACTCTGACATCTACGTCATCAACGTCGACGGGTCGGATGTCCGCCGGCTCACGGCTGACCCTGCTCACGAAGACCAACCGGCGTGGTCTCCGGATGGTGAGCGGATCGCCTTCACGAGTGAGGGACCGGGTGACCCAGGCATCTACTCGATCACACCGGGCGGTCGCGAGGCCACGGAGCTGCTGCACGACCCGGACCCGGCGAACCTGGGCATAGCCTGGTCGCCGGACGGAACGCAGATGGCCATCGTCAGCATCAGAGGCCCTGACTTCGACCGGAACGTGTACCTCCTCGACCTCGCGACAAGCCAGCTGACCACGATCGGCGAGCCGGGCGCCTACTTCGGCGCCTCCTGGCAACCGCTCGTATCGGAGCCGGTGAGGCCGTCACCGATCAACGATCCCGTCGTCGCTTCGACGATCCCAGGCGACGCCATCGTCTTCAGCTCCTCCACCGCCGAGGGCAAGCAGACGAATCTGTTCTTCGTGTCGTCCGAGGGCGGCTCGGCGAACGCGGTCACCAACGTGCTAGCGGGGATGGCGGCCGACCAAGCGGCCTGGGCACCGGATGGCATCCACCTGTCGTTCGTGATGGGCCCCGCTCAGCACCTCAACGCGTATGCCGGGGATGCCAACCTCTACGTGCTCGACCTGTCGACGGGCAGCCTCGTGCAGCTGACGGCGGGCCTCGCGGTTGCGAGCCCATCTTGGTCTCCGGATGGTCAACAGATCGCGTTCGTCGCAGGGCAAGGGTCGACGCTGGAGGTGATGAACGTCGATGGGACGGGACGTCACACGGTCGCAAGCGCTCGAGGCTATTACCAGAGTCCCGCGTGGTCACCGGACGGCTCGGTCATCGCGTTCCAATCGTCGCCCGATCGAACGAGCGAGCAGACGGCAGTCTTCGCGATTCGACCCGACGGCACCGGGGAGCGGCAGCTCACTTCGGGAACGACCTCCGAGGGTTTCCCGTCGTGGTCTCCGGACGGGACTCGGATCGCGTACTCCGCAGCCGACCGGCTGTGGATCATGGATGCCGACGGGTCGCACGAGCGACCCGTCGGTGAAGAGTGCCACCTTCCCTGCGTCGCCGACTTCTCGCCAACATGGTCATCGGATGGCCAACGCATCGTGTTCGTCCGCCAGGAAGACGACGGGGCCGCGCGCCGCCTCTACGTTGCGGATCCGTCGAGCGGCGAGATCCATCCGCTTACCCCGAGCGCGGATTGGGTCGGCAATCCTGCCTCGCGCTCGGTGCCATCCTGAGCATGGATGTTCCACAACTCGTCCCGGTCATCGACGGGGTCGAAACCATCCGCGGGCCAATGCACGGCTCGGGGTAGTAGACGACAGCCGCGGGGTCGCGGAACGTCATGGGAGTGTCGGCTCCCGACTCTGCCGAACAAACAGGTTCCTATGGATCGGTGCCCCCTGCCCGGGCGGGCTCTTGTCCACGAAACGCCCACGCTCGGGGACCGCCCCACCCAGCCCCTCAAACGCAAGACCGTGCTCCTGGGCCCGGATACCGCGTCCCCACCCCTTGCCACGCGCGCGATCAGTCGTCTCCTGCCGCGGCGCTCCTGGCGACCGATCAGCTCGTGTGGACCGCGTTCGCCCGGGAAGGACTACGCCAGGGTCGCGGTGTAGACCGGTTGCGTCGTCGGTGCTGACGGACACGACGATGACTCGACGGTGATCGCCATCAGGTCGCTCCTGCTCACGTCCAGATCGGTGAATGTCGCGAGCTGGCCGTCCGTCGGCGAGACGCACCCCGCGGACACCGGGGTCGTTCCCGTGATCGCCCAGATCTCGTAGATCCGGTCGGCGCCGGGAGCCGGGAGGTCGCGCCCGACGATCAGCGCGCCGGGCTGGCCGGGGGAGTACGCCATCGCGACCTCGCCGGTCCCGCCCTCGAACGTGATGACCTGTTGCCCGAAGCTCACGCTCGCGATCGTCTGGGTCCGCGGGCGGAACACCGCGATGCTCGCGAGCACCAGGACGACGGCGGCCGCGACCGCGACCAGGGCCGGCCACCTGCGACCGCGACGCTGCGTCGGCTGCTCACGACCGGGCATCGGCCGTGGCTGCGCCAGGATCCGATCGGCGATCCGAGGGTCGACCGGCACAGGGTCGAGGGAGAAGCCGAGCAGACCGGCGGTCTCATCGAACCCGTCCTGGAGCCCGCGGCACTCCTCGCAATCGGGGCCGTGTTCGGCCATCAGGCGTCGGAGCGTGATCTCGTCGTCGGGGTCGAGCCCGCCGAGCGCGCGGACGGCGAGCAGCTCCTCGATCACCGAGTGGTCGCGGGCGCTCATCGCTCCAGCCTCTCCAGCTCCGACCGCATCCGCCGCATGCCCAGCAACGCCCGCGACTTGACCGTCCCGAGCGGGGTGCCGGTCCTCTCCGCGATCTGCGACTGCGTGAGCCCGTCGAAGTACATCGATGCGAGGACCTCGCGCTGCTCCGGCGGCAGCGCGTCCAGGGCAGAGCGGACGGCGGCGCGATCGCCCGAGGCCGCAACGGCATCGACGACGTCGTCCGAGGGATCTTCGGTCTCCTCGCGCATCCCGCCCATGAGTTCGTCGGCGCGGCGGCGCTGGGTCTCTTCGCGGCGGACCGAGTCCACCGCCCGGTGATGGACCATCGTCATCAACCAGGCCTTGACCGAGCCGCGTCGCTCGTCGTAGAGCTCGGTGCTCAGCCACAGTGCCAAGAACGCTTCCTGCACGATCTCCTCCGCGAGATGCGCCTGCCGGAGCACGCGCGAGGCGAGCGCCATCGCCGAGGGGCCGTAGGCCGCGAACAGGGTTCGGAACGCCTCCTCGTCTCCTCCTTGGATCCGTCGGAGGAGCTGCCGGTCGCGCGCGGCGGAGAGGTCCTCAGCCATCGTGGGTCCGGACGTGCTCCGCTGGGTATCCGCGACCGAAGCCCTGTCGGATGACCTCGGTGTCCATCGCTCACCCCCCGGCCGGCCGGCCCAGCCCGCGCAGCGCTCCCTCGAGGAGCTCGGCCAGATGAACCCCGCTGCCGGGCTCGTACCGGGCGGTCCCGAGCGACAGCTTCAGCGAGCGGGGCGGGTCGCGTCGCGTGTCGTGGAGGGCCATGGCCTCCACGAGGCGCGAAAGGACCGTGGTCTCCGCGCCGTCGGCGTCCCCGCTCAGCAGGATGCAGAAGGTGTCCGGCGCGATCCGTCCGGGGACGTCGGAGTCCCGGACCGAGTCCAGCACCACGGCGGCGGCGTCGCGGGCGAGCTCGTCGCCGACGCCGCCGGCCTCGTCGCGGTCCTCGACCCGGACGAACACGAATACCACGGGCTTCCCCGCCCGGTCGGCCATCCGGAGGTGATGCTCGGCGATCGGCGCGAAACCGCGGAGGTTGGGGAGCGCCGTCACGTCGTCGACCGTCACGAGCTCCCGGCGCATCCGGTACGTCGTGACGGCGTAGCGGATCGCCCTTGGGAGGAACGCAGGGAGCAGCTCGTCGCGGATCAGGTGGTCTTCGGCCCCGGCGAGCAGCGCGACCGCTCCGTCCGCATCGTGCGAAGGCTCGGTCACCACGACGACGGCGGCGCCGGGCTCGAGCGATCGCACCCTCCGGATCATCTCGAGCGGCGGCTCATCTGCGAGCGCGATCACGACCGCATCGGCGCCGCGACCCCGCTCGATCGACGGGACGGTCGTGACCGCGAATGCCTCATCTGCGGCGACCGCCGTGGCCTCGGCGTCGCCGAGACCTACGAGCAGCACCGACGTCGGCTGCAACGCGCCGATCCCCCCGTCCTCTCCCGAGCCGTCGTTCGCAGTGCGTCCGGACGTGCGCGCGCATCATCGCACACGCGTTCCCGTCACAGCCTCAGCACGCGAACGTCACACATGCACCGGCCGGCGTCGGTGGGGCCGCCGCTACGCTGAGGCGTGATGGCACCTTCTGGTTCGGCTCCCGCGCGATGGGTCCGCGTGCTCGTGGCCGTCTCGGCGTCCTTCGCCCTCGTCGTCGGCGTCATCGGCGTCGTCGGCGCCGTCCGCTGGGTGCAGTTCAGGAACATCGGCACGGATCCCGACTTCGTCGGAGCGGTGCCCACGGGCGCCCCGACTGCGCCTCCGGGCCGATGCTCGACCGAGCCGTGCAACTACCTCCTGTTGGGCTCGGACTCGCGAGCCGGGTTACCGGAGGACCAGCAACAGCAGTTCGGGAGCAACGCGGACATCGGGGGCACCAACCGGGCCGACACGATCATGCTCGTGCACACGGATCCCGCGCTCGAGAAGGCGATCGTCCTGTCGTTCCCACGGGACCTGTGGGTCCACGTCGCGGACGGGCACGGCTGGGACAAGATCAACGGGGCGTTCGAGGGGGGTCTCGAGAGCGGCGGTCCTCAGTTGATGGCCGACACAGTCGCGAACCTCACCGGGCTCTCGATCGACCACTACCTGTACGTCGATCTGAACGGGTTCCAGCACATCGTCGACACGCTCGGTGGCGTCAACCTGTGCATCCCGACGTACGACGTGAATACGCCGGGCTGGCTCAACCAGCACACGGCGTCGGGTGGTGAGCAGCCGATCTACTACAGCGAGGTCGGTCACGTCGCGGACCCGAACACGGGATTGAACGTCGTCCCCGGGTGCCAGCAGCTCGACGGGTATCAGGCGCTCGCATACGTACGGACGCGGAGCCTGCCGTGCGACTCGATCCCCGACTTCTCCCGGATCAGCCGCCAGCAGCAGTTCCTCCGCGCCGTCGTCAACCAGATGCTCCGACCTGCGGAGCTCGCGAGGGCGCCGAACCTGGTCGGGCCGATCCTCGCGAGCATGCATCGCGACAGCGGGTTCCTGCCCGGCGACCTCGTGTACCTCGTGGGCCAGCTGCGCGGCATCTCGACCGGCGCGGTCGAGTTCCGCGCGGTCCCCGGGTCCGGCGGGACCAGGGACGGCAAGTCCGTTGTCCTCATGGACGCGTCGGCCGAGCAGATCTTCGCGGCGATCCGCGACGGGAAGCAGCTCGGCGACATCGGGACGTCGCTGCTCAACACCCCGCCGTCCGAAGCGAACACCACCGTGGCCGTGATCGACGACGGCGCCGGCTCGCGTGCGGACGAGGTCGAGACGCTCCTGTCGAACGCAGGGTTCGACGTCTCGCCTGGCGTGGTCGCCGGGCCCCCACCCCCCGGCGTCGAGGGCCCGGCTATCGTCTCCGCCCCCGGCAAGGACGCCTACGCCCAAGTCGTGCACGCGTACTTCCCCGACCTGCCGATCGTGGTGTCGAAGCACCTCACAGGTGCCCCGATCGCCGTCGTGGTCACGTCCTCGTACCGGCCGCAGCCGAGCGGGGGCCCGTCCGCGCCGCCATCCGCGGCGGCCTGCCCGGCGTCGCCGTAAGCGCTCGAACGCCCCTGGTGGTGCGTGGGCTAGCCTTCGCGCGTGCGTGTCGTCGTCGACGCGAGATCCGCGGTCGACCCGCGCCGGACGGGTGTCGGCCGGTACACGCGGGCGCTCCTGCGGCACCTCCCTCCCGCGGATCCGGAAACGAGCTACGTGGCGTGGTACCTGGACGTCCGTGGGATCGGCACGCCGTCGCGACGGTTCGCCGGTTGGTCGGGCAACCTCGCCGAGCGAGCGACGAGGATCCCGACGAGGCTCTTCGGTCCCGTCAGCGCGCGGATCGGTTCCCCCAAGCTCGAGTGGCTCGCCGGCGCGTCGGACATGGTGTTCGCCCCCAACTTCCTCCCGCCGCCCACGTCCGTACGCGACGTGGTCGTCGTCGTGCACGACCTGGCGTTCGAGGTGCTCCCGGAGACGGCGCCTCATCAGGACGCACGGTGGCGGCGGCGGTTCGAACGCTCGCTCGCTCGCGCGGCCGCCGTGATCGTCCCGACGGAGGCGGCGCGATCCGACCTGCTCCGGTTCTACCGCGTGGAGCCGGAACGGGTCCACGCGATCCACCACGGGACCGACGCCGAGGCGTTCTCGCCCGCGAGCCCGCCCGAGGTCGAAGACGTCCGCCGCCGCTACGGGATCGACGGCGCGTACGTCGTCTTCCTCGGCGGGCTCGAGCCGCGCAAGAACCTCGAGATGCTCGTTCGGGCCTTCGGCATGCTGGAGGACGACCGGTGCCGCCTCGTGCTCTCGGGCGGGGAGGTCCCCTGGGTGAAGGGGTACCGGGAGCGGATCCACCGCGTGATCTCCGGGCTCCCCGGGTCCGTCGCGGACCGGATCGTCCAGACCGGGTACGTGTCCGACCTCGATCGCCGCGCGCTCCTGTCCGGAGCGGAGGTGCTCGCGTACCCGTCGCTCTACGAAGGGTTCGGCTTCCCGATCCTCGAAGGGTTCGCCGCGAACGTGCCGGTCCTCACCTCGGATCGCTCGGCGATGCCGGAGACGGCGGGCAACGCCGCCCTCCTCGTCGATCCGGAGGATCCGGCGTCGATCGCGAGGGGTCTCGGCCAGCTGCTCGGTGACGACGATCTCCGGAACGTGCTGCGCGCGGCGGGGACCGCGCGGGTCGCGACGTTCACGTGGGAGCGGTGCGCGCGCCGGACGGCCGAGGTGATCCATCTCGCGGCGTCCGGTCGGAGCGACGCCGACTGAGCGTCGTCACGGTCTCGCGAGCGCGAGGCGGTACGCCGCGACCAGACGCCGGGCGGTCTCCGCGGGGGTGAGGGGCGCGACGCGCGCCCTCCCGGTCGCGATCGACCGGCCGCGCAGCTCCTCGTCATCCAGGAGGCGAAGCATCGCGGCGGCCCACGCATCGACGTCGCGCGGATCGACAAGGATCCCGGCATCGCCGACCACCTCGGGGAGCGCGGTCGTCGAAGAGGCGATGACCGGACAGCCGACCGCCATCGCCTCCGTGATCGGGAGACCGAACCCCTCGTAGAGCGAGGGGTAGACGAGGGCGACGGCGTCGGCGAGGAGGCGATCGAACGCTGGGTCGGCGAGGCGGCCCGCCCGGACCACCCGCTCCTGGAGACCGAGGCGCTCGATCGCGGCGCCGACCTCGGCGTCGGCGTTGCCCCGTGTTCCGGTCAGCACAAGGCGGACCTCGGGTCGGCCGGCGGACACCTTCGCGAAGGCCTCCAACAGGACGAGGTGGTTCTTGTGGCGGTTCGTGATCGCGGGGTAGATGAAATACGGACCGTCGGGTTCGAGCGCGGTCGCGGCGGTCGGGTCGGGTCGCGGGGCGGGCGCGCTCACGACCGCGACGTGCGCCGGGTCGATCGAGAACCGCTCGACGACCTCGCGGCGCACGAATTCCGTCGGCGTCATCACGACCCGCGCGGCTCGGACGGATCGGGGGACGGCCGCTCGGAGGTACGCGGCCTGAGCCCTGTCGAGCACCGCGTTGCCCGCCATCGAACGGAGATCGTGGATCGTGAGGGCCGACGGGCGCGCGCGGATCCACGGGATCACGTCGTTGAGGTGGTGGACGAGGCGGACGTCGCGGCGAGCCGTCGCCCGGGCGAGCCAGGTCGACTCCATCGCGATGCGCGCGGGACGCGCGCGACCGTCGAGCGGCGCGACGACGGTGGGGACGAGTTCCGGCAGGTCCGGGTACGCCTCCGCGAAACGGCGGTTGGCGAAGATCGTGATCTCGACCTCGGCGGCGGCCTCGTCCGCGAGCGCGCGGACGAGGCCGATCGCGTAGCGTTCGGCGCCGCCCGCCCGACCGGGCTGGAGCCAGAGCAGGTTGATCCCGACGCGCGGCCCGCTCATCCGGCGCCCGCGACCTCCGCGTAGATCCCGGCGACGAGCTCGGCAGAGCGGGTCCACGTGTAGGCGGACGCCCGGGCCCTCGCCGCGGAGCCGAGCTCCGCGGCGAGGGCCCGGTCGTCCAGGAGCCGCTGGATCGCGGCACCGATCGCGTCGACGTCGAGCGGGTCGACGAGCAGCGCGGCGTCGCCCGCGACCTCCTCCGTCGCCGTCCCGAGCGACGTCACCACCGGCGCCCCGTTCGCCATCGCCTCCAGGACGGGCAGACCGAACCCCTCGGCGAGGCTCGGGTACACGACCGCCGCGGCGCCCGCATAGAGGACGTCGAGGTCGTCGCGCGCCACGAACCCGATCGCCCGCGCCCGGCCGTTCAGCGCCGACAGGTCGGCCCCGAGGTCCTCCTTCCATCCCTGCGGCCCCGCGATCACCAGTTCGACGTCGCGAGCGTCGATCCCGCGGAACGCTTCGATCACCCGGCGGAGGTTCTTCCGAGGTTCGATCGTCCCGCAGAACAGCACGTAGGTCCGCTCGATGCCGTAGCGGCTCCGCACGCGCTCCTCGCGGCCAGGGTCGAGATCGCCCCGCCGGACCCCGAGCGGCACCACGCGGAGCCGTTCCGCGTCGATGCCCGCCTCGACGCACGCCGCCTCCGTCGCGCGCGACGGGCAGATCACGATCCGCGCGTGGCGGCGGGCGAGCTCGAAGCCTCGCCGGAAGACCTGCCGCGAGTGCCACGTGTAGTGCTCGGGGTACGCGCGGAACAGGAGGTCGTGGACGGTCGCGATGAGCGGCGCGCGCGACGGCGGCACGACGTAGCCGGCGTCGTGCACGACGTCGACCGTGCCGGTGGCGCGCTCGACGACGGGGACCCGGAAGCGCTGCCACGTCTCGTAGAGCGCGCGGCGGCCGAGGCGAAGCTGACGGACGGGGACGGGCGGCTCGAGGCCCGGGGGTGGCCGCCCGCGATGGCGGGCGGCCACCCCTACCAGGTCGAGATCTCCGCGCGCGACGAGCGCGCGGAGCAGCTCGACCGTCGCCGTCGCGATCCCGCCGGGCACCACGTGCCACGACTGCTCGACCGTCACCGCGACCCGCAACCGCTCAGCCACGATCGCGCAGGTCCGGCGGCACAACCCCGGCCAAAAACACGGTTGGTACTCTAGCCAGCGCCGCCGGGACCGCTCCTCGCGCGGCGCGTCCCGGACCGGAGGCCTTGGTGCGCGTCACCATCCTGAACCTCTTCTACCCGCCCGACGTCGCGGCGTCGGGCACCTTCGTCGCTTCGCTCGCCGAGCATCGAGCCGCCCTCGGTGACGAGGTGACGGTGGTCTGCGGCACGGGCGCCTACGTGCACACGGGACCGCCCGCGGACATCCGGTCCGACCGATCCACCGGGCCGCGGGTCCGCAGGATCTGGACGCCCGGTCTGGGCAAGTCGACCACGGTGCGCCGCCTCGGCGACTATCTGACGTTCCTGGTGGTCGCGACCGCGAGGTTGCTCTCGATGCCGCGCCAGGACGTCGTGATCGCGATGACGAGCCCGCCGTTCATCCATGTCGCCGCCGTCGCCCACCGGCTCGTTCATCCGAGGACGCGGATCGTGCTCTGGTGTCACGACGTCTATCCGGATGCGGCCGAGGAGTACGGGACGATCCGCTGCGGCGGCGTCCTGGCCGGCGCACTCCGACGGCTGCAGCGGTGGCTCTTCGCCCTGACGGACCACGTCGTCGCGCTGGACGATGCGATGCTGCGTCGCCTCCTGTCCCAGTACGCACGCGGGACGCGGCCGGCCGGCTCGGTGATCCCCAACTGGGAGCGGATGGCTCTCTTCCCCGCCGATGGGAGCGACGAGCGATGGACCGGCTACGACGCGCCGGAGCTCGTCGGGCGAGACGTCGTCCTGTACCTCGGGAACCTCGGCTACGGGCACCGGGTCGGGACGATCGCGCAGGCGGCGGAGGATCTCGCCGCGGACCGGGACGTCGGGTTCCTGTTCGTCGGCGGGGGGGTGCGGTACCCGGAGCTCGCGGCCGAGGTCCGCCGGCGCGAGCTCGACGACGTGGTCCTGCGCGATTACGTCCCGAAGGAGGTCACGCCGAGCGTCCTGCGTGGCTCGATCGCGGCGCTGATCTCGCTCGACGACGGGTCGCTCGGGATCATGAGCCCGTGCAAGCTCCACGGGGCCCTCGCGACCGGCCGTCCCGTGATCTACGTGGGGCCGCCGGGGACCAACGTCGACGAGGCGATCGCGGCCTACGGCTGCGGTTCCTCGCTCCGACAGGGCGACGCTGTCGGCCTGGCCGACGCCGTCCGCCAGCTCCGGGACGACCCGGAGCTCCGCGAGGAGCAGTCGCGGAACGCGCGGAAGGCGTTCGAGGATGCCTACAGCGACGAGCGCACGCTGCCACAGTTCGACGCGCTCTTCGATGAGCTCGCCCGGCAGAGGTGAAGGACCTGCGACGTCCCTCGGTGAGCAGGTTCACCGCGACGTGACGCGGTGTGGCGGAGGGCCCTTGTTACACTCGCGCTGACCTGCGGGTTCGACTCCCCTCCGCATCGAAGGAGCGTCCGATCGCAAGCACCCTGAGCACCACCGAACGCACGTCCGAACCGCCCAAGCTGCGGGTCGGGCAACGCGTCCGCGAGCTGTGGTCCTTCCGCGAGGTGCTGTTCAACCTCGTGCGCAAGGAGCTCAAGGTCAAGTACACGGGCTCCGTGCTCGGCGCGATCTGGTCGCTGCTGAACCCCGTCATCTTCCTGGCGGTGTTCACCTTCGTCGCCAAGGTGCTCGGGGCCGCCGCCGACGAGTACGCCGTCTTCCTGTTGGCCGGGCTCCTCCCGTGGAACCTGTTCTCGGCCTCGCTCAGCCAGGGAGCGGTGTCGGTGATCATGAACGCGAACCTCGTGAAGAAGGTCTACTTCCCTCGCGAGATCCTCCCGCTCGCGACGATCGGGGTCGCCCTCGTCGATTTCCTGTTGCAATCGTTGGTCTTCTTCGTGTTCCTGTTCGTGTGGGGACTGTTCAAGCCCGGCTACGGATTCGAACTCGACGCGGTCTGGCTCTATCCGATCGCGTTCGTCGCCTTGCTGCTCTTCACGGTCGCGGTGACGTTCTGGATCTCGTCCATGAACGTCCGGTACCGCGACCTCACGCACCTCATCGGCCTCGCGTTGCTGGTGTGGTTCTGGCTGACGCCGATCGTGTACGCGATCGGTCGGGTTCGCGGGGCGATCCAGACGGAGTTCCCCGCGTACGCCTCGCTCCTCTGGCGCGTCTACCTCCTGAACCCGATGACGTGGGTCGTGAGCGGCTTCCAGACCGCGCTGTATCACGCGGACGATGCGGGCGACGTGCTCATCCCGATCTCGAACGGCCAACTCGCGATCGGCCTCGCGCTGCTCTCCCTGGTGTCCGCGGTCCTCCTCTACGGGACGTGGCGCGTGTTCTTCGGCCTCTCCGGCGACTTCGCGGAGGAGCTGTGACCGCCGCGATCGAGGTCCTCGATGTCTCGAAACGGTTCCGGCTCTACCGCGAGAAGCCGACGTCGCTCAAGCAGCGCCTGCTCGCGGGCCGGATCCGAGGAGAGGACTTCTGGGCGCTCCGCGACGTCTCGTTCGACATCGAGCAGGGCCAGACGTTCGCGTTGATCGGGCACAACGGATCCGGGAAGACGACACTGCTGAAGGTGATCGCGGGGATCCTCCGGCCCACCGAGGGGCTCGTGCGGGAGCGCGGTCGCCTCGCGGGACTCCTCGAGCTCGGCGCGGGGTTCCACACCGAGCTCACCGGCCGCGAGAACGTGTACCTGAACGCGTCGTTCCTCGGTCTTTCGCGACGCGATACCGACGCCGTCTACGACGACATCGTGGACTTCGCCGAGCTCGGCGACTTCATGGACACCGCCGTCAAGTTCTACTCGTCGGGGATGCTCGTTCGGCTCGGGTTCGCGTGTGCCGTGCACGTGGACCCTGACGTGATCCTGATCGACGAGGTCCTCGCCGTCGGCGACGAGTCCTTCCAAGCGCGGTGCCTCGACCGCGTGCGCACCTTCCAGCGGGAGGGTCGGACGATCGTCCTGGTCACGCACGCGCTCGACATGGCCCGGCAGCTGTGCGACCGCGCGGCCATGCTCGACCACGGGCTCGTCCACGCGATCGGTTCGCCGGACGAGGTCGTCCGCGAGATGCGGATGACGATCCTGAAGCACGACCTGGAGTTCGCGCGCGAAGAGGGGAGCCGCGAGATCGAGATCCTCGGCGGGGCGCTCCTGCGAGGCGTCGATCCGCTCGACGGCGCCGTCGCCCCAGGCGAGTCGATCTCGCTCCAGGTCGACCTGAAGGCGAACGAAACCGTGGACGACCCGGTCGTGTCGTTCGCGCTCCACGACGGCGCGAACAACTTCGTCTTCGGGGGTGACACCGCGCAGCTCGGCGCCGCGCTCGGTAGGCTCGACGGCAAGCGGCGCGTGCGGTTCCAGCTGGGCCCGGTGCCGTTCACCGGGGGGCAGTACTGGGTGACGGTCGGGGTGCATTCGCGCGACAACGAGCGCGTGTACCACGTCCTGGATCAGCGCTACTCCTTCGAGGTCCGGCAGCTCGAGGAGCGACGTGGCCAGACGTACATGCCGGTCGTGGTGGAGGTCGAGGAACTGTGAACGATCGGGCGGAGCCGGTGCTCGCGGAGAAAGGCAGTCGGAAGATGTTGATCGGGCTCATCCTCACGTCGGTGGTGCTCGCCGGGATCGCGCAGATCACGCTGAAGACCGGCGTGAACCACGTGACCGACGCGGCGGGCGGCGGCGAGCTGCGCATGAACGCCGAGAACCTCAGGGAGTTGCTGTCGTCCCCGATCGTGTGGGCCGGACTCCTGCTGTTCGGGCTATCGGCGATCGTCTGGCTGTTCGCCCTCTCGCGGGCGTCGCTGTCCTTCGCCTACCCGTTCGCGGCGCTCAGCTACGTGCTGATCGTGTTGTTCTCGGTCCTCGTCCTGCACGAGGACGTGCCGGTGCTCCGATGGGTCGGGGTGGTGTTCATCGTGACCGGGATCATGCTGGTCGCCCAGACCCCGCACGCGTGAGCCGAAGGGGCGGATCACGGTGAAGGCCGTCGTCCTCGTCGGCGGGTTCGGGACCCGCCTGCGTCCGCTCACGGAGACGGTGAAGAAGGAGCTGCTCCCGCTCGTCGACCGGCCGATCCTCGATCACGTCTTGGACCACCTCGCTCGACACGGCGTCGACGAGGTCGTGCTGTCCTCGCCGTACCTGGAAGCCGCGTTCCACCCGTTCATCGAAGCCCGCCGCGGCCATCCCGACATCACGTGGATCACGGAGTCTCAGCCACTCGGGACAGGGGGCGCCGTCGTGAACGCTCTCGACGCGCTCGGGGACGAGCCCTTCTTCGCGTTGAACGGTGACATCCTCAGCGACCTCGATCTCACGGCGATGATGCGCTTCCACCGTGAGCGGGAGGCCGTCGTGACGATCTCGCTGCACCACGTCGAGGACGCGCGGCCGTTCGGGCTCGTCGAGGCGGACCGGGACGGGCGGGTGCGGGAGTTCCGGGAGAAGCCGACGAACCCGATCCCCGGAGACGTGAACGCGGGGACGTACGTGCTGGACCCTTCGGCGCTCCGCGTGTGGACCGCCGAGGGAGAGCTCTCGATCGAACGTGAGATCTTCCCCGCGCTCATCGCCGGCGGGGGGGCGGTGTGCGGCTTTCCCGCGGAGGCCTATTGGATCGACCTCGGGACGCCGGAGAAGTACCTCCAGGCGCACTTCGACCTCCTCGACGGCAAGGTGCGGGGCCTGCGGTACACGGCGCCCTGGATCGCGCCGACGGCCGTGGTCGACGCCGCCGCGCGGATCGGGCGATGGGTCGCGGTCGGGGCGGAGGCGCGGGTCGGCGCTGACGCGCGCGTCGACGACTCGGTGATCCATCCCGGGGCCGCCCTGGGCCCCGGGGCCATCGTCGGGCGGACGATCGTGGGCCCGGGGGCCCACGTCGGTGCCGGGGCCACGGTCGAAGGGTGTGTGCTCGGGGCGGGCTCGCGGATCGCGGATGGGCTCGACCTGGTGGGGGAGCGGGTCGGGACCGACTCCGAAGCTCCTCCGGCGTAACGACTTCCATCCGTGACAGGGCCGACGCAAGCGTCGACCGGCAGCCGACCGGCCGTCGACCGGCCCACCCGTCGCTCGGTCATGCGCCCGACTCAATAGGCTCCGGCCGCCCGTCGATGGTTGAAGCTCCGGCGCTGCCGGGACGGGGGATGACACCGATGCGACGCCACCTCTCCATAGCTCTTGCGTTCGCCCTGGCGCTGCCGCTCGCGCTCGCGGCGCGGGCGCCAGCGAGCGCGAGCAGCAGCGTCACCTTCTACGGCTCGGGCGACGGACACGGGCTCGGGATGTCTCAGTGGGGTGCCTACGGGCTGGCGCTCGACGGGTGGGGATCCTCTAAGATCCTCACCCATTTCTACCGAGGCACCCGCGTGCAGGCGCCGGCGCTGCCGAAGAAGGTTCGGGTCGGGCTCACGACCGACCGGGCCGTCGTCCACCTGGCCGCCAAGGTCCATCGCGTCCGGATCTGGACCGGCGCTCCGCTGACGGGGACGTTGGTGGGATCCATCCCGCGCGGCGCCACGTGGGCCGTGCGCGCCAAGGGCGATGCCTACGCGGTCCGGGACGAAGCCGGCGATCTGGTCGGTGGTCGTCGATGGGGCTCCCGCACGAAGGATCTGTTCCTCACGTACGCGGACACCGGCGCGCGCGTCTTCATCCCCGAGGCGGATTCGATCTGGGACGACGGCTTCACGTACGCCCGCGGGACGATCGAGTTCAACCTCACGTCGTGCGGCGGGAGCGACGGATGCCGCGAACGTGTGATCGCGCGCCTGGGGCTCGAGGACTACGTCGACGGGATCGGGGAGGTGCCGGCCTCGTGGCCGATGGCCTCCTTGGAGGCCCAGGCGGTGGCCGCCCGAACCTACGCGGTGTACTCGATCGTGCACTACGGACTGCGTGCCGATTGCGCGTGCCACCTCACCGACGGCTCGGGCGACCAGACCTACATCGGCTACGACCGCGCATCCGGCACGGACGGGGATCGATGGGTGCACGCGGTGTCGGCCACGCGCGGCCGGGTCGTCACGTACCACGGCTCGGTGATCCAGGCCTTCTACGCCGCTTCGGACGGCGGGCATTCCGACAGCGTCGAGGACGTGTGGCACGGGGGAAACCCCGCGTACGCGATCCCGTGGCTGACGGGCGTCTGCGACCCCGGGGAGTGGACGTCGGCGAACCCGTGGAAGACGTGGACCGAGACGGTCGACGACGCGACGCTCACGGCACGGCTCCAGCCGTACACCGGGTCGATCGGCACGGTGACCACGTTCAAACACGTCGTGCACGCGGACGGAGGCCGGATCATGACCGCCGTCGCGGTGGGCGGGTCGGGGACGGCGACGGTGACCGGTTCGGAGCTGCGGGCGGCGCTCGGGCTCCCGGACGATCGGATGTGGATCGACCAGGACCGGCTCGTGACCGGCGCGCTCCGGACGACGTACGACGATCTGATGTGCGGGCCAGGCCTGCCGGCGTCGACCCGTCGATCCCTTCCGGGAGGGTCGCAGCAGTTCTTCGCGCGCGGTGGGCTCTACCGGAACGGCAACCGGGATCTCACGGTGTGGCTACGCGGCGCCGTGGACGACGAGTACCGGGCGGTCGGCTCCGGCGGGGGGATCCTGGGCCTTCCGGCCTCATCGGTGCACGAGCTCGGCGGCGGGACCGCCACGGCCTCCGCCTCGAGCGGAGCGCTGAAGTGTGTGTGCAAGCGCGTGGACTTCGCGAACGGCCGCGTCTATTGGAAGAAAGGGGTCGGCGCGTACGCGCTCTGGGGTCCGGTGCTGTCGACGTACCTCGACGTTGGCGGTGCCGCCGGCTCGCTCGGCTTCCCCGAGACGCGCGTCCGCGCCCGCGCGGACGGGGGGGAGCGCGCCCGGTTCGAGCACGGGCGCATCGCGTGCCCCGCCGGTGGCTCCTGTTCGGTGATCCCGGACTAGCAGCCGTCGCCCAGCTTGCCCTCGGGGGCGTTCCGGGTGCACGCGAACGAGTCGATGAACCCCTGCGCCAGCGTCTTCGCCTGATCGCTGGTGATCGTCTTCGGGCAGGTGATGATCTTGTTCCACGCCGTGAACGCGAGCGACGTGCCCTCGGGCAGATCCGGGTACGGGATCAGGTACGTGGCGTGGTTGCCGTTCGCGACCGGCCCGAGCGCGCTCACGACGTCCTGCGAGACCCCGTCCTCCGCCGGTAGCCGGTAGTACATGATGACCGAGCCGTGCTCGAGCGAGTGGACGGCGTTGGTCTCCTGGACGGGTTGTCCGTAGACGCGCGGCTGTCCCGGGAGCGGCGAGGGATCGTGGTAGCCCGAGGTCGCGGGGTGCTCGCTGTAGCTGTAGGTCTGTCCCGAGGAGAGGTGCAGGCCGCCCGGCGCGTCGCTCGCGGGGGTGACCACATCGCTGCAGCTCGCCGCCTCGGCAGCCGCCTGCGCGGCGTCGGACAGCGGCTTCGTGGCGGCGGCTCGGTTGAAGTACGCGAGGCCGGCGAACACCACGACGCCGACCGAGCCGAAGACGATCGCCCGCCGCAACGAGCTGCGTCGCGCGATCCGCTTGCGGTCCGCCTCCCGGGCGCGGCGGGCCTCCTCCTTGCGCTCGCGCCGGTCCGGGTTCGCGCCGCCGCCACTGGGCGGACCGCCGGAGGTCCGACGCGCCGGCGGCCGGGAGCGCTTCTTCTTGGCCTTGGCCATCACTCCGGCGTGCCGTCGACGTTGAAGGCCGGTGTGAGGTCGGCGGGAACCTGATCCGGCGTTCCGAAGGTCAGCACGATGACCTCGCGGTCGTTCAGCGGGATCTGGGTCGGGTCGCCGGTCCATTCTTCGCCGTCTACGTACGCGCGGATCTTGCTCTCGCCGACCGCGCTGTTCCCGCCCAGGCGGTCCTTCGTGAAGTAGACGCCCCAGATGTCCATGAACTGCCCGAGGACGGGCTCGAAGTTCGGATCGGCTGACTCGACGTGGATCGTGCCGAGATCGCTGTGCGTGTGCAGCGGCGACGCGACCGGCGGCGAGCTGGTCGAGTCCAAGCCGATGTTCGCTGGGATCGTGACCTGTTGGCCGTCGATGTAGATCAACAGGTCCGTGTGGTGGTGCAGGACCGTGTCGCTGAGCCCCGGGAGCTGCAGGATCCGGAGCCGCTCGCCGGCCTCGGCGACGTTATTGGGCCACGGGGGCGACGACGTCATGATCCCGGGGAGCGTGTCGGGGGAAGGAAGGTCGACGGTCACCGACGGCGTCGTGCCGCCGGCCTCGGACGGACCTCCACGGGAGAGCGCGAAGATGATGACGCCCACCCCCGCGGCGACGATCACGCCGACGACCAATGCTCGCCGCCTGGCCTGCTTCCGCCGCGAGAGCTTGCGCTCGAGCTCGATGCGCTCGAGGCGCGCCTGCTCTTTGCGTTCCGCCTTCGTCTGGCGGTGGTCGGGGTCGGTCTGTCTGGCCAAGGGGGTCCTCGTCGGTGAAGGGCCTTGCTGCAGTTGACCAGGGTAGCGGACGCCGATGATCCCGCGGCGTTCGGCTTGCACCGCGTTCGTGACGTTCCTATGCTCCTTCCGCCTTCCCATAACCGTCGTCGGCGCCCACGGCCGGCCAGGTCACGAAGGGGTGGTCCATGACCGACACCGAACAGGGTCGGATGGTGCGCGTTCCGGAGTCCTCCGGCGGTCGACTCGAGAGCTTGTTCCGCATCTCGGAGCGCGGATCCAGCATCCGGATCGAGATCGTCGCCGGCATCACGACCTGGCTGACGATGGCGTACATCCTGTTCGTCAACCCCAGGATCCTCGGGAGCGTCACCGATAGCGCGGGGACGACGCTCGGGTTCGCCCAGGTCCTGTCCGTGACCGCCCTGGTGGCCGGCGTGATCACGATCGCGATGGGGATCTACGCCAACTATCCCTTCGCCCTCGCGGCGGGGCTCGGCCTGAACGCGTTCGTCGCGTTCGGACTGGTCGCCACGAGCGGCCTGACGTGGCCGCAGGCGATGGGAGTGATCGTCGCCGAAGGGATCCTGATCACGATCCTCGTGCTCACGAACGTCCGCGAGATGATCATGAACGCGATCCCGATGGACCTGAAGCGCGCGATCGGGATCGGGATCGGCCTGTTCATCGCCCTGATCGGTCTCGCAGAGGCCGGCGTCGTGATCCAGGGCCCGAACCCCCCGATCCTCCAGATCGTCCCCGAGTTCCAGACCTGGTCACTGGCGCTGTTCGTCTTCGGTCTGCTCCTCACCAGCGCGCTCGTGGCGCGTCGCGTGCGGGCCGCGCTGCTGATCGGCATCGTGGCCACCACGGTTGCCGCAACGATCGTGAACGAGGTCAAACACCTCTCCGTGATCACCGACGGGAGCGCGGCGTGGCCGCACAAGATCTGGGCGGCCCCCGATCTCTCGCTCGTCGGCAACTTCTCGTTCGGTTTCATCAGCGCCCTCGGGTTCTGGACCGCCCTCGCGATCGTGGTGTCCGTGATGCTGTCGGACTTCTTCGACACGATGGGAACGGTGATCGGGATCGGCGGCGAGGCGAAGCTCCTGGACCGTGACGGGCGGCTCCCCGGCATCAAGAGGGTGCTCCTGGTCGACTCGCTCGCGGCCGTGGCCGGTGGGGCGGCATCCGCGTCGTCGAACACGACCTACATCGAGAGCGCATCGGGTGTCTCCGAAGGCGGCCGGACCGGCCTGACCTCGGTCGTCGTCGGCCTGCTCTTCTTGGCGTGCCTGTTCTTCTCACCGATCGCCGGCGTCGTCCCGTCGGTGGCGACGGCGCCGATCCTGGTGATCGTCGGGTACTTCATGATGACCCTGGTCAAGGACATCGACTGGTCCGATCCGGGGATCGGCATCCCGGCGCTCCTCACGATCAGCCTCATGCCGTTCACGTACAGCATCACGAACGGCGTGGGCGCCGGGTTCGTCTCCTACACGGTCATCGCGGTCCTCCGCGGCAGGGCGCGGGACGTCCACCCGCTCCTCTACGTGGTGTCCGGCATCTTCGTCTGGTACTTCATCCACGGGGTGGTCGGGTAGCTACTCGAAGCGGACGAACGTCGCGAGATCGATCGGAGGGCGGGGCCGTCCGGCCCCGCCCTCCGGCATCGGCCCGCACGCGACCGTCCCGAGGGCGAACCACGCGTCGTCCATACGGAGCACGGCGCGCGTCTCCTCCTGACAGAAGAGCGTCGAGCTGATCCAGCACGACGCGACACCGTGCGCGTGCAGCCCCAACAAGAGGTTCTGGATCGCCGCGCCGCCCGAGAGCAGGAACATCTCCTGTTCGGCGTGGGCCCGTTCGGCGTCCGCGTACGGATGCGACCCTTCGAACGACACCCACGGCACGATCAGCACCGGCGCCTGCCCCAGGACGGCGTCGCTGCGGGAGATCCGCCGCTCGATCACCTCCTCGGCCGTGCCGTCGCCGCGGAGGTCGGCCCGCCACGCGTCCGCGATCGCCGCGAGCAGACCACGTCGGGCGGCTGGGCTCGTCAGCACGGTGAAGCGCCAGGGCCGCGCGTGATGCGGCGCCGGCGCCGTGCAGGCCGCGCGGATCGCTTCCTCCAGCGCCTCGCGGGGGACGTCACCGGGACCGAACGAACGGATCGTCCGCCGTGCGTGGAGCGCCTGGAGGGGTGACTCGCGGAACAGGTCGGTCTCGGCGGGGCGCAGCAGATCCTCGCCGCGACCGTCGGGAGCCCCGTCGACCGGGGCGCCGCGGACGAGCGCGACGGGGATCTTGGACGCCTTGGCCATGACCAGCCCTGCCGCCGCGGCGACCTCGTCGGCGAGCGCGGCGACCGTCGCGTCCAGGAGGCGGCCGGTGTGGTCGCGCGTTCCGCGGAGGTCGACCACGGCCGGGAGCCCGGCGACGCCGATCGCGACGTTCACGAC
>JBKOUM010000118.1:0-21556 GCA_046723385.1 Actinomycetota bacterium
CACGCCGGGGACGACCCCGCGCGTATGGGCGCGCTGGTCGGGGGGCTGCGGGCCGGCGCGGTCCCCCCGCCGCCCCGCGGCCCCGCGTTCGGCAGCTTCAAGGCCGCCTCGCGCGCGCTCGCTGGCCTCGAAGAGGTCCCCTCCTCATGAGCCTCGACTTCGAACCTCGGCTGACGCGCGACTGGAACGATCCGAGCGTGATCGGGATCGACGGATACGTCGCGAAGGGCGGGTACGAGGGCCTGGCCCGCGCGGTCGCGATGGCCGACGGGGACATCCTCGAGGTGGTGAAGTCGAGTGGCCTGCGCGGCCGGGGGGGCGCAGGGTTCCCGACCGGGATGAAGTGGGGCTTCGTCCCGCGCGACACCGGCAAGCCCACCTACGTCGTCGTCAATTTCGACGAGTCCGAGCCGGGGACCTGCAACAACCGAGAGCTCGTGGAACGCGATCCGCACCGGTTGCTGGAGGGTGCGGCGATCGCGGCGCTCGCGATCGGGTGCGAGACGATCTACCTCTACGTCCGAGGCGAGTACCTGTGGCAGAGCCTCGTCCTGGAAGGCGCGATCGGCGAGGCGTACGCGTCGGGCCGGTTCGGTCCGGACGTCCTCGGCTCCGGCAAGCGGCTCGATCTGGTGCTCCATCGCGGGGCCGGCGCCTACATCTGCGGCGAGGAGACGGCGCTCCTGAGCTCGCTCGAGGGCTACCGGGGACAGCCGCGGCTGCGGCCGCCGTTCCCCGCCGTCGAAGGCCTGTTCGCGAGCCCGACCGTGATCAACAACGTCGAGACGCTCATGAACGTGCCGGACATCGTCGTGCGGGGCTCGGACTGGTTCCGCGAGCTCGGGACCGAGAAGTCGCCGGGCACGAAGTTGGTCACGGTCAGCGGCAAGGTCGAGCGTCCCGGGAACTACGAGATCCCCCTCGGAACGCCGTTCCGGGTCGTGCTCGAGGAGCTCGCCGGAGGAGTGCTGCGTGGGCGTGCGTTGAAAGCATGGACCCCGGGCGGCTCCTCGACGCCGATGCTCACCGCCGGACACGTCGACGTCGCCCTGGACTACGAGTCGCTCGCCGAGGCCGGTTCGTTGCTCGGCACCGCGGCCATGATGGTGATGGACGAGACCGACTGCGTCGTCGACTGCGCGACCCGGATGGTCCGGTTCTATGCGCACGAGTCGTGCGGGAAGTGCACGCCGTGCCGTGAAGGCAGCTGGTGGGCGACGCGTGTGCTCGAACGGCTCGAGGACGGCGACGGACGGAGCGAGGACCTGCCCGTCGTCCGAGACCTGGGGAAGAACCTGCTCTTCCGGGCGTTCTGCGCGCTCGCCGACGGCACCGCGGCGGTCATCAACTCGAGCCTCCAGCACTTCGCGGACGAGTACGAGGCGCACGTCCGTCTGGGCGCTTGCCCGCTGAAGGTCGACCACCTCGAGGAGGTGCCGGCCTGATGGCGTCCGCGACGGAGACGGCGACCGTCACGCTGACGATCGACGACAAGGAGGTCACGGTCCCGAAGGGCACCCTGATCATCCGCGCGGCGGAGCAGCTCGGGATCGAGATCCCGCGGTTCTGCGATCACCCCTACCTCGCGCCGGTGGGAGCGTGCCGGCAGTGCTACGTCCAGATCGAAGGCCAGGGGAAGCTGCAGACGTCGTGCACGATGACCGTTACGCCGGGGATGGTCGTGCGGACACAGAACACGAGCGACGCAGCGAAGGACGCGCAGGTCGCCAACCTGGAGTTCCTCCTGCTGAACCATCCGCTCGACTGCCCGATCTGCGACCGAGGCGGCGAGTGTCCGCTCCAGGACCAGGCGCTCGCCTTCGGTCCCGGCGAGAGTCGGTTCACCGACGCGAAGCGTGTGTTCCCCAAGCCGGTCCCGATGTCACCGCTCGTCGCGCTGGACCGGGAACGGTGCGTGCTCTGCGCGCGTTGCACCCGGTTCTGCGACGAGATCAGCGGCGACCGGTTCCTCGAGCTGTTCGCGCGGAGCGCCGGCGAGCGTGTCTCGATCGCGGCCGGTGAGGACTTCCGCTCCCCGTTCAGCGGCAACACGATCCAGATCTGCCCCGTCGGTGCCCTCACCGCGGCGCCCTACCGCTTCGTCGCTCGGCCGTTCGACCTCACGTCCGGGGACTCGATCTGCCAGCACTGCAGCGCCGGATGCAACCTGCGCGTCGATGTCCGTCGCGACGAGGTCGTGCGGGTGCTCGCGCGTGAGAACCCGGAGGTGAACGACGCCTGGATCTGCGACAAGGGCCGCTTCGCGTACCACCACGCCGACGCGCCGGAGCGGATCACCACGCCGCTGATCCGCGACCGCGGTCTCGAGCCCGCCTCGTTCGGCGAGGTGCTCCCGTGGATCGCGGAGCGGTGTGCGGGCGCGCGGGTCGCGTTCCTGACCGGCGGGCGGCTGATGGACGAGGACTACTACGCCCTGTCCAAGTTCGCGCGAACGGTGATCGGGACGAACGACCTCGACCACCGCCGAGCGTTCCACGGCGGCCTGGCCGAGGTCGTCGCCGCCGCGGGGGCCACGGATCGCTCGACCTCGGTCACGTACACCGATATCGAGCGGGCGAGCGTGATCCTGGTCGCCGGGCTCGACACGGAGCAGGAGGTGCCGATCCTGCACCTCCGGATCCGGAAGGCCGCGGCTCGCGGGGCGAAGGTCTTCGTCGTGCACCCGCGGCGGACGCGGCTGTACGACGTCGCTGAGCACCTGCTGGTCCGGCCCGGTCGTGAGGTCTCCGTCCTCGATGGGATCCGGGAGGACGCGGGCGATGGGTCCTTCGAGGCCCGTGTCGCTGCTGCGCTCCGTGACGCGGGCGATTCGGCCGTCATCTTGGCGGGGGAACGGCTTGCGGAGCATCCACTCGCGGCCGACGTGGCGCTCGCCGCCGCCGCCAAGCACGGCTCCAGGTTCGCCTTCGTTCCGCGTCGCGCGAACGACCGCGGGGCGTTGAGCGCGGGCGTCCATCCCGAGCTGCTCCCGGGCGGCCGGCGGCTGCACCACGAAGAGGAGCGCGCCGAGGTGGAGGCGGTCTGGGGTCCGATCACCTCCCCGGACGAGGGCCGGAACGCGCAGGAGATCCTCGAGGCGTGCGCAGAACATCGGATCGACGTGCTCTTCGTGATCGGGGCCGACCCCCTCCGCGATCACCCGGACGCCGCCCTCGCCCGGCGGGCCCTTTCCAACGTTCGCACCCTCGTCGTCCAGTCGCTCGAGCTCGGCGATCTGGAGCCGTTCGCCAGCGTCTTCCTCCCGGCGTCGGCGGCGGTGGAGAAGGACGGGCACGTGACCGACTGGGAGGGGCGGTGGCAGCGGATCCGGCCGGTCCGGCCTGCCCTCGGGATCAGCCGGCCGGACTGGGAGATCGTCTGCGGGCTCGCCGCGGCGATGGGGGCCGACCTGGGCTTCGAGACGCTCGAGGAGCTCCACGCGGAGATGGTCACGCTCCTCGCGCCGCGAGAGGTCGAGGAGCGTCCGAACGTGTGGGCGGGCGCCGGCGCACCGCAGTGGATCGACGACCTCACGTTGTTCACGTATCCGTTGCTGATCGACGAGGGGCGCCTCTCGGAGGGCGCGGACGAGCTGAAGGCCGCGCTGCAGGAACCGGCGTTCGCAGAGGTCCACCCGGTCGACGCGGAGAAGCACGGTCTCACCGACGGCGCGACGGTTCGCCTCGGCACGGACGGCGGCGACGCGCTCGTGCCGCTCCACGTCACCGAGCACGTCGCCGCCGGCTCGGTCTTCGTCCCGTTCAACCAGCCGGGCCTCGCCGCGAACACGCTCCTGAGCGGCCGGTCGACGGCCGCCGTGACGGTCGAGACCGTCACGGGGCCCGGCGCCCCGGACGCGGCGCTCACGGAGGAGGCCACGGCGTGACGGGGATCGACTGGGTGCTCCTGGTCGGGCGCGTCGTCGTCGTGTTCGCCGCGCTCCTGGTGTCCGTCCTGCTCTACATCTGGATGGAGCGCAAGGTGATCGCGGACTTCCAGACGCGGACCGGCCCGATGCGGGCCGGTCCGCGCGGCGTGCTGATCACGGTCGCCGACGGCGTCAAGCTCTTCTTCAAGGAGGCGATCACGCCGACGAACGCCGACCGGCCGGTCTACCTGCTGGCCCCGATCATCGCGATGATCCCGGCGTTCCTCGCCTTCGCCGTGGTCCCCTTCGGCGCTCCCGTGACGATCTTCGGGCGCACGGTGCCGCTGCAACTCGCCGACCTGAACATCGGCGTCCTCTGGATCCTGGCGATGTTCTCGCTCGGGGTGTACGCGGTCGTGCTCGCCGGGTGGTCGAGCGGATCGAACTATCCGCTGCTCGGTGCGATCCGCTCGACCGCGCAGATGATCAGCTACGAGGTCGCGATGGGTCTGGCGCTGGTCGCCGTCATCATGTACAGCGGCCACCTCGCGATGTCGGAGATCGTCGCGCAGCAGGACAGGTACTGGAACGTGATCCCGCAGTTCCCGGCGTTCGTCGTCTTCTTGATCTGTGCGCTCGCGGAGGTCAACCGTCCCCCCTTCGACCTGGCGGAGGCCGAGACGGAGCTGGTCGCCGGCTTCCACACCGAGTATTCGGGGATCAAGTTCGCGCTCTTCTACCTGGGGGAGTACGTGAACACCGTCACCGTGTCGGCGATCGCCGTCACCTTGTTCTTGGGCGGGTGGCGCGGCTGGTGGCCGCTGCACGGCGCGTGGGCGTGGCTGGGCCCCGTCCTGTGGTTCGTCCTGAAGGTCACCGCCGTGATCTACGTCTTCATCCTGGTGCGCGGGACGCTGCCGCGGCTCCGGTACGACCGGCTGATGAACTTCGGCTGGAAGTACCTGATCCCGTTCGGGCTGTTCTGGGTGCTGGCGACGGGCACGATCGTCGTCCTCCCGGCCCGCTCTCCCAACGTGCTTTTCTCGATCGGGGGCTTCGACGTGACCCGGGGCATCCTGATGGCGTTCGGCCTCATCGTGGGGACCTGGCTCGTGATGAGCTTGGTGAAGCAGGCGCTCGACGCTCCGCGCGCCGAGCGCCGCGAGGACGCGATCGCGTGAGCGGGGCGCCGGACCGTCCGACCGCGCCCTGGTGGGCTGTGGCGAAGGGCCTGGGGACGGTCTTCAAGCAGACCTTCCGACGCGACAACACCGAGCGGTACCCCGAAGAGATCGTGGAACCGCCGCCGCGTGCCCACACGGGACGGCACCGCCTCAACCGCCACGACAACGGACTCGAGAAGTGCATCGGGTGCGAGCTCTGCGCGTTCGCGTGCCCGGCGGACGCGATCTGGGTGGAGGGGGAGGACAACGACCCCGAGGATCCGGTCAGCCCCGGCGAGCGGTACGCGAAGGACTACCAGATCAACTACCTGCGCTGCATCATGTGCGGTCTCTGCGTCGAGGCCTGCCCGACGCGCGCGCTCACGCTCACGAGCAGCTACGAGATGGCGTTCACGTCCCGCGAGGACGCGATCTGGACGAAGGAGCAGCTCCTCGAGGCTCCGACGCCGCTCGGGACCGACCGCGTCGCGCGAGAGGGCCGCTGATGCCGCTCGACAACGTCGTGTTCTGGGTCTTCGCGCCGATCTCGATCGCGAGCGCGATCGGGATGCTCCTGGTGCGCAACGCCGTCCACGCCGCGCTGTTCCTCGTCGTGAACTTCTTCTGCCTCGCCGTGTTCTACCTGTTGCTCGACGCGCCGTTCCTCTTCGCCGTACAGATCGTGGTGTACGCGGGCGCGATCATGGTGCTGTTCCTGTTCGTGATCATGCTGCTCGGCGTCGACACCGGCGTGTCCGTGCGGGAACGGCTCTTCGTCCAGCGGCCGTTGGCGTTCCTCCTGGGCGCGGCGTTCGTGGTCGAGCTCTTCCTGGCGATCCGGGCTGGCGTGGGGTTCGCGACCAAGGCCCCCGAGGTGTTCACGGCGAACGAGGGTGGCAACACCCAAGCGGTGGCGAAGGTCCTGTTCACGGGGTACTTCTTCCCGTTCGAGGTCACCTCGATCCTGCTGCTGGTCGCGGCGATCGCCGCGATGGTCCTGGCGCACCGGAGGGCCCCAGCCGTGACCCAGGCGGAGATCGATGCGGCCGTCGGCGAGGACGGGTCGCCCGCGTACGAGGCGGGAGCCGCCTCGTGAGGACCCCCGTCGCCTCCTACCTGATGCTGTCCGGCATCCTGTTCATGCTCGGCACGGTCGGCGTGCTGACGCGGAAGAACGCGCTCCTGATCTTCATGTCGATCGAGCTGCAGCTGAACGCCGTCAACCTGTCGCTCGTCGCGTTCTCCCGGCTCCACGACGACCTGACCGGCCAGGTGCTCGCCTTCTTCTCGATGGTGGTCGCCGCGGCCGAGGTGGTGGTCGGGCTCGCGATCATCGTGGCGATCTACCGTCGCCGGCGGAGCGTCGACGTGGACGACGTGCGGGAGCTCCGATGGTGAGCGAACAGAACGGGCTGCTCTGGCTCGTCCCCGCACTCCCGTTGCTGGGAGCCGTGGTCAACCTGTTCTGGGGGAAGCGGCTCGGGCGGTACGCGGGCTGGCTCGCCTCGGCAACGGTGATCCTCGCGTTCGCGGTTTCGCTGGCGCTGACGTCGCAGCTGCTCGCGAAGCCGGCGGAGGACCGCCTGTTCCTCCAGCACCTGTTCGATTGGATCTCGGTCGGACGGTTCCGCGTGGGGATGGATCTCCGCCTGGACGACCTCAGCGTGACGATGGTCCTGGTCATCACGGGGGTCGGCGCGCTGATCCATGTGTACGCGATCGGGTACATGGCCGGCGATCCACGCTACGGGCGCTTCTTCGCCTACATGAACCTGTTCGTCTTCTTCATGTTGATGCTTGTCCTTGGCGCCAACTACCTAGTGCTGTACCTGGGGTGGGAAGGCGTCGGGCTCTGCTCGTACCTCCTGATCGGGTTCTGGTCGGACGTGCCGGCCAACGCCGAGGCAGCCAAGAAGGCGTTCATCACGACCCGGATCGGCGACACGCTGATGCTGATCGGGCTCGCGCTGATCGTGTTCCAGTTCGGGACGCTCGACTTCGAGTCGGTGTTCGGGACGGCGGGTTCGGTCTTGACGAAGGACGCCGCGACCGCGATCGCGCTGTTGCTCTTCGCGGGCGCGGTCGGGAAGTCGGCGCAGGTGCCGCTCCACGTCTGGCTCCCCGATGCGATGGCGGGCCCGACACCGGTATCGGCGCTGATCCACGCGGCGACGATGGTCACCGCCGGTGTGTACCTCGTCGTCCGCTCGCACGTGCTGTTCGAGCTCTCGGGCGTCGCGCTCACCGTCGTGCTGGTGGTCGGGCTCGTCACGGCGATCTTCGCCGCCACCTGCGCGATCGCGCAGCAGGACATCAAGCGCGTCTTGGCCTACTCCACGATCAGCCAGCTGGGCTTCATGTTCATGGCCGCCGGGATGCGCGCGTACGCCGTGGCGATGTTCTTCCTGGTGGCGCACGCGTTCTACAAGGCCCTGCTGTTCCTCGGGGCGGGATCGGTGATCCACGGGATGCACGACGAGCAGGACCTCCGGCGGATGGGCGGGCTCCGCCTAGTCATGCCGATCACGTTCGTCACGTTCCTGATCGCCGCCCTCGCGCAGGCGGGCGTGCCGCCCCTCGCCGGCTACTTCGCCAAGGACGCGGTCCTGGAGGTGGCGCAGCACACGGACAGGGGCGCCGTGTATCTCCTCGGCAGCCTGGCCGCGTTCCTCTCGGCCTTCTACCTGGGCCGGATGCTGTTCCTGACGTTCTTCGGCGAGCCGCGGAGCGACGAGGCCCGTCACGCGCACGAGTCGCCTCCGGTGATGTGGGTGCCCGTGGCGATCCTCGGGTTCGGCGTCGTCACGGCCGGCTGGCTGAACGTGACGCCGGAGGGCCGGCTCGCCGGGTTCCTCGAGGAGATCACGGGACCGGTGCCGACGGGGGCGGGCCTCGACGTCGTGGCGCTCGCCGGGATCGCGGTGGTGCTCTCGTTGATCGCCCTCGTGTCGACCTGGTGGATCTACGGCTCCGGCCGGGTGGACTGGCGGGCGTTCCGTGACCGCCTCGAGCCACTCCCGCGGGCGGCGCTCAACGGCTGGTACGTGGATCACGCCTACGACACCGTCATCATCCAACCGGCGAAGACCGGCGCCTGGATCACGGCGTACGTCGTCGACGCACGGATCGTGGACGGCTTCTTCGGCGCGATCGCGGCCGGCGTCCGGCGCCTCGCCGACCGCGGCCGCCTGCTCCAGACAGGCTTCGTCCGCTCGTACGCGCTCGTGGTGTTCCTCGGTGCGGTCGTGATCCTCGTCTACGTGGGGGTTCGACTGTGACGGGGCATCTCCTCACGATCACCCTGCTCCTGCCCCTGGCCGGCGCCGCGGCGCTCCTCCTGCTCGGACGCGCGGTGTCCGACCGGGACGCCAGGATCGTCGCCCTGCTCGCGGCGCTCATCACGTTCGCCGCGTCGCTGCTGATCCTCCGCGACTTCTCGACCGGTGCGACGGGATACCAGATGGTCGAGGAGGCCTGGTGGGTGCGCTCGGTCGGGTTGAAGTACGTCGTCGGGGTCGACGGGATCAGCTTGTGGCTCGTCCTGCTCACGACGTTCCTCTTCCCCGTTTCGATCCTCGCGTCGTGGAAGGTGGAGACGAACGTCGTCCGCTACATGGTCGCGATGCTCGTGCTGGAGACGGCGGTGCTCGGGACGTTCCTGTCGCTCGACCTGGTCCTGTTCTTCCTGTTCTTCGAGGCGCTCCTGGTCCCGATGTACCTGATCATCGGCGAGTGGGGGAGCGCCAACCGCGTCTACGCGGCGCTGAAGTTCTTCCTGTTCACGATGGGCGGCTCCGCGTTCCTGCTGGTCGCCGTCCTGTTCCTCTACTCGAGGTCGGGCCAGGTTGGACCGGCGACGTTCGACGTCCGGCAGTTGAGCGCGGTGGCGGCGTCGCTCCCGGTCCAGACCGCTCGCTGGCTGTTCCTCGCGTTCTTCGTCGCGTTCGCCGTGAAGGTGCCGTTGTTCCCTCTGCACACCTGGCTCCCGGACGCGCACACCGAGGCGCCCACGGCGGGGTCGGTCCTGCTCGCGGGCGTGCTGTTGAAGGTCGGCACGTACGGACTGTTGCGGTTCAACCTGAGCCTGTTCCCGGAGGCGTCGCGCTACTTCGCGACGTTCGTCTCGGTCCTGGCGGTGATCGGGATCATCTACGGCGCCGTCTGCGCGCTGATACAGACCGACGTGAAGCGCCTGGTCGCGTATTCGAGCGTGTCCCACCTGGGCTTCGTGGTCCTCGGGATCTTCGCGTTCACCCAACAGTCCGCGACCGGCGGCGTCCTCCAGATGGTGAACCACGGTCTCGCGACCGGCGCGCTCTTCCTCCTGGTCGGGATGGTCTACGAACGGACGCACACGCGCGAGCTCAGCGAGATGGGTGGGCTCGCCGGCGTGATGCCGTGGCTCTTCGGCGCGTTCCTGTTCGCGGTGTTCGCGAGCGCCGGGCTGCCCGGACTGAGCTCCTTCATCGGGGAGTTCCTGGTGATCGTCGGGACGTTCGCGGTCAGCCACGTGTTCGGATCGCTCTCGGCGGTCGCCGTGGTGCTGGCCGCGATCTACCTCCTGTGGTCGTACCAGCGGGTCGCGTACGGACCCGTGCACGAGGAGCACCGTCACCTCCCGGACCTCTCCGGACGGGAGGTCGCCGTGCTCGCGCCGGTGCTCGCGCTGCTGCTCGTGTTCGGGATCTACCCGAACCTCCTGACGAAGGCGATCGACCCCGCGACGTGCGCCGCGGTCGCGAACGTCCAGCCGGCGCCGACCGGGTCGTGCGCCGATGTGGGCACCCCGGCTGGGAGCGTCGCCGCGGAGGCGCAGCCGTGATCCCCACGCCCCCGATCGAGCTCCGCCCCATCCTCCCCGAGATCCTGCTCTGCGCGTTCGCGATCGTCGGGATGCTCTACGAGGCGTTCGCACCTCGTTCGTCGCGGTTCACGCACCTGGCGATCGCGCTCGTGGGACTCGGTGCGGCCGGGATCGCAGCCCTCATCCTGTGGAGCTGGAACGGATCGCCGTACGTGCTCGGCGACGCGGTCGCGGTCGATCGGTTCTCGGTCGTGTCGCGGATCGTGTTGATCGGCGCCGCGGGGCTCGGATGCTTGTTCTACACCCACTACGCGGGTCGCGAGCCCGCGTCGTTCCGCGGTGAGTTCTTCCCCCTCGTCCTGTTCGCGACGGCCGGGATGACCCTGATCACCGCGGCGAACGACCTGATCTTGGTGTTCCTCGCCCTGGAGCTGCTGTCCCTGTCGCTCTACGTCCTCACCGGCATCACCGGCCGGCGCCGGGCGAGCGAGGCGGCGATGAAGTACCTCCTGCTGGGCGCCTTCTCCTCGGCGTTCTTCCTCTACGGCGTGGCGATGGCGTACGGCGCCGCGACGTCCACGAAGATCGTGGGAGTCGCGGCGCCGGGCATCGTCCAGGCGCTTTCGGGTCAGACCGGGTCGCAGGCGCTCGCGTTCCTCGCCGTGGCGCTCCTCGTGATCGGGTTCGGCTTCAAGGTCTCGGCGGCGCCCTTCCACATGTGGACCCCGGACGTCTACCAGGGCGCACCGACCCCCGTCGTGGTGTTCATGAGCGCGGCGACGAAGGTCGCAGCGTTCTTCGCGCTGATCCGGGTGCTCGACGTCGCCTTCCAGCCGCTCACGTGGATCTGGACGCCGGTGATCTACGCGCTCGCGATCGCCTCGATCGTCATCGGGTCGGTGCTCGCGATCGCGCAGCGCGACGTGAAGCGCATGCTCGCGTACTCGAGCATCGCCCAGGCCGGGTTCATCCTCACGGGGCTCACCGCGGCCGACGTCACGGGGATCCGCGCCGCGATGTTCTACCTGATCGTCTACTCGCTGATGACCGTGGGCTCGTTCGGGATCGTGATGCTCGTGTCGGCGCGCGGCGAGGAACAGACCTCGCTGGACGCGTACGCCGGTCTCGCGCGGAGGAGCCCGGGTCTCGCGGCGCTGATGGCCCTGTTCCTGCTCTCGCTGGCGGGGATCCCGCCGACCGCGGGGTTCATCGCCAAAGTGACCGTCTTCGCCGCGGCGATCGGAGCCGGCAACTGGCCGCTCGTGGTGGTGGGGGTAATGGCGAGCGTCGCGGCCGCGTTCTTCTACCTGCGCGTCATCGTGTACATGTACATGCGGGAACCGGTCGGGATCGTCGAGACGGACCCGGGCGTGATGCCGCGGCTCGCCGCCGGCGTGCTCGGCGTCGCGGTCCTCGTCCTGGGCGTCTTCCCCGGGATCCTCACCGGCATCCTGGAGACGGCGTCGGTCGTGAGGTGGTGAACGCATGCGTCGCGTGATCCCGGGGCTGGAAGCACCCGACGACGCCCTGGAGGCGGAGATCCGAGGGCGCCTCGACCGGGTCGAAGAGGCGCTCGAGAAGGCGGTGCTCGCCGACTCGGATCTGCTCTCGGCGACCGCCCGGTACCTGCTCCAGGCGGGCGGCAAGCGGTTCCGGCCGATGCTCGTGCTGCTGGCCGGGTACTTCGGCGACCCGGGCGATCCGCGCCTGATCTCGGGCTCCGTGGCGATCGAGCTCACGCACCTGGCGACGCTGTACCACGACGACGTGATCGACGAGTCGGCCGACCGCCGGGGCGTCCCGTCCGCGAACGCCCGCTGGGATAACACCGTCGCGATCCTGACCGGGGACTACCTGTTCGCCCGAGCGTCGGAGCTGTCCGCCGATCTCGGCCCCGACACGTGCCGGCTGCTCGCGCGGACGATCGCGGTGCTCTGCGACGGCCAGATCCGAGAGGTCGACGCCTCGGGTGAGACCGGACAGGACGAGGCCGGATACCTGGAGGTGATCCGGCGCAAGACCGGGGTGTTGATCGCCCTGTCGTGCCGGCTGGGCGGGATGCTGTCGGATGCCGCGCCGGACCACGTCGAGACGCTGGATGCGTTCGGCGAATCGCTGGGCCTGGCGTTCCAGCTCTCGGACGACATCATGGACGTGGTCTCCACCCAGCTCGAGTTGGGGAAGGAGCCGGGGACCGACCTCAAGGAAGGCGTCTACACGCTCCCGGTCCTCCACGCGCTGCGCGAGGGGCCCGACCGCGAGGAGCTCGGGCGCATCCTCGCCCTCGGCCCGCCGGACGGCGAGCGGCTCGATCGAGCGCTCGAGATCGTGCGGAACGACGGATCGATCGCGCACGCGCGCGGCGCCGTCGGGGAGGAGGTTCGGCGGGCCGTCGGCCTGGCGAAGCAGCTCCCCGACGGCGCCGCGCGCCACGCGTTGATCCAGCTCACGCGGTTCCTCGCGACGAGGTGCGGGGCCGATCCGGGGGATGACGATGCGTAGCGGCGCGCTCTGCAAGGCGGCCGGAAGGCCGCTGCTAGGATACGGCAGCCTTCGAAGGGGCTCGTTGACAACGTGACCTACTACGGTTCCTACGGCGTCGTGTTGGCGGTGGTGCTCGCGGGAGCGCTGCTCGTGGTTGTGGCGTTCGGCGCCGCCCGACTGATCGCTCCGCGTCGTCCCAGCACCGGCAAGCGCACCACCTATGAATGCGGGATCGACCCGGTCGGCGAGAACTGGTCCCAGAGCCAGATCCGGTACTACGTCTACGGGTTCCTGTTCGTGATCTTCGACGTCGAATCGGTCTTCCTGTTCCCGTGGGCCCGCGTCTTCCAGGGTCTCGGCTACCAGGCCGTGGTCTCGATGGCGATCTTCATCGGGATCCTCGCCGTGGGGCTCCTCTACGCGTGGCGCAAGGGGGTGCTCACGTGGGCGTGATCACCGAGAGGACGCCGATCCCCAGGATCAAGCCCGTCCGGTTCCTGCTGAACTGGGGCCGCCGGTACTCGTTGTGGGTCTTCAACTTCGGGCTCGCGTGCTGCTCGATCGAGTTCATCGCGGCGTCCACCGCCAAGAACGACTTCATCCGCCTCGGGGTGATCCCGTTCGCGCACGGTCCGCGCCAGGCCGACCTCCTCGTCGTCGCCGGCACGCTCACCGACAAGATGGCGCCGGTGATCAAGCGGCTCTACGACCAGATGCCCGACCCCAAGTACGTGATCTCGTTCGGGTCGTGCTCCAACTGCGGAGGTCCGTACTGGGACAGCTACTCGGTCACGAAGGGCGTCGACCAGATCATCCCGGTCGACGTGTACGTCCCCGGGTGCCCTCCGCGGCCGGAGGCGCTGCTGAACGGGATCATCACCCTGCAAGAGAAGATCAGGGACGAGGACATCCAGGAGAAGTTCCGCAGTGGGACGACCGCTGTCGGCTGAGGAGGTCGGATCGCGCGTTCGGGCGCGGTTCGGCGACGACGTCGAGGTCGTCGAGAGCTTCGGACAGGCGATCGCGACCGTCTCGGTCGACCGGTACCACGACCTGGTCCGGTTCCTGCGTGACGAGCCCGAGTTCGGCTGCGACTTCTGTGACTTCACCGGCGGCGTCGATCTGGGACCGGACCGCGGGTTCGAGGTCGTGACGCAGCTGACCTCGACGGAGCACCACCACGAGGTGCGGGTCAAGGTCGCCCTCCCGTACGAGGATCCGGCCCTTCCGACGATCAGCGACCTGTACCCGACGTGCGACTGGCACGAGCGCGAGACGATGGAGATGTTCGGGATCCGCTTCGAGGGGCACCCGCGTCCGGTCAAGCTCCTGCTGGCGGAACCCTTCGAAGGACATCCCCTGCGGAAGGACTTCCCGCTGATGTCGCGCGAGGTGAAGCCATGGCCGGGCGCCGCGGAGGGTGAGGACGAGGAAGAGGAGGAGGAGTGATCGCCGACTCCTCCGTCTTCGACTCCGTGATCGGCGGGTACTGGGTCGCGCTGATCCTGAAGGCGGCGGTCGTCCTCGGCGTGTTCCTCGTCGTGCCGCTCGCCGTCGGGTACATGGAGCACAAGGTGCTCGCGCACATGCAGGCGCGGCTCGGGCCCATGGAGGCCGGCGCGTTCCACGGATGGGCCCAGCTGGTGGCGGACGGGGTCAAGTTCATCCAGAAGGAGGACGTCGTCCCGGCGGCCGCCGACTCCGGCGTCTTCTCGCTCGCGCCCGCGGTCGTGCTGATCCCGTACATCGTGACGCTCGTCGCGATCCCGTTCGGGCCCCGCCTCTACGCCCTCGACCTCGACGTTGGGGTGTTCTTCGTGCTCGCGCTGTCGAGCATCGGCGTGATCGGCGTGCTGATGGCCGGATGGGCGTCGGCGAACAAGTTCTCGTTGATCGGCGCGCTCCGGGCGGCGGCGCAGCTGATCGCCTACGAGCTCCCGCTCGTGCTCGTCGCGGCCGCGGTCGTGATGCAGGCGGGCTCCATGTCCCTGCTGGCGATCACCGAAGCCCAGTCGCACTACTGGTACGTCGTCTACCCGTGGCAGCTCGTCGGGTTCGTGATCTTCATGATGGCCGCCGTCGCCGAGCTCACGCGGCCGCCCTTCGACATGCCCGTCGCCGATTCCGAGATCATCTTCGGCGCGTACACCGAGTACACGGGGCTGAAGTTCGCGTTCTTCCTCCTGGCCGAGTACGGGGGCATCGTCGTGATGTCGGCGATCGCCGCCGTGCTCTACCTGGGCGGGTTCCAGCCGCTCGGTGGGCTGGCCGTGATCCCCGGCGTGCTCTGGATGTTCGGGAAGATCTTCGCGCTGTCGTTCGTGATCATCTGGCTGCGGGCGACGTTCCCGAGGCTCCGCGAGGACCAGCTGCAGCGGTTCGCGTGGATCGGGCTGACGCCGCTCGCGCTGCTCCTGATCCTGGTGACCTCCGTGTTCAAGGTGGGGGTCTAGATGACGGACACGCAGCTCACGAGCGGCTTCGGCCAGGGTCTGGTCAAGGGACTCTCCGTGACCCTGCGGACCATGCTGCACCGGTCCGTCACGGTCCAGTATCCGCACGTCAAGCCCGACCTCCCCGCCCGCTCGCGCGGCGTGATCGCGCTCAAGCAGGAGAACTGCACCGTCTGCTACAAGTGCTCTCGGGAATGTCCCGACTGGTGCATCTACATCGATGCCCACAAGGAGACCCATCCGCCGGCCGGCGGGGGCCGGGCGCGCTCGGCCAAGATCCTCGACCGGTTCGCGATCGACTATGCCCTCTGCATGTACTGCGGCATCTGCGTGGAGGCGTGCCCGTTCGACGCGCTCTTCTGGAGCCGTGAGTTCGAGTACGCCGAATACGAGATCGACGAGCTGACCCACGAGAGGGACCGGCTCGAGGAGTGGACCTATTCGGTGCTGCCCCCGCCCGCGCTCGAAGAGGGAGCCGAAGCGCCCGACGAGGCGGCTTCGTGAACGCGCACGAGTACGCGTTCATCGTGGTCGCGACGATCGGATCGATCGCGGCGGTGGCGGTCGTCACGGCGCGCAACGTCGTGCACGCCGCCCTCTACCTGGTCGTGACGCTCGCGTCGGTCGGGATGACCTTCCTGCTGCTGGGAGCCGAGTTCGTGGGGTGGGTCCAGATCCTGATCTACGTGGGCGCGATCGTGATCCTGTTCCTGTTCGGCCTGATGCTCACGAAGGCGCCGATCGGGCGTGACGCCCTCGACTACCAGAACCGGGCCGTCGGCGCGATCGTGGGGATCGTCGTCGCGGTGGGGCTCGGGTCGCTGATCCTCCGCGCCTGGCCGATCGACAGCACGGAAGCCTCGGCGCCCGTGTCCGGAGGCTCGGCGGCGCTCGGGAGCGCGCTGTTCACCACGTACATCCTCCCGTTCGAGGCCGTGTCCTTCCTCCTGCTCGCCGCGCTGATCGGGGCGATCGTGCTCGCCCGGCGGGACGAGGGGACCTGACGTGATCCGGCTGCCGCTCGTGCTGCTGTTCTCGGCGTTCCTGTTCTCGACGGGCATCTACGGGGTCCTCGCTCGCCGCAACGCCGTGATGGTGCTCATGGCGATCGAGCTGTTGCTGAACGCGGTCAACGTCAACCTCGTCGCGTTCGCGGCGCAGCTCCAGGACGTGACGGGCCAGGTCTTCGCCTTGTTCGTGATCGCGGTCGCCGCCGCCGAGGTGGGGATCGGGCTCGCGATCGTGATCCTCCTGTTCCGGAACCGTTCCACGATCAACGTCGACGAAGTGGACCTGTTGAAGTGGTAGCGCTGCTCGGGGCGGAGGGGGCCGCGGTCGCGGGGGCGGGAGCCAACTGGTTCGTCCAGCACGCCTGGCTGATCGCCGTGCTGCCGTTCGTTTCGGCCGCGCTCACGCTGTTCTTCGGCAAGCGGACCCCGGGTGGGGGACCGATCTACGGGATCACGGCGATCGCTGCCGGACTCGTGATGGCGCTGGGTGTCGGCTGGCACTTCGTCCAGGGCGGCGGCCCGTACGAGGCGAACATCGACTGGTTCCAGATCGGGCCGCTCCACATGCAGCTCGGCATCTTCATCGACGGGCTGACCGCGGTGATGCTGGTCATCGTCACGACGGTGTCGCTGATGGTCCACATCTACTCGCTCGGCTACATGCACGGCGACATCCGGTACACGTGGTTCTTCGTCGTGCTGTCTTTGTTCACCGGCGCGATGCTCGACGTGGTCCTGGCGAGCAACCTCTTCCAGCTGCTCGTCGGCTGGGAGGTCATGGGCGTCTGCTCGTACCTCTTGATCGGGCACTGGTACGAGGACCCGGTCAACTCCGGCTCCGCGATCAAGGCGTTCATCACGACGCGCATCGGCGACGTCCCGTTCATGTTCGGCATCTTCGCCCTGATCTTCGCCACGGGGATGACGACCTCGAACATCCAGGTGATCTCCGGCCTCGTCGCGAACCACCAGGTCTCGACGACGCTCGTCACCGCGGCGGCGCTGCTGCTCTTCGGGGGGACGATCGGCAAGAGCGCGCAGTTCCCCCTCTACGTGTGGCTGCCCGACGCGATGGCGGGGCCGACACCCGTGTCGGCCCTGATCCACGCCGCGACGATGGTCGCTGCGGGGATCTATCTCGTCGCCCGCACGTTCCAGGTCTTCGTGAGCGCGGACCCGATCGCCTTGCACGTCGTGGCGGTGATCGGCGCGATCACCCTGCTGCTGGCGGCGTTCCTCGCGCTCGTGCAGAACGACATCAAGCGCGTCCTCGCGTACTCGACGGTCTCGCAGCTGGCGTACATGGTCGCCGCGCTCGGCCTGGGCCCGGAGGGGTACCCGGCCGCGATGTTCCACCTGTTCACGCACGCCTTCTTCAAGGCCCTGCTCTTCCTCGGCGCCGGGTCGGTGATCCACGCCGTGAACTCGAACGACATGAGCGACATGGGCGGTCTCCGGAAGGCGATGCCGGTCACCTTCGTGACCTTCATGATCGGGTCGCTTGCGCTCGGCGGCGTTCCACCGTTCGCCGGGTTCTTCTCGAAGGACGAGATCATCCTGGCGGCGAAGAACGCGCACGACTCCTGGCTCGGGGTCGTCCTGCTGGTCGGCGCCGTGATCACGGCGTTCTACACGACGCGGATGGTGCTCCTGACGTTCTTCGGCGAGTATCGCGGCGAGGCGCATCCGCACGAGTCGCCGCGCGTGATGACGGCCCCGCTGGTCGTCCTGGCCGGCGCCACGTGCGTCGTCGGGCTGCTCGGGTTCGCGTCGGTCGGCGCGCCGTTCCTCGACTGGGTGTATTTCGGCGGGGAGCCGCTGGAGGCCGTCTTCAGCCCGGCGGTGGCGCTGGTCTCGATCGTGGCGGTCGCGATCGGGATCTGGGGCGGGTACACCGTCTACCGGCGCTGGCGGACGCCCGACCCGATCACGCGGCTCGGCGGCGTCTACACGCTGCTCGAGCACAAGTACTACCTGGACGACTTCTACTGGAACGACATCATCCGGCCGATCCGCGACCCGATCGCAGCCGGCGTCTACTGGACGAACCAGCACGTGATCGACGGCGCCGTCAATGGGACCGCGACGATCACCTACGCGTTCTCGGCCCTGGCCGCGTGGTTCGACCGCACGGTGATCGACGGGGTCGTGAACGGCGCCGGCACGATCGCCGCGCTGTTCGGCCGCGGGCTTCGGACGGTCCAGACCGGCAAGGTGCAATGGTACGCCGTCGGGCTGTTCGTCGGGGTGATCCTGCTGACCTTCTTCGTCACGAGGCCATGAACGATGAGTGAGGGGACCGTATGACCTGGCAGAACTCCGCGATCACGATCACGACGCTGCTGCCGCTCGTCGGTGGGCTGGCCGTGCTGTTCGTTCCTCGAGGCCAGGATCGGCTGGTCAAAGGCATCGGGATCGCCGTGACGGGCGTGTGCCTGGTGCTCGCGATCGCGATCGCCGCGACGTACGACTACGGCGCCGGCGGGCTCCAGTTCGTCCTGAACACCAGCTGGATCCCGGTGATCAACGCTCGCTACCACGTGGGGATCGACGGGATCTCGATGCCGCTATACGTCCTGACGTTCGCGCTCGGCTTCCTGTGCGCCGTCTACACCTGGCGGTACGTGCCCGAGCCGGGGCGGAGCAAAGCGTTCGTGGCGCTCACGTTGCTGCTGATCACCGGGATGGCCGGCACCTTCATCTCCTTCGACCTCATCCTGTTCTTCGTCTTCTGGGAGCTCGTGCTGGTGCCGATGTACTTCCTGATCGGCGTGTGGGGGTCCGACAACCGTCAGTACGCGTCGATCAAGTTCTTCCTGTACACGCTGTTCGGCTCGGTGTTCATGCTGTTGGGGTTCCTCGCGCTGTACTTCAGCAGCCCGGTGGATCCGGCGACCGGTCAGCACACGTTCGACATCGTGTCGCTGACCGCGTGGGGCGGCGCCGGGACGTCCCACCTGTTCCAGTTGGTCGTCTTCGGGGCGATCGCGCTGGGGTTCGCGGTCAAGGTCCCGATGTGGCCGTTCCACACGTGGCTCCCGGACGCGCACACCGAGGCGCCGACGATCGGCTCCGTGTTGCTCGCCGGGATCATGCTGAAGATGGGCACCTACGGGTTCATCCGGATCGCGCTCCCCGTGCTCCCGGACGGCGCGGTCGCGTACGCGCCGTGGATCGGCGCGCTCGCGGCGATCGCGATCGTGTACGCGGCCCTGTGCTGTCTGGCCCAGCGGGACCTGAAGCGGCTGATCGCGTTCTCGTCGGTCGGTCACATGGGGTTCGTGATGCTCGGGATCGCCACGCTGACGACGATCGGGATCCAGGCGGCGATCTTCGGGATGGTGGCCCACGGCGTGATCACCGGGATGCTCTTCTTCTGCGTCGGGTCGATCTACGACCGGTACCACACCCGGCAGATCGTGGACATCGGCGGCGGGATGTCGCAGGTCATGCCCAAGATGGCCGGCATCTTCGCCTTCGTGGCGATCGCGTCGCTCGGGCTCCCGGGTTTGGCAGGTTTCTGGGGCGAGGTCATGGCGTTGCTCGGGTCGTTCAGTCCCAACACGAGCACCGTGGCCGGGCTGAACGTGGGTCTCTTCAGGACGTTCATGGTGCTCGGCGGGATCGGCACGATCCTCACCGCCGGCTACTTCCTGTGGATGCTCCAGAGGGTCAACCAGGGGGTCGCGCCCGACCGCTGGAAGGAGCATGGGTTCCGCGACATCCTGACGGTGGAGTGGGTCTCCTGGGTCCCGCTGCTCGTCGCGATCCTCGTGCTCGGGCTGATCCCGAGCATCGTGTTGAACAGCACCGAGCAGGGCGTCAACTCGATCGTTCGCATCTTCGGAGGCTGATCCGCACGTGACGATCGACTACCACGCGATCCTCCCGATCCTGATCCTGTCGGGCACGATCCTGGTCGTCCTCGTCACGGACCTGTTCCTGCCCGCCCGCCACAAGTCCGCGTCGATGTGGGTCGCCCTCCTCGGGGTGCTCGCGACGCTGGTCGCCGTCCTTTCGCTCATCGGTCAGGGGGACCGCTCGACGTTCGGCGGGTCCTACGTGGTCGACGCGTTCACGATCGTGTTCCAGACGTTCTTCATGAGCGCGGCGGCGGTCGTGCTCCTGATCTCGTACCGCTACTTCCGCGACGGCGGCTTCTACCAGGGCGAGTACTACTTCCTGTTGCTCACGTCGTTCCTCGGATGCCTGCTGATGCCGGCCTCGCGGGACCTGTTGATGCTGTTCCTGGCGCTCGAGCTGGTCTCGGCGCCCGGCTTCCTGATGGCGGCGTTCCGCAAAGCCGACGTCAAGGGCAACGAGGGCGGTCTCAAGTTCTTCCTGATCGGCGTCTTGTCGACCGCCGTGATGCTGTACGGGATGAGCCTGATCTACGGGCTGACCGGGCACCTCCGGCTGAGCGAGATCGCCGCCGGGCTCCAAGCCTTGAGCGGAGCGAAGCAGACCCTCGCGAACGCCGCGATCCTGTTCGTCGTGGTCGGGTTCGCGTTCAAGGTCAGCGCGGTTCCGTTCCAGTTCTGGGCTCCGGACACCTACGAAGGCGCGCCCGTTCCGGTCGCCGCGTTCCTCGGTGCGGCCTCGAGCACGGCCGGGTTCGCCGGGTTGCTCCAGCTGATGTTCGTGGCGTTCGTCCACGAGTGGGAGTTCTGGGTGCCGATCTTCGCGGCCCTGTCGCTGGTCACGATGACCCTCGGCAACCTCGTCGCGCTCCAGCAGCGTCAGGTGGTCCGGTTGCTCTCGTACTCCGGGATCGGGCAGGCGGGCTACATCTTGCTGCCGTTCGCCCTCGTGACCGCCGATCCTTCGATCAATCACTCGGCGTTCCAGGCGGCGGTCACCTACCTGCTGATCTACGGGATCATGAACCTCGGCGCGTTCGCGGTGACGACCGCGATCAGCGCGCGGCATCCGCGGCTCCAGATCGAGGACTTCCGAGGCCTCGCCAGGACGGCGCCCCTGCTGGCGACGGCGATGACCGTCTTCATGGTGTCGCTGGCCGGGGTCCCACCGACCGGCGGGTTCTGGGCCAAGTTGCTGATCTTCCAGGTGGGGATCCAGCGGGGCGGGATCGGGGTCGTGCTCGCCGTCGCGATGGTGATCAACTCCGTGATCAGCGTCGGGTACTACTTCCTGATCCCGCGGGCGATGATCTTCGAGGAGGCCGAGGACGAGGCTCGCTTCCGGTCGCCCATCCTGGTGACCGCCGTGGTGGCCGTCGCGATGATCGCCCTGCTCGTGATCTTCGTCGTCCCGAACGCGATCTACCGCCTGGGCGAGGTCAGCTCGCTCGCGTTCGGTGGCTGAACCCTCCGTTCACGACAGGCGCGATACCCTCCAGGTGAGGTGATGGATCGATGACTCCCGGCATCAACCGGATCAAGACCTGGATCCTGATCGCCGCCCTGGGCGGCCTCTTCGTGCTGATCGGCTCGTGGCTCGGGGGGACCCAGGGGGCCGTCGTCGCCCTGCTGATCGCGCTGGCGTTCAACTTCGCGATGTACTGGTGGTCGGGCTCGATCGCGATCGCGACGACCCGCTCGAAGCCCGTCACGGAGCAGGAGTACCCGGACCTCTACCGGATCGTCCGCGAGCTGGCGAACGCCGACCGGCTGCCGATGCCGCAGGTCTACGTGTCCGACATGGCGCAGCCCAACGCCTTCGCGACCGGCCGGAACCCGCAGAACGCCAAAGTCGCGGTCACGAAGGGGATCCTCCAGATCCTGGACGAGCGAGAGCTGCGCGGCGTCCTCGCC
>JBKOUM010000053.1:0-16546 GCA_046723385.1 Actinomycetota bacterium
CGACCCCGCAGAGCGCTACGAACCGGGGCGGATGCACCCGCCGCCCTCGCTCGTGGTCCGGACCGACGGCGTGCGCGGAGGAACGTGGGAGACCGCCGACGGACGGCGTGGCCGCTACGACGCGGCCGCGCCGCCCGGCCCGCTCGTCGACTCGTACGGCGCGGGCGACAGCTTCCAGGCGGGCCTGCTCTTCGGACTCGCGAGCGGCGAGGGCGTCGACGACGCCCTCGCGCTCGCGGCCCGGTGCGGCGCGTACGCGGCCGCCGGTCGAGGACCGACCGGCGGCCAGCTCCGCGCCGTCGACCTCTCGCCCTGAAACGTTCCGGACGCCGCGACATACTGGGCGTCTGATGAGCGAGCACCTCGGATGGGCCGTGGAAACGTCGCGGGACGGCGAGAAGTGGCGCTCCCTCGGGAAGGGATGGACCAAGCCCGGCGAGCCGCTGCTGCTGCACGGTGCCAACACCTTCGTCCGATACAAGCCCGAGGGCGAGAAGGACTTCGGCGATGCTCTCGAACGCACGGGCGATGAACCGATGACGTTGCTCGATCTCGACCAGGGCACGCGGCGAGACCTCTGGCCGACCGCGGAGCACCAAGGCCTGCCGGTCCTCCTGCCCGGGGGCGAGGTCGGCCGCCTGTTGCGGTTCGAGCGAGCAGCCGACGGTGACCAGTTCACCTGGGCGCTCGAGTTCCGCGGCGAACGGTACCGCCCGAAGGGCTGAGACGAGCCGTCAGGTTGTCCGAACGCACCGCCCTCCGTAGGGTCGAAGGGTATCCGTGAACCCCCGCTCCACCGAAGGGAGGGCCGTCATGTCCGCCACCCGTCCACGGCTCCGCATGGGTGCGATCGCGCTCGTCGCGGTGGGCGCGCTCGTCGCGACGCCGATCGCGATCGCCCACGCCGCCTCCGACGTCCACGTCCTCGTCGCCTTCGACGAGTCCGCCGGACAGAACCCCGAGGGCATCGCGCTCGATCGCCGGGGCGACGTGTTCGTCAGCATCTCTTCGCTCGGAGACCTCTGGAAGATCCCGGTCGGATCCACGACGCCGGAGCCGTTCGGCCACGTCGACGGGATCGTCGGCGGACGCGACTTCGGGCTGCTCGGTCTCGCGGTCGATGTGTTCGGCAACGTGTACGGCGCCGTGCAGTCCGCCGATCCGGCAGCGAACGGGGTCTGGCGCTTCGATCGCAGCACCGGCGACGCGACCCGCCTGCCCGGGACCCAGGGGATCGGCATCGCCAACGGTCTCGCCTTCGACACCCGCGGCAACCTCTACGTCACGGACTCCGCGGCCGGGGCGATCTGGCGCATCCCCTGGGGCGGGAGCGCCTCGACGTGGCTCCAGGACCCGGCCCTCACGGGGGACGGCAGCCTCCAGCTCGGCGTGCCGCTCGGCGCGAACGGCATCGCGTACCGGAACGGCCTCCTGACGGTCACCAACACGGAACGACGCGCGATCCTGTCGGTCCCGACGTGGGATCCCCAAGCGCTCCGCGTCGTTGCGACCCTGAGCGGCAACCCCGATGGCGTGACGATGGACGTGCGCGGGAACGCGTACGTGGCGATCAACCTGCTAGACACGATCGTGCGCGTCTCGTCGAGCGGCTCCGCGGACGTCGTCGCGAGCGGGGATCCGCTCGATTTCCCGTCGAGCGTCGCGTTCGGCACGGCGCGCGGCGAACGGAGGACGTTGTTCGGCGTGAACTTCTCGATCGGTGAGCTGTTCGGGCTCCCGCCCGGCTTCGGGCCGGCCGTCTACACGATCGACATCGGCACGCCCGGCGTGCCGGTGCCCTGACCGGCAGGAGGAAACGCGATGGACCCCTGGTCGTTCGAACCGAAGGGACGCTTCGACGAGCACACGATCTCCAGCCGGGTGCTGCTCGGCAATGCGCTGGACGATCCCGCGGATCGTCCGTTGTGGGTCTACCTCCCTCCGGGGTACGACGACGACCCGGATGCGCGCTTCGCGTCCGTCTACCTGATCCAGGGGCTCACCGGCCAGCTGGACATGTGGCGCAACCGCTCGCCGTTCCGGCAGAACTTCCCAGAGCTCGCCGACGCGCTGTTCGCCCGGGGCGACGCGCCGCCCGTCGTCGTCGTCTGGGTCGACTGCTGGACCTCGCTCGGCGGGAGTCAGTTCCTGGACTCCCCGGGGACCGGCAACTATCTGACGTACCTGTGCGACGAGGTCGTCCCGTTCGTCGACGAGCGCTACCGCACGATCGCCGACCGGGATCATCGCGGGATCCAGGGCAAATCCAGCGGCGGGTACGGCGCGATGGTCGTGCCCATGCTTCGCCCGGATCTGTGGGGCGGGCTCGCGACGCATGCCGGCGATGCGCTCTTCGAGACGTGCTACCTCCCCGAGTTCCGGGAGTCGGTGCGGGTGCTCCGCGACGACTACGACGGATCCTTCGAGAACTTCTGGAAGGACTTCCGGAGCCGGCCGGCGATGTCCAAGGACAGCGACGGCCATCTCCTGAACGACTGGTGCATGGCGGCGTGCTACTCGACCGACCCCGACGGCACGGTCCGACTCCCCTTCGACACCGCGACGGGTGAGCTGATCCCGGAGATCTGGGACCGCTGGCTGCGGCTCGACCCCGTCCGGATGGTCGCCTCGCACGCCGACGATCTCCGTTCGATGCGCGCGATCTACGTCGACGCGGGCACGAAGGACCAGTTCTTCCTCGACCTGGGCGCGGAGGCCTTCCGGCGGGAGCTGGAGAAGATCGGCGTCACCGACCTGTTCTTCGAGCTCTTCGACGCCACCCACATGGGTATCGAGTACCGCTACCCGCTCAGCCTGAAGTACCTGGCCGAGCGGCTCTCTGCCTGAGGAGGAGACCGTGGAATACCGCACCCTGGGAACGACCGGCGTCCGCGTCAGCACGCACTGCCTCGGCACGATGATGTTCGGCGGCCGCGGGAACAGCGACCATGACGATTGCGTCCGCATCATCCGCGGGGCGCTCGATGCCGGGATCAACTTCGTCGATACGGCCGACGTCTACTCCGACGGGGAAACGGAAGAGATCGTCGGCAAGGCGCTCGAGGGGCGTCGGGACGAGGCCGTGCTCGCGACCAAGGTCCACTGGGAGATGGGGCCCGGGCAGAACGACCACGGCAACTCGCGCCTGTGGATCATGCGGGAGGTCGAGAACTCGCTCCGGCGCCTCCGCACCGATCACATCGACCTCTACCAGATCCATCGGCCTGAACAGGAGACGGAGATCGAGGAAACGCTCGGCGCCCTGACGGATCTGCAACGCGCGGGCAAGATCCGGTACTTCGGATCCTCGACGTTCGCCGGTTGGCAGCTCGTCGAGGGGCAGTGGGTGGCCGAGCGACGGTCACTCTCGAGGTTCCGGTCCGAACAGCCCCCCTACTCGATCTTCGCCCGGCAGATCGAGCGCGACGTGTTCCCCGTGACCCAGCGACACGGGATGGGGGTGCTCGTCTGGAGTCCGCTCAACCGCGGCTGGCTCACGGGCCGGTATCGGCGCGAAGCGTTCGATCGATCGCCCGAGTCCCGGGCCGGACGATCGTACGAGGTCGGTGTGCATCTGTTCGACGAGTCGCGGCCGGAGATCCAGCGGAAGCTCGACCTCGTCGAGGACCTCGCGAAGCTCGCGGCCGACGCCGGCGTCTCCATGACGCACATGGCCATCGCCTTCACGCTCGCGCACCCGGCCGTGACCTCGGCGATCATCGGGCCGCGCACGTCCGAACAGCTGTCCGATCTCCTGGCCGGTGCCGACGTGCGGCTCGACGCCGACGTCCTGGACGCGATCGACCGGCTCGTGCCACCGGGCACCCTCGTGGACGAACGCGATCGCGGGATCGATCCCTGGTGGCTGGAGGCCGATGCCCGGCGCCGCTGAGCTCCGCTCAGCCGGCGCGATGGGAGCCGGGAGGCTCCTCGAACCCGTAGAGCCGGCGCGCACCGGGGGACATCCGCGCCCACTCGGGTGCGGAGATCGCCGGGGCCCGGACGGGCTCCGGCTGGCCGCGCTTCGAGCGCCGGCCGCGCCGCCTTTCGATGGTGGGTGTCGCTTCCGGCGCCGGCGGCCTCGGCACGTGTGGGTGGCGGAGCGGCACCCGAACGCGCTTGGCGGCGGCTCCGGACGCGGCCGACCACGCTGCATCCGGCTCGAAGCGCGACCGCTCGACCGCCAGGTCGACCGGCGCAGGCTCGACCGCCGACTCGAGCGGCGGAGGATCATCCGGGAGCTCGCCGAGCACGGCGTGTTCCGGGGTCGAGGGAAGCTCGGCTTCCAGCGTCACATGATCGATCGACGGTTCGGGCTGGGCCGGGACGAACATCACGTCGAACCCGATCCGCGGGGGCTCAGGCCGGAACGTCGCCGGCTCCCCGTCGACCACCTGCTCCTCGACGGACGCCTCGACGGGAGCCGCCAGCGCATCGCTCGTCCAGACCGGACGGGTCTCTTCCATCTGGTCCCGGCGCCGGAACTCGGCCGCGAACCGTTCGGCTCCCCAACGGGCCGCCTTCCGCTGCGCGTAGGCGAGCAGCGCGGACTCCAGGCCATCGTCGCCGGGATCGCTCTCCGGCGCGAGGAGACCCGACCATCCCTCCAACGGGTCTTCGACCCGATCCGCCCCATCGGTCTGCACGTTGGGGGTATCGGCACGCTCTCGGGGCTCTCTGGAGTGGAACCTGTCGGAATCACGAGGACGCGTTCGTCCTCGCCATGACGGCCCGAACGCGGGCCGCGGGAAGGGGGAACAGCATGGCGAAGTACCTACTGCTCTACCACGGGGGGAGCATGCCCGAGACGGAGGAGGCTCAGGCCACCGTCATGAAGGCTTGGGACGCATGGTTCCAGGAGCTCGGTTCGGCCCTGGCCGACGGGGGGAACCCGTTCACCCCCGGGGCTTCGAAATCCATCGCACCGGACGGCGCGGTCTCCGGGACCGGGTCGTCGGCCAGCGGGTACTCGATCATCGAGGCCGACTCACTGGACGCGGCGACCACGATGGCCAAGGGGTGCCCGGTGCTGCAAGGCGGGGCCTCGGTCGAGGTCTACGAGACGTTCGATGTGATGTAGTCGGGGTGGGCGCTGCTCGACGGGGACGTCGGGCAGCGCCTCACCTCAGCCGTCCAGGAGCTCGAGCGTAGCCACCGACGGCGGCCGATCGGTCTTGAGCCTGTCCGACACCCGCTCGGCCTCCCGCATCAGCCGCAGCACGTTCTGCCCCGCGATCCTCGACAGGTCGTCCTGGGAGTAGCCGCGCGTGGCGAGCTCATCGAACAGGGCCGGGTACCGGGTCACGTCCCCGAGCCCGTCGGGCAATCCCTGCACCCCGTCGAAGTCGCTCCCGATCCCGACCGCCTCGATCCCCGCGACGTCTCGGATGTGGTCGATATGGTCGGCCACGTCGGAGAGCGACGACGGCGGAACGGGTTCGGCCTCGAACCACGCATCCATCGCGACGCGCACGGCTTCGTTGTCGTCGGGCATCTCCGCCTTCAGCCGTTCCCACTCTCGCCAACCGGCGGCGTTCGCCTCCGCGCCCTCGCGGGTGAGGAACCAGGGCACGAAGCTTGCCTGCACGACGCCGCTCGTGCGACCGACGAGGTCCAGGACGTCGTCGGGCACGTTCCGGCTCACGTCGCACAGCGCCCGCGCGGACGAGTGCGAGAACAGGACCGGCGCCCCGGATACCTCGATCGCCTGTCGCATCGTGTCCTCGCTCGTGTGGGACAGATCGACGAGGACGCCCTCACGATTCAGCTCGCGGACCACCTCTTCTCCGAACCTCGTCAGTCCCCCGTGCGCCCGCTCGCCGGTCGCCGAGTCCGCCCACGCGGTGTCGTCGTTGTGGGTCAGCGTCATGTACCCCGCGCCGAGCCGCGACAGGATGCGAAGCGTCCCGAGCGAGTCGCCGATCGAGTGTCCGCCCTCGACGCCGATCATCGATGCGACACGACCGGTGGCGGCGATCCGCTCGACGTCGGCGGCGGATCTCGCGAGCTCCAGCGAGGCCGGGTTCCGCCGGATGAGCTCGAACAGCGTGTCGATCTGCTCCAGCGTCTGGGTGACCGCGTCCACCGCCGGGAGGTCCGACGGAACGTAGACGGACCAGAACTGCCCGCCGACGCATCCGGTCCGCAGACGGGGGAGATCCGTGTGGAGCGTGGGGCAGGGTTCTGCGGGGTCGAGCGGTTCGCCCTTCTCACGAGCATCCCGCAAGGCCCACAGAAGATCGTTGTGCCCGTCGATCAGCGGGGCACCCCGCAGCAGGTCCGTCATCGTTCGCATGGCCACCGGCCGTCTCCGATATGGGAAGGGGGCGGAGACGCGAACGGCGGCGCCCGCCGACCCGACGCCGGTCACACAGGGAACGCGGGCCGGCCGGATGCTGCCGAGCTGGAAGATGGTCTCCGCCCCCGGCGAACCGTGGGACAGCGAAGGGCCGGAGTCAAGTCTGCAGCATGTGCCGTCCGCGGGCGGGCGTCGAGTGGCGCCGGTAGCCTTGCCGTCCGATGCGACCGGACGCTCACTTCGAACCGATCGAGACCGAACGGCTCCGGCTCCGGCGGTCCGTCGCCGACGACGCGGAGACCATCTCCGTCTACCGGAGCGATCCGGCCGTGCACCGCATGCAGGGCTGGGACCGGACCGACCCTGAGGGCGTCCGCGCTGAGATCCGAGAGATGGAGCCACGATCGCCCGGCGAGCCGGGAGGCTGGGTACAGTTCACGGTCGAAGATCGGATCGAGGGCGGGATCGTCGGCGACGTGGGGCTGAGTCCCGCCGACGACGAGCCCGGCGTGATCAAGGCCGGGTACACGATCGATCCGCGGTTCCAGGGGCGAGGCTACGCGACCGAAGCCGTCACGGCGCTCGTCGGGTACGCGTTCGAGACGCTCGAGGCGGACGTCGTACGCGCCTACGCAGGCGCCGAGAACACTCCATCGATCCGCGTGATGGAGAAGGTCGGCATGCGGCTGATCGAGCGATTCCAGGGTGAGGACGAAGACGGCACCTGGACGGGTGTCCGCTACGAGGTGCCCCGAAACCCGTCCTCCTGACGGAGCGGTTGGATCCGTTCCCGTCAGCCCACGTGGATGTGGTACGTGATGCTGTACGCGACCCCCGCGATCGTCGTGAAGTCCGCGACCGCGTGGACCTCGTGATCCCCCGGCGTGAGCGGATGCAGGATCGTGAAGTGCCCCGTGATCGTCGTCCGGATCGTGCCGGTGCCGAGCCCGATGATCGCGTCGTAGAAGCTCCCGGGCTCCGACTCGACGTCGAACGCTCCGATGTTGATCGCGACGAGCGGGACCAAGCGTCCGTCCACGGTCACCTCGCTCGCGTCGGGAGCGAATCCCGCGTTCGCCGACGCGATGATCTCCTCATCCGTGTCGCCGTCCGCAGGGATCCAGCCGAAGAAGGCCGCGTGCGAGAAGACGATCGGCGTCCCCAGCGGGACGACGCAGTCGACCTCCACCCCGGCGTCGATCGGCGGAACCATGAAGAACGCGCCGTCGACCAGGTCGCCGCAGTGGCCCTCCGTCAGCGAGGCGATCAGCGGATCCGACGAGTCGCCGAGAGCCCACCGACCCCACTCCTGGCCCCAAGCCGCTCGCGACCGGCCGAACGCGCTCGAACCGACGGGCATCGCCGGGCCCGCCAGCGCCGGCGTCGCGAGCAGGATCACCCCCACGCACGCGAGCAGAACCGCCAGACGTCGAGACATCGCTCCCCTCCCCGCGGGCACCACGAGCGACCCTGTGCGAGGTCTCTCCAGAAGCAACGGCATAGCACCGCGCGATCCGGCGGTCAATCCGCGTGCGAGGTGAGGGGCAGCACGAGGGCATCCACGGCGACGCATCCGTCGCCGTGGACGATCACGGGGTTCGCGTCGAGCTCGGCGATCAGATCGCCGAGCTCGGCCGCGAGGACGCTGAGCCGGGAGACGGCGTGCGCGAGCGCGGCGACGTCCGTCGCCGCGGCTCCGCGCACGCCGTCCAGCACCGGCCGGACCTGCAACCGGTCGATCAGTCTCGTGGCGACCTGGTCGCCGAGCGGCGGCAGACCGAGCCGTCGATCGCGCAGCGTCTCGACGAGCACGCCGCCTGCCGCCACGAGCACGAGCGGCCCGAACGTCTCGTCGTGCACGAGCCCGAGCGCCATCTCGACCCCCGGGGGCGCCATCGGCGAGACCGTCACGTGCGGCCCCAGTCGAGCGGCCATGTCGACGTACGCGACCGACAGCTCGGGTGCGCTGGCGAGACCCAGCCGGACGCCGCCGGCCTCGGTCTTGTGGTGCACCTCGGGGGCGGCCGTCTTGAGCGCGACCGGGTACCCCAGCTCGTTCGCCGCCTCGATCGCCTCCTCGGCCGTCGCTGCCACGCGGACCTCGACGGTGGGCACCCCGTAGTCGGCCAGCAGCCGGAGCCCCTCGTGCTCGCCGACCGGCTCGCCGGTCGCGAGGCGTACGCGCCACCATCCGCGCACGTCGGCCGATGCAGGTGACGGCACGGCCCCCGCCCCACCCGCCGCGGCATCGTCGAGCAGGTGCTTGAGCGCGCGGAGACCCGACGTCGTCCCCTCGAGCACGGGGATCCCTCGACCGCGGAGCATCGCCACCTCGTCCCGGTCCACCGCGGCCGACAGGTTCGACAGCACGCAGAAGGGCTTCGTCGTCGTGTCCCAAACGTCACCGGCGATCTGCAGGTAGCCCTCTTCGTACGGTTCGCCCTGGCGAGTCAGATCCACGACGAACGCCATCGCCGCGACCGAGTCGTCATCGTGGAAGGCGGTGAAGGACTCGCGGAAGATCCGGTCCGCGTCGATGCCGGTCCCCCACGCGTCCAACGGGTTCGCCGCCTCCAGACCGGGATCCAGCACGTCCGCGATGCGAGCCAGCGTGCCGTCCGACACCTGCGCGAGCGAAACGTCCTCATCGGCCGCCAGATCGACGAAGAGCGCCCGCTCGCCCCCGCTGTCGTGGATGCTCGCGATCCCGTTGCCGCCGGTGACACGGCGAGGCGACGAGAAGAGCTCCATCGCGTCGGCCATCTCGTCGAGCGAGCGGACCTCGTGGACGTCGTAGGCGTCGAAGACGGCCTCGTACGCGCCGTGCTCGCCGGCGAGCGCCCCCGAGTGCGCGGTCACCAACCCCTTGGCCCGCTCCGTGCGACCGACCTTGAGCGCGAGCACGGGGACGCCTCGCTCCGCCGCCAGCGCGAGCGCGGACCGGAAGGCGGCGGGGTCGCGGACCGTCTCGAGCAGGAGGGCGAGGACCCTCGTCGTCTCGCGCTCCACCGCGAAGCGGACGTACTCGTCCATCGTGGTGACGATCTCCTGCCCGCTCGACACGACCAGGTCGAAGCCGATCCCGCGGTCGTTGAACGCGAACGCGGCGAACGCGGATCCGCTGTGCGACACGAACGTCACCGGCCCGGGGAGCATGACCTCCGGGGTCGCGAACCCGGTCGCGCGGAGCCGGCCGGGGACGTTCAGGAAGCCCATCCCGTTGCCGCCGCAGAGCGCGATGCCGTGATCGCGGGCGATCGCGGCGACGCGCTCCGCGAGCGACGGCCCCTCGCCCGGCTCCTCGTAGAGGGACGAGAACGTCACGATGCTGCCCGCGCCCGCGGTGACCGCGTCCCGCATCGCCTGCTCGATCCGAGCGTTCGCGACCCCCAGGATCGCGAGGTCGACCGCCGACGGCGCCTCCAGGATCGACGGGTAGCACCGGTACCCCTCGACCTCGTCGTAGCCGGGGTTGACCGGGTACACGTCGCCGGGGAACCCGCCGCGCCGCAGTTCGGCCATCATCTGCGCGCCGAGCGAGCCGTCCTTGACGGACGCGCCCACGACCGCGACCGAACGAGCCTCGAGCATCCGCTCGAGGCTCGTTCGCCGATCGTTCGGTTCGGGACTCACTTGGTGCGGATCGCGCGGTCCCTCTTGGCGGCGCGGTACGCCTGCCAGCCCGGGATGCCGTTGACGCCGCCGCCGGCGTGCGTCGCGGACGAGCCGTGATACAGCCCCTTCAACGGGGTCCGGTAGTCGCCGTACCCCGGCGCGGGCCGCATGTGGAACAGCTGGTCGGCCGACAGCTCGCCGTGGAAGATGTTCCCGCCGATCAACCCGAGGTCCTGCTCCATCTCGTAAGGACCGATCACCTGATAGTCGATGATCGAATCCTTGAAGTTGGGCGCGAGCTCGTCGTAGAGGTCGAAGATCCGCTTCGCGTAGGCGTCGAGCTCCTCGCGGTGCGGCTCGTGCACCCAGTCGTCCGGGACCCATTGCGTGAACATCGAGAACACGTGCGTCCCCTCGGGCGCGAGCTTCTTGTCCAGCGTCGTCGGGATCGTCCCGTCCACGAACGGCGCGACCGATGGCTTGCGGTCCATGTGCGCATCCTGGAACGCCCGCTCGGCGTAGTCCGACGAGAAGCACAGCTCGACCGACCCCGTGTGGTGGTCCTGCTGGTTCGTGCCCGGCTGGGACGTGAAGTCCGGAAGCTCGCTGATCGCCACGTTGATCTTCACGACGCCGCTGCGCGTCTTCCAGCGCTCGATGTCCCAGACGAAGTCCGCCGGCAGCTCGTGCCGGTCGATCAGGTCGAGGAACCCGATCTTCGGGTGGATGCACGTCACGACGGTCGGCGCCCGGAGCTCCGTGCCGTCTTGCAGCACGACGCCGACGGCCCGGCCGTTCTTCACGAGGATCTTCCTGACCCGAGTCCCGGTGCGGATCTCGCACCCGAACGCCTCGGCGGCCTTGCGGATCGAGGTGCTCACGCCGCCCATCCCGCCCTGCTGGAACCCCCAGGAACCCAGATGCCCGTCGCCGACGTCGCCGATCGAGTGGTGGAGCATCACGTAGGCGGTGCCTGGCTCGTCGGGACCGGCCCACGTCCCGATCACGCCGTTCACCGTGAGCATGCCCTTGACCGCGTCCGATTCGAACCAGTCGTTCAGCAGGTCGCTCACGCTCATCGTGAACAGGCGCGTCACGTCGGCTACGCCACGTTCGCCGAGCTTCCGCATCTTCCACGCCGTCTGCGCGGTGGAGAGCAGGTCCATCGGATGCATCGACCCCACGTGCGGCGGCACCCTGAGCAGGAGCGGCCCGAGCACGTCGGCGACGCCCTTGAGCCACGCCTCCCACTTGGGCATCGTGTCCGCGTCGACCTTGGAGAACTCCGCGATCGAGTCGTAGGACCTCTGCGAATCGTCGGGGTAGACCGTGACCGCCCGGCCGTCCGGGTACGCCTGGAAGTACGGCCCGAACGGCGTCACGTCGTAGCCGAACTCTTTGAGCCTGAGCTCGCGGATGATCGTCGGTGGCATCAGCGACATCACGTACGAGTAGGTGGTGACGTTGATCTCGGGGTGATCCGCGAACGGAGCGCTCGTGTCCGCCGCGCCGCCGGTCTTGTCGCGGGCCTCCAGCACCACGGTCCTGGCCCCGTCGCGTGCGAAGTACGCGCCGCTGACCAGGCCGTTGTGGCCGCCCCCGATGATGATCGCGTCGTAGACGTTTGCAGCCATCGCCGGTGTCGTTCCTTCCCCCGGCGGTCGCCGGAACCCGCGTATCATGCCTCCTGTTTGAACGACCAGTCAACTCGAGCCGAGACGTTCAGCTGATTTGACGCCGCAGGTCAGGGACGTACACTGCCCTGAATCGCCACTCAGGAACCGGCGCGGCGAGCGGCCTCGTCTGTTCCCCGTTCAAAGGACCTCGGATGAGCTCCAAGACCCGGCAGAAGCCGCAACGCGACCGTCACCACGAGATCGTCGAAGCGGCGGCCCAGGTCATCACGGACCGGGGGATGTCGGAGACGCGGATCCAGGACATCGCGGAACGCTGCGGCGTCTCGCCGGGTCTGATCCTGTACTACTTCGAATCGAAGGACCGCCTGTTGGTGGAGGCCCTCACCTTCGCGAACGACCAGTCGTACCTGCGGACCACTCGGGAGCTCCGCAAGTTGCCCGCCGCGCACGACCGGATGGACCGGCTGATCGAGCTGTCGGTGCCGGGGCTGCTCCCTGAGTACTCGCTGCTCGACGAGTGGGCGCTGTGGATGGAGATCTGGGTCCGCGCGCTCCGGGATCCGCAGATGGCGAAGGAACGCGAGACCCTGGACCGCCGCTGGGTCCAGTCGATCGCCGAGGTGATCCGCTACGGGCGCCAAACGGGCGAGTTCCCGGCTGATCTCGGCGACGCCGACGACATCGCGATGGAGTTCGGGGCGATGGTGGACGGGTTGGCGATCCAGGTCCTGACGAACGACGCCGTGATGACCCCGCCCCGGATGTACGAGATCTGCCTGGACGTCGCGCGCCGCCTGATCGGCTACGACGCCGCCCGTCCGCGCTGATCCCGGCGTTCTCTCCGAGCCCTCTCCTCCCGTTCCCTGCTGCTCCCCAGGTTCCGGCGATGTGCTGGGGCGACGAGGGAAGGAGGTGATCGGGATGACCAGCAGGGTCCGCAGGGCCGCGGTGGCGGTCGCGCTCGCGAGCGGCCTGGTCGTGGGCGGCGTCGGTATGACGCAGGCGTTCGCGCAAACGGCGTCGCCATCGTCCAACGCGAGCACGTCGCAAGGCAGCGGGAACTCGAACGGCAACACCTCGAGCGACAGCTGCCCGAACGATGCAACCAACAGCTCGAGCGGGACCAGCTCGAGCGCCTGAGGTGGTCGGCGGGCCGCCCCTTCGGGGCGACCCGCCCCTCACCCGATCGATGAGCCGGGCTCGACGTCGTGGTCCGGCTTCAACAACACCACGCCGTGCTCGGCGCTGTACGCGCCGAGCACGAGCACCTCGGACGGGAACCCCGCGATCCGCTTGATCGGGACCCCGAGCACGCAGACGACCTGGCGACCGAGCAACTCATCCTTCGCGTAGTGCGTCGCTTGGGCGCTCGTGCGCTTCGTGCCGATCTCTGATCCGAAGTCGATCGTGAGCTTGTACGCGGGGGTGCGAGCTTCGTCGAAGTCGTCGACGTCCGTGATCACGCCCACCCGGAGCTCCAGCCGTTCGAACTCGTCCCACGTCGCGCTCATCGCCGATGCACCACCTCGCCGTCCACGATCGTGACGTCGACCGCCGTGTCCAGGAGGGCCGCCGGCTCGTCCGCGAAGACGTCCCTCGACAGGACGACGAGGTCGGCCTGCTTCCCGACCTCGATCGATCCCCGCTCATGCTCGGCGAAGTTCGCGAACGCCGAGCCGAGCGTCGCCGCGCGGATCGCCGTGGGAAGGTCGACGGTCTCCTCGGGGATCCAGGCGTCCGAGCCATCCAGGTTCGCCCGCGTGCACGCCGTGTACAGCCACACGAGCGGATCCATCTCGGCGACGTTCCAGTCGGACGAGAACGCGAGGGTCGTGCCGTTCGCGTCGAGCGAATGGAACGGCCACGCGTACCGCCACCGTTCCGGACCGACGTTCGCGCGCCAGTCGGCGACGATCTCGGGCGCGCAGTGCCGCGGCTGCATGCACGCGACAACCCCGAGCTCGGCGAACCGCGGCAGGTCGTCGGGGTGGACGCACTCGACGTGGACGATCTGATGGCGGGCCTCGCTGGATCCGTTCACACGACGCGCGTGTTCGACCGCGTCGAGCACCGTCCGGATCCCGCGGTCACCGGTTGCGTGCGTGAAGGTCTGGAATCCTCGTCGTTCGAGCTCGGCGATCAGCTCCGCGAAGACGCCCGGTGGGTAGAAGGTGTCGCCTCGGGTGTCGGGGCGGTTCGCGTAGGGCTCGAGCATCGCCGCGGTGTGCGGTTCGATCACGTCGTCGATGTAGAGCTTGACCGGGCCGACGCGGAACCGATCGTCGTCGTAGGCCCGTTTCGCCTCGGCGAACGCATCCAGCTCGGCGGCGGTCGTGTCCGGCGTGTGGAACAACGCCGCGATCACCCGCGAGCGCATCACGCCCTCGTCGCGCGCCTTCGCGAACACCGGCAGGTCGTCGAGCCCGTTCTGCGGGTCGACGGCCGTGGTGATCCCGAGCCGGGCCGCCATGTCGAGGCTCCTGAGCAGTTTCCGGTAGGTCGCCTCCTGGCCGAAGTTGGGAACCTGCGCGGCGAGGGCCGCCTCGCCGTCCTTGGACAGACCCATCACGGCGAAATCGGTGACGAAGCCGGTCGGCTCGCCGCGTTCGTCCCGCTCGACCAGGCCGAAGGCAACGTCGCCCGTCCCCGCCCCGATCCCGAACCGGCGCATCGCCTCGCGGTTCAGCCACGCGTTGTGGACGTCGTAGGAGAAGACCATGACGGGCCGGCCGTCGGCGACGCCGTTCAGGTCGTCCGCTCGCGGCCGGCGCCGGCCGGGCAACGCCGCGTAGTTCCATGCCTCCGCGACGATCCAGTCGCGGCCGGGGTGCGCGCTCGCGAAGGCGTCGATCGCCCCGCGGACCTCGTCCAGGGTCGTGGCCGCGCCGAGCTGGACCGCGTCCGCGTCGGATCCCAACCGCAGATGGTTGTGCGAGTCGACGAAACCGGGCAGGACGCTGCCGCCGCGCGCGTCGATCTCATCGGCGCCCGACCCGGCGGCGTCCCGGACCGCGCGGTCGTCCCCGACCGCCTCGATCCGGCCGTCGCGGACGGCCACCGCAGCCGCTTCGGGCTGCTCGGGGTCGACCGTCCAGACCTTCGCGTTCCGGATCACCAGGTCCATCGCCCGCGTAGCTGAGCCGACGGCTGTCCGGCGCGTCAACCCGGGTATCGTTCGGCGTCATGCCGACCCCGCTGATCCTCGACGTGGATACCGGCGTGGACGACATGGTCGCGCTGGCCTACGCGGTCGCATCACCGGAGGTCGAGCTGATCGGCGCGACGTGCGTCACCGGCAACGTGCACGTCGACCTGGTGACCAGGAACACGTCGTTGGTCCTCGACCTGGCCGGCGTGGGAGGCGTGGAGATCGCCCGCGGAGCGTCCGAGCCGCTGGACGGGAGTTGGGAACCGTTCCCCGTGGTCCACGGTCCCGAGGGTCTCGGCGCCTACGTGCCCGGGCACGTACCGAAGCCGATCTCGGCGCGGAGCGCCGCCACGTTGATCGCCCAGGAAGCCCGGCGTCGCGTCGGCGAGGTCCTGCTCGTCGCGACGGGACCGCTGACGAACGTCGCGTTGGCGCTGGACCAGGAGCCCGAGCTCCCGAGGCTCCTCCGCGGCTTCGCGCTGATGGGCGGGGCCTTCCGCTCGGGCGGCAACGTCACGCCACGTGCCGAGGCGAACGTCTGGATGGATCCCGAAGCGGCGTCGCGGGTCTTCGAGGCGTGGTCGGGGGGGGCGCCGCTGCCGCTCTGCGTCGGGCTGGATGTCACGGAGCAGGTCTGGATGACCCGCGAAGACGTCGAGCACATCTGCGCGCCCGCTCCTCGGTCGGAGCTGGGGACGCTGCTCGGGCAGGCCGTTCCCTTCTACGTCGACTTCTACGCGTCGACCGGCCGCTCCGACGGCGCCGCGATGCACGATCCACTGGCCGTGGCCGCGGCGATCGACCCCTCGTTGTGCGAGTGGAGCGACACGCGCGTGCAGGTGGAGACCGTCGGCCGATGGACGCGTGGCGAGACCGTCGCCGACCTGACGGACATCCGCCGGTCTCCGTGGTCCGACTGGCCCGAGCCGGTGAACGCGCGCGTCGCCGTCGAGGTCGACGCCGCGCGAGCGATGGAACGCATCGTCGAACGATCGCGGGTGTTGGTCGAGGCGCGGGCGTGAGCGACACCGGCGGGCTCCTCGTGATGGGAGCGATCAACGTCGACCTGGTCGTTTCCGGGGCGCCGCTCCCGAAGCCGGGCGAGACCGTTACCGACGGCGAGTTCGCGCAACATCACGGCGGCAAGGGTGGGAACCAGGCCACGGCGGCCGCGCGAGCGCTCGGAGACGCGGGCCGCGTGGCCATGCTCGGCGCCGTGGGCGACGACGATCTGGGCCACGCGGCCCGCGCCGCGCTGGAGGTCGAGGGGATCGACCTGTCGCACGTGCGGACGAGCACGGAGCGTCCCACGGGGGTGGCGCTGATCGCCGTCGATCACGCCGGTCAGAACCAGATATCGGTCGCACCGGGCGCGAACCACGACCTGGGCGATCCGACCGAAGCGCTCGACGGTTCGCGCCCCGCCCTCGTGCTCGCCAGCTGCGAGATCCCGTACGCGTCCCTGACGGCGGCGGCGGAGTGGTGCGCGTCGAACGCCGCGACGTTCATCCTGAACCCCGCGCCGGTCCACCCTCGTCTGCGCAACGTGCTCGACCGAACCCGTGTCGTCACGCCGAACCAGGGCGAAGCGAGGGAGCTCGCCCCCATGAGCGACGACGCGGTGGAGGCCGCGCACGCGCTCCACGATCGCAACGACCAGCTCGCCGTCCTCATCACGATGGGCGAGGCCGGGGCCTACCTGCTGGACGAGGACGGCGAGATCGGGATCCCCGCGCCGAGCGTCCACGCGGTCGACACGACCGGCGCCGGCGACTGCCTCAACGGCGTCCTGGCGGCCGGTCTGTTGGAAGGACTCACGCTCCGAGACGCCGTCGCGCGCGCCGTCGC
>JBKOUM010000136.1:0-15638 GCA_046723385.1 Actinomycetota bacterium
GTCTTGCCGGCGCCGTTGGGCCCGAGCAAGGAGAACACGGTGCCCTGACCGGCGACCATGTCGATGCCGTCGAGCGCGGTCACCTTGCCGAATCGTTTGACGAGGCCCTCGACCTCGATCGCGGATGTCATCGGTCGTTCCCCCCTCGACGCGAACCGGTCTTCTCACCTTCCCATGGATCGCTGGAGATGACCGACCGCGCGCTCTCAGCCCGAGTTGCTACATCGGACCGGTCGGAACGGCGGAACTCATCGGTGAGCCGTCAGAACGCGTCGTCGAACGACGGAGCCGGCTGCAGCGTGTACCCCTCTGCCGCGAGCTTGCGCATGAACGCCTTGAACCAGTGAGCCTGCGTCCCGCGGTGGAAGACGACCTCCTCCGCGTCGTCCTCATAGGTCACCGATCCGTTCGGACGGATCTCGTCCGATTCCTCGATCAAACGTTGCAACCGATCGCGATGGATCGGGAACCAGATGTCATCGACATCGAAGATCCCACGCCACTCCCGAGTGAGCTCGGGCTCCAGCCAGCCATCCAGGTACGTGAGGAAGCCGATGTCTTCGCCATCGCGCCGCGCCGCGTATCTCATACGCGCATCAGATACCTGTGAGGTGTCCATCCGTCGACGGTTCGATGAACGCCGGTGGACCGCTCGGCGATCGATCGACGGCGTTCAGGCAGACGCTGGGACGGCCTGGTCCAGTCCGCGCTCCACCGCGCGGAGGTTCGACGAGACGAGCGTGGAAAGGTCCCCCCGGCCGCCGTCCGCCACCCACGCCTTCACCGCGGTCGAGAAGGCGGCGAGCGACACGGCCGAGACGAGCCGCGGGCGCGGATCGTCGTCGGGGTCGACCTCCAGCCGCTCGGCGAGCACGCGGGTGAGCCCGTTCTCCCACCGTGCGTGCTTGTCCAGCAGACGGGCCCGGATCGGGGCCGTCGCGTAGGCCAGCTGGCTCACGGCGCACACCCGGGCTCGGCGCTCTTGGTACACCGCCGCGAAAGCTTCGAGTGCGTTCCGCGTGGCCGCGAAGGGAGATTCCTCGGCCGGACGAGCCGCGACGAGCTCCTGGAGCTCCTCGCCCAGGTCGTCGTAGAAGCCGATCACGACGTCTTCCTTGGAGTCGAAGTAGCGGAAGAAGGTCCGCGGGGAGACCTCGCACGCATCGACGATGTCCTCGATCGTCGTCTCGTCGAAGCCGCGCTCGGTGAACTGCTGAAGCGCCGCCTCGGTGAGGTCGGCGCGCGTTCGGGCCTTCTTCCGCTCGCGCAGCCCCGCATGGTCGGTATCCATGTGCACAGGATAGCACTTGGCAGATGATGCGAAATGGCAGGGGTTGTCAGATTCTGGGCTCGGCCGTAGCGTAAACGAACCGAAGAGGGAGGAGATAGGCGTGACGGAGGCATACGTGCTGGTCCAAGCCGAGCCACGGACGCTCCCCATCGCGGCGCGGCTGGGTGCGGTCGACGGCGTGACAGAGGTGCACGACGTGAGCGGCCCCTACGACGCGCTCGCCGTCGCGGCGTCCGACGAGGGATCCGGGTTGGACCGGATCGTCGACGAGATCCGAGCGCTGCCGGGTGTGCTGCGCGCGCTCGCGGCACCGATCGCGACGGCGGGGCAGGCGGACCTCGCTCACCGGGCGGCGTGATCGCTCACGGGGCAACGACGAGGGCGGAGACGGCTCAGGTCCTGGGCCGGAAGATGACGAGCGCCACGCCGTAGCTGACGCCGAAGACGAGGTAGATCACTCCGTACGCTCCGGCGTCGCCTCGGCGTGTCGTCCGTAGATCCGACTTGTGCTCTCCAAAACGCTCTGACCTGCGCGTTCGCGCTTCTTCCGCTCCGTGACTCCGTGTGGTCGCAACTCGGGCACCCCCTATGGACGACGAGTGGCCGGCATGTGCCGGCCGAAGGAAGGAGCCACTGTGCGAGTACGTCGGAGCCATCCGATGGTGCTGGCCCTGGCGGTCCTGGGCGCCTTCGCCCTCACCGCCGCGGCGGCGAGCGCCGATAAGGGGGACCCCCAGCCGATCGATTTCACGCACAACGTGGTGGACGCGCCGGCGCCCGTGCCGGCGGCCGTGTTCGGGACGGCGCCACCGATCAAGACCGGCACCGCGATCTGCACGACACCGAAGCAGACCGGCGCCAACGCGAACACCGACTGCGAGACCACCTCGGTGGGTCCGCACAACGAGACCTCGATCGCGGTCAGCCTGACCGACCCCGACAACATGATCGGCGGGGTGAACGACTACCAGCTCGCCCTGAACCCGGGCGGGCACGTGAGCGAGACCGTCCTGTCCCGCGCGCACGTCACGTTCGACGGCGGCCAGACCTGGTCGATGTACCCGGTCAACTCCACCTCCGCGTACCAGGCGACGGGCGGCCCCTCGCTGGCGTTCGACGCGGCGGGGCACGCCTACTACGGAACGCTCGGGTTCCGCTTCGTTGGCCCGGTGAGCGCGACGAATCCCGACACCTCGTCTCGAACTCCGGCGACGGGGGCAAGACCTGGAACGTGGCCCGCGTCGCCACGGGAACGGGGAACGCCGGGAGCCCCGGTCATCTGCTCGACAAGGAGTACGTCGCCGCGTGGGGCGACGGCAACGCGATCGTCACGTACGGCGACTTCCGGCTCGGGCAGCGCGGAAGCCTCATCTCGGCCCGGATCTTCGCGTCGGTGACGCACGACGGCGGCCAGACGTGGTCCACCCCGCGGGTGATCTCGGGGAGCCTCGACCAGGCGTTCGTCTCGACGCCGGTGGTGGCGGCGGACGGGCGGATCTACGTCTCGTTCCTCAACACGACCGACCTCACGACGGGACGTGACGACTACGAGGTCGTCCGGGTGAACCCGACCACCGGGGCGCCGGTGGGTGCACCGGTGAAGGTCGCAACGGTGATCGATGGCTTCACGGACTACCCGATCGCCCTCAGCCGGCAGAGGTACGAGGACAGCCTCTTCCGTTCGTGGGCGGCCGGGAACATCGCGGCGCCCGACCGACGCGTCGCACCTGGCGGTCGTGTGGTCGGACATGCGGAACAGCACCACGCCTGCGCCGGCCGACCCGTACGCGGCCACCACGAATTCCGACGTGATCGTGAGCCAGTCGTTCGACGCGGGGCAGACCTGGTCGTCGCCGGTGGCGCTCGCCCTGAGCGGCGACCAGTTCCAGCAATGGGGCGCGTACGACACGGACGGGCTGCTGCGGATCGGAACGTTCGACCGTTCGGTCGACCCGGCCAACCACAAGTACACGTACACGGTCGCGACCGAGACCGGCCCTGGGTCGCTGACGTTCACGACGACGCACGTGGCCACGGCGCTGAGCGACCCGACGAAGGGCGCCCGCTGGTTCGCGACGACGGTGAAGCCGGCGTTCCCGTTCGCGACGGTGTTCCTCGGTGATTACAGCAACATCGCGATCATGCCCGACGGCAGCGGTGTGGTCGCCTACTGGACGGACATGCGCAACGACGTGACCTTCGCGGGCCGCACCGGCCACGGCGAAGACGCGTTCTTCGCGAAGACGTCCTGACGGTGGTTGCGGGAGGGGCCGGCGGAACGCCGGCCCCTCCCGCCGACCATGAGCCGTCCGGACGCCGTCACACCAGCTCGAACGCCTCCCGCGGTGCGTCCGGCTAGGGTGGTCCGATGCGGTACGAGACGTTCGTCGAACACGTCGACTCCCTCGGGTCTCGGTTGGCCGGCGCCGCAGAGGGCAGCCTCGACGCCCCCGTGCCGACGTGCCCCGGCTGGAGCGTCGAGGACGTGGTCCGACACGTCGCCGAGGTGTACGAGCACAAGATCGCGTCGACCGAACTGCAACACGTGCCGGATCCCTGGCCTCCTGCGTGGCCGGCGGACCGCGACCCCGTGGGATGGTTCCGCGACGCGCACGCACGCCTGCTCGCGATGTTCCACACGCATCAGCACGACGATCCCTCACCGACCTGGTGGCCCGATGACCAGACCGTCGGGTTCTGGGCGCGACGGATGGCGCACGAGACGGCGATCCACGGCGCCGACGTCGGACACGTCGCAGCAGCCTCGACACCGTTGGACGCCGAGCTCGCGATCGACGGCATCGACGAGATCCTGACGATCATGCTCGCCGGAGACTGGTCCGAGGCGCCGAGCCCCGAGAGCGCCGGTCAACGCGTCGCTGTGATCGGTGGCGACCGGGAGTGGGTCATCACGCTCGATCCGACTGCGATCGGGGTCGCCGAAGGAGATGGTGACGGCGTCTCGGCGACGATCGCCGGCGACCCATCGAACGTCGACCTTTGGCTCTGGGGTCGCGCGCCGGACGGAGCGATCGAGGTCGCGGGTGCGGCCGGCGACGTTCGGCTCTTGCGAGACCGGCTCGTCCTCGCGACGCAGTGAAGGGTCAGCCGAAGGCGATGCCCTCGGCCGCGCTCGACGCCTGCGGGTCCGGCAGGCGCATCATCCGGAACGCGTTGAACAACCCGACCAGCCCGGCGAGCAGCGGCACGATCAGCGCCACCTGGAGCGCGATCGGCCGCGCGTCGGTGTTGATGCGGACGATCTCGGCCTCGATGTCCGGCGGCTGGTTCACGATGAGCTCCTCGAGCTGCGTGTTGCTCATCACCTCGGCATCGTCGTCCAGGCCCTGCGCGACCTGCTCCTGTTGGGTGGGAGAGAGCACCGTGCTGTCTTCGGCCAGGTTCGTGAAGGCGATCGAGAGCGTCGCGAGCATGATCGCGCCCGCGAACGCCAGGCCGAACGACAGCCCGAACGACCCCGCGGCCGAGTTCACGCCTGCGGCCTCGCTGACGCGTTCCTCGGAGATCGGGGACAGCGTGTAGTTGTTGAGCTGCGACACGAGCATCCCGAGCCCGCACCCCGCGATCAGGAGGGGGATCAGGAGGTACCAGCCACTGCTCGCCCGAGGCACGATCGGGATCAGCACGACGACGCCGACCACGAGGAGCGCGAACCCGGCTCGGATGATGCTGCTCGGGCGCCGCTTCCCCGCGCGTCTCCCGGCGACCAGCGCGACGGCGAACATGCTGAGCGACAGCGGGGCGATCGACAGCCCCGCCTGCAGCGCGTTGTACTCGAGCACCATCTGCAGGTAGATCGGCAGGGCGATCATCAGCCCGCCGAGCGACACCTGCTGCACCAGCTGCCCGGAGATCCCCAAGCGGAACATCTTGGATTCGAAGAGTCCGGGGTCGATCAGCGCCGTCTTCCCCTGGCGCTTGCGCCGGACGAGCCACCGCACCAGACCGGCGAGCGCGATCGCGCCGACCAGCAGCAGGGCGCCGACCGCCTCGCCGCCTTCCTGCCACACGAGGATGCTGAGCACGATGCCGCCCATCCCCAGGACCGAGAGCAGGGCGCCGACGCCGTCGATCTGCCGGTCGCCCGTGTAGGGCACGTCGCGGATGAGCTTGATGTTGAGCAGGACGATCCCGATGATCACGACCTCGAGCGCGAAGCCGACGCGCCACGAGAGGTACGTCGTGATGAACCCGCCCAGCAGCGGTCCGACGGCAGCGGCGATCGCCGCAGAGGCTCCGACGAGGGCGTAGGCCTTCCTCTGCGCGGCTCCCTCGAAGTTGCCGTGGATCAGGGACTGCATCGACGGCAGGAGGAGCGATGCGCCGAGGCCGCCGATGATCGCCCAGAAGATGATGACCGCGGTGAGGTTCTGCGCGAGCGTCATCGCGAGCGCGCCGATCGCGTAGCCAAGCAGGCCCAGGACGTACGCCTTCTTGCGTCCGATCAGGTCCGCGGTCTTGCTCCCGATCAGGATGAACGCAGCGGAGACGAGCGCCTCGAGCGCGATCGCGGACTGGACCCCGCTGACGGTGGTGCCCAGGTCCCGCACGACCGCCGAGATCGAGACGTTCATCAACGACGTGTCGACCACGAGCACGAACATCGCCATCGCGAGGAGGATCGCGAGCCGCGGGCTGGCCGCGGGCTCCTCCCGGACGGGGGTGGTCGCTTCCTCCGACATCGAGGGCATCATGCGACGCTGACTCGGCGACGCGCAACGCGGGTCGGGACCCCCCTAGACTCCTGCCGTGCCGACCTGCGCTTCGTGCGGTGAAGAGAACCCCGACAGAGCGAAGTTCTGCCTGAACTGCGCCGCACCGCTCGCGGAGACAGGGTCGGCTGCGCACGAGGTCCGCAAGATCGTCACGGTCGTGTTCAGCGACGTGACGGGATCGACCGCCATGGGGGAGTCGCTCGATCCCGAGTCGCTCCGTTCGATGATGACCCGGTACTTCGACCGGATGCGCGCCGTCCTGGAACGACACGGCGGCACGGTCGAGAAGTTCATCGGTGACGCGGTCATGGCGGTTTTCGGCATCCCGCACGTCCACGAAGACGACGCGCTCCGGGCCGTTCGGGCCGCGGCCGAGATGAGCGAGGCGCTGGCCGAGCTCAACAAGGAGCTGGAGCGTGACCACGGCGTCACGATCGCGACGCGGACGGGTGTGAACACCGGCGAGGTCGTTGCCGGGACGGGCGGTCAGACGATCGCGACCGGCGACGCCGTGAACGTGGCGGCGCGGCTGGAGCAAGCGGCGAGACCGGGCGAGATCCTGATCGGGGAGGACACGCTCCGGCTCGTCCGCGACGCCGTGGATGCCGAGCGGATCGAGCCGCTCGAGCTCAAGGGCAAGTCGGAGCCCGTGGTCGCCTTCCGGCTCGGCCACGTCACCGCGGGGGTGGCCGGTCATACGCGCCGGATGGACTCGCCGATGATCGGTCGCGACCGCGAGGCCGCCCTCCTCCGACAGGCGTTCGACCGCGCGATCAGTGACAGCGCGTGTCAGATGTTCACGATCCTCGGCCCACCCGGCGTCGGCAAGTCCCGCTTGGTCGAGGAGTTCGCGGGGAGCATCGGATCCGGGACCGTCCTTCGCGGCCGGTGCCTCCCCTACGGAGAGGGCATCACGTACTTCCCGATCCTCGAGATGGTGAAAGAGGCGGCCGGCCTGGCTGACTTCGACGCGCCCGAGGTCGTCGAGACCAAGATCTGCTCGGTCCTGGAGGGCGACGAGAACCAGGCGGTCGTCTGCCAACGGGTCGCGCAGCTGATGGGCGTGTCGGAGATCGCGAGCGCGGAGGAGACCTTCTGGGCGATCAGGAGGATGTTCGAGGCGATCGCGCGAGAGGGTCCGCTCGTCCTGCTCTTCGACGACATCCACTGGGGCGAGGCCACGTTCCTTGATCTCGTCGAGCACGTGGCGGACTGGTCTCGGGATGTTCCGATCCTTCTGGTCTGCATGGCCAGACCCGAGCTCCTGGACACGCGGCCATCGTGGAGCGGCGGCAAGATGAACGCCTCGACGATCTTCTTGGAGTCGCTGTCGGACGCCGAGTGCGAGGCGTTGATCGGCAACCTGCTTGGTTCAGAGGAGCTCTCCGGTCCCGTGCGCGACCGGATCTCCTCCGCCGCGGAAGGGAACCCGCTGTTCGTCGAGGAGATGCTGTCCGTCCTCGTCGACGACGGGAGGCTCATCCGGGAGGACGGTCGCTGGTTGCCGGCGGGCGACCTTGCCGACGTCACGGTCCCGCCGACGATCACCGCGCTCCTCGCGGCGCGTCTGGATCAGCTCGGCCCCGATGAGCGCGCCGTGCTGGAGGCGGCGTCGGTCGTGGGGAAGGAGTTCTTCCTCGGCGTGGTCCGTGAGCTCCTTCCTCAGGGAGCGCGGCCGGGCGTCCCGGCCCTCCTGATGTCGCTGGTCCGCAAGGAGTTCATCCGCCCCGACCGATCGACGCTTCCGGGCGAGGACATGTTCCGCTTCCGGCACCTGCTGATCCGCGACGCCACCTACGAGGCGCTGCCGAAGGCGACGCGCGCCGACCTCCACGAGCGGACCGCGGGATGGATCGAGGGAGTCGCGGGGGAGCGCATCGCCGAGCAGCAGGAGATCCTGGGCTACCACCTGGAGCGCGCTCACGGGTACCTCCTGGAGCTCGGGACCCCGGGTGACCGATCACGCGACCTGGCGGCTCGAGCGTCCGAGCACCTCGCGACCGCGGGGCGGCGAGCCGCCGACCGCGGAGACCTCTCGGCAGCGAGCGGACTCTTCCTCCGGGCCGCCCGTCTGCGCGCTCCCGACGATCGCTCTCGCGTTGCCCTCCTGCTCAGAGCGGCAAGACATCTGTTGGACCTGGGCGAGTACGAGACCGAGGACATCGTCCTGACCGAGGCGGAGGCCGGCATCAGGGGCGATCGTGGGCTCGAGGCGCAGATCGAGATGGAGCGCGTGCTTCTCCGAGAGAGCACGGAACCGGGCGGTCAATCGTTCGTCGAGGCCGCGGAACGGGCGATCCCCGTGCTCGAGGAGACCGGAGACGACTCCGCCCTCGCGCGGGCATGGTTCATCGCATCCTGGCGGGGAGGGGCGATGGGAGACTTCGACCGCGGCGAGGACGCGATCCGCCGGTCCCTCGACCATGCCCGCCGGGCCAACGACCGCGCCGCCGAACGAGCCGCATACGCCGGTCTCGCGAACGTCGTGTGGGGGCCGATGCCGGTCTGGGACGGCTTCGCGCGACTGGACGAGCTGGCCGCGATGGCGGGGGAGGATCGCTTCGTGAACTGCAACGTGGAGTCCGCACGGGCGGCCTTCCTCGCGATGTCGGGCGCACACACCGAGGCTCGCGAGACATGGCGGCGCGCGCACGCGACGGCGTCGGATCTGGGTCTGCCGGATCTGCTTGGGTTCATCGCACAGGAGGGGTGGCTCCTCGAGTCGATTGCGGGTGAGCACGAGGAGGCGGAGATGATCGCGCGTGAGGCCTTCGAGACGCTCACACGAGCGGGCGCGAACTCATTGCGACAGATCGCGGTTGACCAGCTTGCCGGCTCTTTCTACGCGCTGGGGCGACTCGATGAGGCTGTCGAGATGGTCCGCGTGAGCCAAGAGACGGATCTGAGGGCTGACGATCCGTTCCGGGGTCCCTCGCTGTTGACGCTGGGGAAGATCCTCGCTCGTCGCGGCGAGTTCGAGGAGGCGGAGCGCCTCGTCCGGGAGGGCGTTCGGGTGACGGAGCCGACCCAGTACCTGACCGATCGGGCGTTCTCGTTGTCGGACCTCGCCGAGGTGCTCCGTCTCGCCGGGCGTTCCGACGAGGCCGCGTCGGCGCTCGAGGGGGCGATCGACCTCTTCGAGCAGAAGGGGAACATCGTTTCCGCCGACCGAGCGCGGACGTCCCTGGAGGATCTTCGGTAACGGCCGCGGTTCAGCCGAACGTGAAGGCGAACCCCTCCGCACCCGGCTCCAGGAACTCGATCTCGAAGAGGCGATCGGTGATGGGGCCGTGCTGCCGGATCAGCTGGTACATCCGCTGCTCGACGACCGTGCCCGACCCATCGGCGGCGATGTCGCTTCCGGCGTCCGCACCCGGCGGCTCGCCGTCGATGAACACCTGGAACGGCACGGACGATCCACGGGCCGGCGGCCCCATCACCAGGTGGGCGTCTCGGGCGTCGAACCGGTGCGCGATGCGCCCCTTCGGCTCGTTCAGGACGACGGCCTCCGGGGTCGCCGTCCAGTCGCCCGACAGGGCCCACTGGTTCCGTCCCAACCGGTCGGGGATCTCGTAGGCGCGGGCCTCGTTCGGCGCGAGCCCCCCGGCGGAGGCGAAGCTGTCGGTTCGCCGGTAGCCGAGGTAGCTCTCGGGAGACCCGAGGCTGTCCCAATCGGCCGCAACCTCGGCGCCCTGCGGGTCCACGGAGACGAGCTCGTCCCCGACGTCGGCGCCGGCCTCGGCCAGGAGCTGCTGGATCACGATCTCTGACCGGTCGTAGTCGCCTTCACCGAAGTGGTGATGGCGGATGCGCCCCTCGTCGTCGACGAAGTAGAGCGCGGGCCAGTACTGGTTGGCGAAAGCCTCCCAGATCGCGTGGTCGCTATCGACCGCGACCGGATACGTGACGCGCATCTGCCGCAGGGCTTCGTGGACGTTCTCCAGGTCCTTCTCGAAGGAGAACTCGGGCGTGTGGACGCCGATCATCACGAGCCCGCGGTCCCGGTACGCCTGGTCCCAGGCACGGATGTACGGGAGCGTCCGGATCCAGTTGATGCACGTGTACGTGCAGAAGTCGAAGAGGGCGACCTTTCCGCGCAGGTCCGCGGGCGTGAGCGATGGCGAGTTGATCCACTCGGTCGCTCCCTCGAGGGGCGGGATATGTCCCTCGATCGGGAGGTCGAGCGTCGGACGGGTCGACTCCATGACGGGTGAGCCTCCTTCGCTAGTACGTGTCGGCGTCCATGATGGCCTGCGCGAACGCTTCCGGTGCTTCCTGGGGAAGGTTGTGTCCGATCCCGCCCTCGAAGGTTCGATGCGAGTACGGGCCGGTGAACTTCTCGGCGTAGACGCTCGGATCCGGATGGAAGGCGCCGTTCGAATCTCCCTCGAGCGTGATCGTGGGCACGGTGATGGCCGGACCCTCGGCGAGCTGCTTCTCCAGGACGTCGTACTCCGCCTCGCCTTCGGCGAGTCCGAGCCGCCAGCGGTAGTTGTTGATCACGATGTCGACGTGATCCGGGTTGTCCAAGGATGCTGCGCTGCGCGCGAAGGTGGCGTCGTCGAAGTTCCACTTGGGTGAAGCCGTCCGCCAGATCAGCTTCGCGAAGTCGTGCAGGTTCTTGCCGTACCCGGCCCGACCCCGCTCCGTCGCGAAGTAGTACTGGTACCACCACTGGAGCTCGGCCTCGGGCGGCAACGGCATCTTGTTGGCTTCCTGGCTCCCGATCAGGTACCCGCTCACCGAGACGAGCGCCGTGCAACGCTCGGGCCAGAGCGCCGCGACGATGTCGGCCGTGCGGGCACCCCAATCGCATCCGCCGAGGACCGCCTGCTCGATGCCGAGGGCGTCCATCAGTGCGACGGTGTCGACGGCCACGACGGACTGCTGCCCGTTCCGGACCGTGTCGTCGCGGAGGAAGCGCGTGGTCCCGTACCCGCGGAGGAAGGGCACGATCACCCGATATCCCTTCGCGGCCAGCAACGGGGTCACGTCGACGTACGTGTGGATGTCGTAAGGCCAGCCGTGCAGGAGGAGCACGACCGGCCCGGCTGGAGGTCCGGCTTCGGCGTACCCGACGTTCAGCAGCCCGGCCTCGACCTGCTTCAACGTCCCGAAGGCATGTCGTCCCTGTGCGTGCACGTGGATCTCCTCAGTCGTCCCCGCCGCTGAAGATCGACAGGAACAACAGGAACACGTTGAGGATGTCGAGGAAGATCGACGCCGCGAGGAGCGGCGCGGTGCGGATGTCCTGGGTGCGGCGCAGCCGCTGGAAGTCGAACAGGATGAGCCCGGCGAAGATCACGAGACCGAGAACGGCGTAGATCAACGCCCCGCCCGGTATCTGGACGAAGATGAGCACGATCCCGAACGCGATCAGCCCGAGGAGCGCCCAGAACAGGAAGCGGGCGAGCACCGAGAGGTCACGCCGGGTCGCGTACCCGGCGGCGGCGAACCCGGCGACGAACAGGGCGGTCGCTCCACCCGCCTGCCAGACCGCCTGCGGATCCGCGCCGACGTAGTAGGCGATCGTGGGGGCGACGGCGAGCCCGAGCAGGAGCCCGAACGCGAAGAGCAACCCGACGGCCATCTGCTCGGATCGCTTGGTGGCCGCGTTCATCCCCCACAGGACCGCGAAGGAGAGGATGTAGAACAGGATGGCCCATCCGCCCGATGCGTTGCGGCCGACGTAGGCTCCGAGCGCGAAGCATCCCGCCGTGAGCGCAACGAGCCCCATCGTCTGCCCGAATAATCCGCGCTCCTCGTCGCGGCCGAGCGCCACGGAAGGGGTCGCGGTGGTCGATGCCATCGTCATCGTTCTCCTATGCCATCGCGCGATGCGCGCGCTCCGCTGGATCCGTTCGTCAGCGGACGGATCGGAAGGCGGCTCGGAGCTCTTCCGAGAAGAGCTGCGGCTCCTCCCACGCGGCGAAGTGCCCGCCCTTGTCGACCTCGTTGAAGTAGGTGACGTTGGGGTAGTTCTTCTCGACCCAGCTACGTGGCGTCTTCCAGATCTCGCCGGGAAACGTGGTGAACGCGAACGGAAGCGTCATGGGCGGCGGCGCCTGCCCGGCCGCCTGGGCCTTGGCCGTGGCTTGTCCGCTCTCCCAGTACGACCGCGCCGCCGACGCGCCGGTGCCAGTCAGCCAGTAGAGCGTGACGTTGTCGAGGATGTGGTCACGGGTAAGGTTCCCCGACGGCTGCTTGTGGACGAACGCATCGGAGATCTTGAGGTAGCTGTCCGTGTCGTGGTCGAGCATCCAGGCTGCCAGGGCCACGGGCGAATCCAGCAGCGCGTAGCCGATCGTTTGGGGGCGCGTCGCCTGCTCGAGGAAGTACCCGAAGCCGGTCGCCCGGAACGCAGCGATCTGCGCGACTGCCGCCTTCTCCTGCTCGGTGTCCGACGGCATCACGCCGCCGAGTGCGGGAACGAACAGGTTCGTGTGGATACCGACCAGCCCTTCGGGCGCCAGGCGCCCCATCGCGTCGGTGACGGCTGCGCCGACGTCGCCGCCCTGAGCCACGTAGCGCGCGTAGCCGAGTCGGCGCATCAGCTCCGGCCAGTCCTGCGCGACGCGGCCGGCCCACCAGCCGAGCTCGGTCGGCTCGGCGGAGAACCCGTAGCCAGGGACGGACGGCAGCACCAGATGGAACGCGTCCTCTGCCTTGCCCCCGTGCGCGGTGGGGTCGGTGAGCGGTCCGATGGTCTCGAGCAGCTCGATGACCGAGCCGGGCCAGCCGTGCGTCATGATCAGCGGCAGGGCGTCGTCGTGCTTCGACCGCACGTGGATGAAATGGATGTCCGTGCCGTCGATCTCGGTCGTGAACTCTGGGAGGGCGTTGAGCTTCGCCTCGGTCGCGCGCCAGTCGTGCTCCGTCGTCCAGTAGCGAGCGAGCTCTTGCATCGTTGCCAGCTGTACGCCCTGTGACCGGTCTTCGACGAGCTCACGGCTCGGCCAGCGCGTCGCCAACACGCGCCGCCGGAGATCGTCGAGCGCCTCCTGCGGAACGTCGACACGGAACGGGCGAACGTCGGTGTCCATCGCTTCCTCCTCCTCGTGTGGCTTGCTGGCTAGCGCAACGATCGGAACGCCGTCCGCACCTCCTCGGAGAACATCTGCGGCTGTTCCCACGCCGCGAAGTGACCGCCCTTCGGCAGCCGGTTGTAGTGGATCAGCTTCGGGTAGGCGCTTTCGGCCCAGCTCCTGGGGGCCGCGTAGATCTCGTCCGGGAAGACGCTGACCCCGACCGGGAGGTCCACCCCCTTCGGGGCGAAGAACGCGAGCTTGCTCTCCCAATACAGGCGAGCCGACGAGACCGCGGTCTTCGTCAACCAGTAGAGCGTCGCGTTATCGAGGATGTCGTCTTTCGTGAGACCTTCGGCCTTGCCGTCGAAGACGCGGGCGATCAGCGACAGGCTGCGCGCGTCGTGGTCGAGCATCCACGCGGCCAGGCCGACCGGCGAGTCCTCGAGGGCGTACAGCGTCTGCGGGCGGTTGCCCATCTCCTGTGAGTAGGCCAGACCGTGCTTGTAGAAGGAGTCCAGCTGATCCCACGCGTACTGCTCCTCCTCGGAGAGGTCTCGCGGCGGCGGATCACCGAGCTGGAGCGCCGTCGCGATGTCGGCCGGGATCGTCGCCGCCATGTTGGTGTGGATGCCGAGCAATCCCATGGGGTGCTGCAGCGCCATCTGCTCCGTGACGGCGTTCCCCCAGTCGCCGCCCTGGGCGACGTATCGCTCGTAGCCGAGGCGCTCCATCAGCAGGACCCAGGCGCGCGCGATGCGGATCGGATCCCACCCCGTCTCGGTCGGCGTCCCCGAGAACCCGTGGCCCGGGAGCGACGGGATCACCACGTCGAAGGCGTCCTCCGCGTTCCCCCCGTGCGCCTCGGGGTCGGTCAGCGGGCCGATGATCTTGAGCTGCTCGATGATCGAGCCCGGCCATCCGTGCGTGATGATGATCGGCAGCGCGCCGTCGTGCTTCGAGCGGACCTGGATGAAGTGGATATCGACCCCGTCGATCTCCGTGATGAACTCCGGCAGGGCTTGGAGCTTCGCCTCTACCGTCCTCCAGTCGTGGTTCGTCGACCAGTACCGGGCGAGCTCCTGCATCGTTCGCAGGCGCACGCCCTGCGACTCGTCCCCGACGATCTCTTCGTCGGGCCACCGCATGGCGCTGATGCGCCGACGGAGATCCTCGAGGTCCTCTTCCGGGATGCTGATGCTGAAGGCGTTGATCGCGGTCACAGCGGAGCCTTTCCGAGGCGTTCGACACCCTGCGAAGGGAGGAAACATCACCGTACGGCGGCCCGATGAGAGCGAAGTGAGACGACGATGAGAAGGGTCTTAACGGCAGGGGCTAACCGTCGCGAGACACGCCTTCTCGGACGAGGAGGCGGTATCCCGAGCCGCGGACCGTCTCGATCGCGTGGTCGCCGAGCTTGCGTCGGAGGTATCCGACGTAGACGTCCACGACGTTCGATCCCGGATCGAACTCGAGGTTCCAGACACGAGACATGAGCTGTTCCCGGCTCAGGACCTGATCGGGATGCCGCATGAACTCCTCGAGCAGCGCCGACTCTCGCCACGTCAGTTCGACGGGAGCTCCCTCGACGGTCACGCGGCGGGTCAACAGATCGAACTCGACGTTGCGAGCGCGGAGCGTCGACGAAGGGCTTTTCGAAGGACGAAGGCGGGCTCGGACGCGAGCGAGGAGCTCGTCGAAGTCGAACGGCTTCGGCATGTAGTCGTCCGCTCCGAGGTCGAGCCCGCGGACGCGATCGTCGGGTCTATCCCGTGCCGTCAGGACGATCACGGGGGCGGACATGCCCTTGTCACGCCATCGACTCAGCACGTGGAGTCCGTCGACGTCCGGAAGCGTCAGATCGAGGATCGCGATGTCGACATCGTTGGTCGTCGAATCGTCCAGGGCCTCGGCGCCGGTCGATGCCCGATGGACGGCGTAGCCGTGCGCCGTCAGGCCCTTGTCCAGGAACGAGGCGATCCGCTCCTCGTCCTCCACGACGAGGACCCTCATCGCGGCACCTTCATCCAGAACGTCGCTCCCTGGCCGGGATGATTCGTCACCCCGGCCGATCCTCCGTGCGCCTCGGCGATGCCCTTCACGATCGTGAGCCCGAGACCGCTTCCCCGCGACTGCGGTCGCTTGTGGAACGCCTGGAACACCGCATCCTCCGAGCCCGGCATGAGCCCACCGCCGGAATCCGCCACCTCGAGCGACCAACTCGAGTCGCCGTCGCGGACGCGAACCTCCACCGGACTCCCGCTCGGTGTGTGCGCCGAGGCGTTGTCGAGCAGGTTCAACAGAACCTGTGTGACCCGTTGCGGATCCACGCGGACCATCGCGGGAGGCGATTCGGCGACGTGGACGGGACGCCGGAGGAGCGGCTGCGCCTTCGACGCCACGCTCTGGACCAGCTCGGAGAGGTCGACCTCTTCGCGATGGAGGAAATCGACGTCGTCCCGCCGAACCAACGCCGTGATGTCCTCCACGATCCGACGCATCCGATCGAGCTCCTCCAGGACCACGGCGATCGCCGCGTTCTGCTCTTCGACCGTGGCGTTCGGTTCGAGCACCTGTAGGTGACCC
>JBKOUM010000105.1:0-4043 GCA_046723385.1 Actinomycetota bacterium
GATCCGTCTGGCGGCCAGCTCCCGGGGGGCGTGACCCAGGTCCGGATGTGCACGGACGCCCTCGTCGGCCTCGCCAAAGGCGACGGGATCGCCGTGATCCTGACCGGCCACGTGACCAAGGTGGGCGATCTCGCGGGGCCACGTGCGCTGGAGCACGCGGTGGACGTCGTCCTCACGTTCGAAGGCGACCCCAGATCGGGGCTCCGCGTCCTCACCGGGGGCAAGAACCGGTTCGGCGCCGAAGGCGAGACCGCGTGGTTCGAGATGCGGGCGGACGGCCTCGCCGCGATCGATCCCACGGCGCTGCTGGTGTCGGGGGAACGGCTTCCGGGTTCCGCGATCGCGGTGGTGCAAGCGGGCCGCCGCGCGATGGCCGTCGAGGTCCAGGCGCTGGTGGCGGCGGGCGACGGTCCCGGTCGCCGTCAGGCGACCGGGATCGACGCCCGCCGCTTCCAGCTGGTCGCGGCCGTGCTCGATCGCCTCGGCGGCCTTCCCCTCGGGCGCGCCGAGCTCTTCGGAGCGTCCTCAGGCGGCATCCGGGTCGACGACCCCGCCTCCGACCTGGCCGTGGCCGCGGCGCTCGCGTCCGGGGCCACCGGCGTCATGCCGCCGCAGGGGGCGGCGTTCATCGGGGAGCTGGCCCTCACCGGGTCGCTCCGCGCGGCGCCGGCCATGCACCAGCGGCTCGTCGCCGCGCGCGCCGCCGGCTGCACCGTCGTGTTCGCGCCGAGCCCGTCCGGCACCGCTCCCGACGGGCTGGTCGTGCGCCCGGTGACACACGTCGTCGAGGCCCTCGGCTGGGCGTTGGGATCGGGGCGGGCCGACCGCCGTGCCCGTGCCTCGTAGGGCATCCGGGCGCTCGCGGTGGCCTCCTGAACGTCCCCGGCAGGCCCCTGACCTGCGGTTTCGTGTTGCGTTGGAAGGGCTCCGCGTGCTACCCTGCTAACTAGTCATCCGAGGCGATCGGGATTCCTGCTCCGCGAGGGAGGGTTCGTGACGTTCCGAAAAGGCGACACGGTCGTTCACCCAGAGCACGGCGCGGCAGTCATCGAAGAGGTCCGCGTCAAGGAGTTCCTCGGAGAGAAGCGGAAGTACCTGGTCCTGCGGGTTGTCTACGGCGATCTCACCGTCCTCGTGCCCATCGACTCCACGGATCAGGTCGGCCTCCGCCCGTGCGTCAGCAAGAACGAGGCCAAGAAGGTCCTCAAGGTCCTGACGGAGGAAGAGTCCTCGGTCGCCGCCAACTGGAGCCGCCGGTTCAAGAACAACCTCGAGAAGCTCCATTCGGGGGACCCGTACGAGGTGGCGGAGGTGCTGCGCAACCTCGCGATCCGGGACCGCGAGAAGGGGCTGTCGGCCGGCGAGAAGCGGATGATCACCAAGGCTCGTCAGATCCTGATCTCGGAGCTCTCGTTCGCGACGGAGAAGTCCGAGGACGAGGCCGAGGCCCTGATCGACGGGATCCTCGACGACTCGCATGGCGCCAAGGCGACCGCCGCCCAGGTCTAACCCCGGAGTCGACTCCGCCGCACCGCCTTCCGACCTGCCCTCAGGTCTCTCGTCATCCCGTCCGATGACCTAGGCGTCGGAGGGATCGTCCGGACGTCCCCCGCCGACGAGCTTGCGTATGAGGGACGACGAAGGACGCCGTGCCACGCTGCGCGGGCGGCTCGTCGAGGCCGTCCGCTTGATCTTCATCGCCATCTTCGGCGCCGTCGGGTACCAGCTGGGCACGCTCGCGACCGGCACCACGGGCGGCCGGTCGATCCTCTACGTGTTCCTCGGCGCGGCCTGCGGGTACGTCTGCGGTGGTGTCTTCGGCCGGCTCACGCTCGAGGCCGTTCGAGGGATCGAGTCCGAGTTCTCCAAGCGGCCGGCGGCACAGGTGGCGGGCGGCGTGATCGGGCTCGTGCTCGGGCTCATCGTCGGCGCGCTCTTGTGCCTGCCGCTGCTGTTCATCCCGGTGAACCTGGCGTGGCCGGCGGCCCTGTTCGTGTTCCTCGTGCTGGGTTCGCTGGGGATGCGGCTCGGCCAGTCGAAGTACGAGGACATCTTCGGGCTGTTCGGGATGAAGCCGCGCGCGACCGCCCGAGCCGGCGGCGACGTGCACGTGATCGACACGAGCGCCCTGATCGACGGCCGGATCGCGGACCTGGTCGCTACGGGGTTCGTGTCCGGGACCGTGCTGATCCACGACGGCGTCCTCCGCGAGCTGCAAGCGATCTCCGATTCGTCGGACCCGAGCAGGCGCACGCGCGGCCGGCGCGGCCTCGACGTGCTCGTGGAGCTCCAGAAGTCGCCGACGATCCAGTTCCGGTTGGTCGAGGAGGCCGGCGTGGTCGACGTCGACGCGGCGCTCGTTCGGCTCGCGCGCGAGTCGAACGCCTCGCTCATCACCGTCGACCACAACATGGCCAAGATCGCGGAGGCGCTCCGCGTTCCCGTCGCCCAGATCAACGCCCTCGCCTCGAAGTTCCGCGTGCCCTACTCGGCGGGCGACGAGATCGTGGTCCGGTTGGTCAAGGACGGCCGCGAGCACGGCCAGGGCGTCGGGTACCTCGACGACGGCACGATGGTCGTGGTCGAGGAGGCGTCCGAGCTGATCGGCGGGCAGGTGGAGGCCCGGGTCCGCAACGTCCTGCAGACCACGACGGGCAGGATGATCTTCGCGAACCTCGAGCCCGCCGGGGAACCGTCCACCCGCTGACGTCGGACCTGACACGTTCCGGCGCGGCTTCTGGCATGCTGCGGGCGTGAGCGAGCCCGACGTCCGCGCCGCCGCGATCCTGCTGGCCGCCGGCGTGGGCAGGCGGATCGGCGCGACCCGGCCCAAGGCGTTCCTGCCGATCGGCGAGCGCCCGATGCTCTCGGTGGCGGCCGCCGCGGCCGCGGCATCGCCGAAGATCGGCGCCCTCGTCGTGGCGGCCCCGCCCGGCTACGAGGACGAGGCCAGGTCCTCGGTCGAGGGTCTGATGCTTCCGACGACGGTCATCACCGGCGGACGCACGCGCCAGGCGTCGGTCCGCGCCGCGTTGTCCGCGCTCGCGCCCGACGCCGACATCGTGGTCGTCCACGACGCAGCGCGGCCGTTCGCGCCGCCGGACCTGTTCACCGAGGTGATCCGCGCGGTCCTCGCGGGCGCCGACGGCGCGATCCCCGTGATCCCCGTCACCGACACGATCAAGCGGATCGACGGGATCCGCGTCGTGGACACCGTCGACCGGACGGAGCTCGCGAACGCGCAGACGCCGCAGGCCTTCCGCGTCCCCGCGCTCCGCGACGCGCACGCCCGCGCTGCCGCCGACGGCACGGTCGCGACGGACGACGCGATGCTGCTCGAGGGGACCTCGACCGTGGTGGCCGTGGCCGGCGACCCGATGAACTTCAAGATCACGACGCTCCTCGAACTCGCCCGCGCGGAGGCGCGGATGGGCGGCGTTCATGCCTGACGCGGCTGTCGCGCGGAGCGGCCTCGGCTTCGACGTCCACCGCTTCGCGACCGGGCGCGAGCTCTGGCTGGGCGGAGTGCGGTTCGACGGGGAGGACGGGCTGATGGGTCACTCGGACGGTGACGCCGTCTGCCACGCCGTCGCGGACGCGCTCCTCGGAGCCGCCGCGCTCGGCGATGTCGGGGAGCACTTCCCCGACACGGATGCCGCGTACGAAGGCATCAGCGGCGCCGAGCTCCTGAGCGGGGTGGCGAAGCTGCTGGTGGACGCCGGCTTCGCCCCGTCGTCGTGCGACGTCACCGTCGTGTGCGACCGGCCCGCGATCGCGCCGCGTCGCGGCGAGATGCGGGCGAGGCTTGCCGAGATCCTGTCGATCGGGATCGACCGGATCTCGGTCAAGGCGACGCGGCCGGAAGGGCTCGGCCTCGCCGGCGACGGGATCGGGTGCTTGGCCGTGGCGGTCGTGACGTGAGCGCGACCGGCGCCGTCGCCCCCTGGTCTGGAGCACGACTGGTCGCCGGCCGCCGAGCCGTCGCGGAGGCGATCGCCACGGGGGAGGCGGTAGAGGTCCTGATCGCGCGAGGCTCGCGTGCG
>JBKOUM010000049.1:0-6812 GCA_046723385.1 Actinomycetota bacterium
GTCTTCACCCCCTCGCCCGAGGAGATCGAGCGCGCCGAGCGGATCCTGGAGGCGATGGAAGACGCGGCGAAGGAAGGGAAAGGCGCGACGTCGCTCGACGGCCGCCTGATCGACGCCGCCTCGATCCGGATGGCCGAGAACCTGATGCGCAGGGTCGAGCAGATCCGGACCCGAGCATGAACATCCACGAGTACCAGGCGAAGGAGCTCCTCAAGGCCTACGGCGTGCCGGTGCCCCCGGGCGAGGTCGTCTACACCGAGCGCGCGGCCGCCCGCGTGGCCGAGGACCTCGGCGGCAGCCGCTGGGTCGTGAAGGCGCAGGTCCACGCGGGCGGCCGCGGCAAGGGCGGCGGCGTGAAGCACGCCGACGCTCCCGAACGCGTCGCCGAGCTCGCCGGCCGGATGATCGGCTCGACGCTCGTGACCGACCAGACGGGACCGGCGGGGCAGCGGGTGGGCCGCGTCCTCGTGGAGCGTGCGGCGCGGATCGATCGCGAGTTCTACCTGGCCCTCACGGTGGATCGCGTCTCGCAGAAGATCGTCGTCGTCGCGAGCGCCGAGGGCGGCGTGGACATCGAGGACGTCGCGACCGCGCAACCCGACGCGATCCACACCGAGCACGTCGACCCCGGCGTCGGTCTGCTCGACTTCCAGTGCCGCAAGGTCGCGACCGCGATCGGGCTGGGGTCGCGGGCCGCGAGCTTCACGCGTGTGCTGAAGTGGATCTACCGGCTCTTCCGCGACAAGGACTGCCTGCTGCTCGAGATCAACCCGTTCATCGTGACCGAGGACGGCGACATGGTCGCGCTCGACGCGAAGATGCAGTTCGACGACAACGCGCTGTTCCGCCAGGGCGGGGTGGCCGAGCTCCGCGATCCCGACGAGGAGGATGCGAAGGAGGTCGAGGCGTCGGGCCACGGACTGAGCTACATCGCGCTCGACGGAACCGTCGGGTGCATCGTGAACGGGGCCGGACTCGCGATGGCCACGATGGACGCGATCGTCGTCCACGGCGGTCGGCCGGCGAACTTCCTCGATGTCGGGGGCGGGGCTTCGCCCGAGAAGGTCGCGAACGCGTTCCGGATCGTGTTGAAGGACCCGAACGTGCAGGCGATCCTGGTCAACATCTTCGCGGGGATCAACCGGTGCGACTGGATCGCGCAGGGCGTCGTGCAGGCCACGCGGGATCAACGGATCGGCGTGCCCGTCATCGTCCGGCTCGCGGGAACGAACGTCGAGGAGGGACGGCGCATCCTCGAGGAGAGCGGCCTCGCGTTGATCCGGGCGGACGACCTGGACGACGCCGCGGCGAAGGCCGTCGCGTCCATGGACGGTGCCGCGTGAGCGTCTTCGTCCACCGCGACGCGCGCGTCCTGATCCAAGGCTTCACCGGCACGCACGCGACCTTCCACGCGCGGGAGGCGATGTCGTTCGGGACGCAGATCGTCGGCGGCGTCACCCCAGGGCGCGGGGGGACGACGCACCTCGACCTGCCCGTGTTCGACAACGTGGCCGACGCGGTGCGCGAGACCGGCGCGACCGTGAGCGGCATCTTCGTGCCGCCCCAGGTCGCGGTCGACGGTCTCTACGAAGCGATCGAAGCCGGGATCGACGTCGCCGTGATCATCGCCGACGGCGTTCCCGTCCAGGACATGGTTCGGACGAAGCGGTACCTCGCGGGTCGCTCGACCACGATCATCGGGCCGAACTCCCCCGGGATCATCACGCCGGGGGAGTGCAAGGTCGGCATCATGCCGTCGCACATCTACGCGCCGGGGAGGATCGGGGTCGTGTCGCGCAGCGGGACGCTCAACTACGAGGCGGTCTCGCAGATGACCAAGATGGGTCTGGGCCAGTCGACGTGCGTCGGGATCGGGGGAGACCCCGTGAACGGGACCGACTTCCGCGTCGTGCTGGAGGCGTTCGAGAACGACGACGACACGGACGTGGTCGTCATGATCGGCGAGATCGGGGGCCGGCAGGAGGTCGAGGCCGCCGCGTGGGCGGCGCAGTACATGACGAAGCCGCTCGTGTGCTTCATCGCCGGTGCGTCGGCTCCGCGCGGGCGTCGGATGGGCCACGCCGGGGCGGTGATCAGCGGCGACAGCGACACCGCGACCGCCAAGCTCGACGCGATCGCGGCGCTCGGGCATCGCGTCGTCAGGAACCCGGCCGACATCGGTGACACGGTGCTCCGCGTGGTGAAGGAGATCGGCTGACCGCGAGCTTCAGCCCCAGTCGGGCGGCTCGATCCCCAGCTGCGCCCACGTGCACGTCTCGGGCTTCCGGTCGGGACGCCAACGTTCGAACCTCGCGGCGTGCCGGAACCGCCCGTACTGGACTCGATCGAACGAGACCTCGCACACGAGCGACGGGGCGAGGTCGATCCACTCGGTGTCCTTACCGGCGGACCACCGGCTCTGTCCACCGGGCACGCGCACGCCCTCGAAGGTCTCGCCGAAGCCCTGGCCGCCGAAGCCTTGGCCGCCGAAGCCTTGGCCGCCGGTTTCGAGCGGCGCCAGCAGCTCGCGGAGCTGCCTCCGCTCCGCAGCCTTGAACGACGAGGTGTGCCCGACGTAGTGGAGGTTCCCCTGGTCGTCGTAGAGGCCGAGCAGCAGGCTCCCGACACCGACGCCGTCCTTCGCGACGCGGTACCCGCCGACGACGCAGTCCGCGGTCGAGCGATGCTTCACCTTCACCCATCCGCGCTCGCCGGACAGGTACGGCTGGTCGGCGAGCTTGGCGACGATGCCGTCCTGGCCGACTCCCGCTTCGTCGGCGAACCACGCCTCCGCGAGCGCGATGTCCGCGGTCCAGGGGGCGACCAGCAGGTCCGGCCCGGGCGGCACCGCGTTGAGATCGTCGGGTGTCGGGTCCGCACCGATCGCCCCGGCCAGCTCCCGCAGGCGTTCGCGGCGTCCCGCCAGCGGCAGACCCGACAGATCCTTGCCGTCGGCGCGCAGCAGATCGAAGAGCACGAGCGTGGCCGGGATCTCGCCGGAGAGCTTGCGGACCCGCGACTCGGCCGGATGCAGGCGGAGCTGCAGCTGATCGAACTCCATCCCCGACGGGCGGATCACCAGGATCTCCCCGTCGGCGACGTAGCCGGAGGCGGGCGGCCGCTCGGCCACGAGCGCCACGACCTCGGGGAAGTAGCGGCCGAGCGGCCGCCCGTCGCGGCTCACCAACCGGACGTCGTCGCCGTCCACGGCGACGATCGTCCGGAACCCGTCCCACTTGGGCTCGTACGTCCAGCCGTCGCCTCGCGGGATGTCGTCCTGGATCTTGGCCAGCATCGGGGCCGGCAGGTCGCCGGCGATCGTCCGTCGGGGCACGGCCGTGATGGTAGGCGCCGCGAGCGCCGCGAGGCTTGCGCCCCCCGCCCGGGTGCACGACCATCGCCCGCATGAACGAGCCGCCCGCGACCCCACCCCCGCCCGATCGACCGCTGCCGGAGCCGCCCGAGCCCGGGCTTTCCGCCGGGACCGGCGCTGGTCCGGCACCGAGTGCGGCCCGTCCGGTCGAGAACCCGAACGCGGGATGGTTCGTCCTGGTCGGCGGCGTCCTGGTGATCGTCGGCGTCCTGCTCCCGTGGATCACCTTCACCGGCCCCGCGGCCACGGTGTCGGCCAAGGGGAGCGACCTGGCGGGGTGGGGCTTCTACATCCTCGGGGGATTCGCGATCGTGCGGGGGCTCTCGATGGCAAGGCCCGATCGGTTCTCGTTCCGCCTGGGCACGCCGTTGATCGGCGGCGTGATCCTGGCGGTGCTGGTCGCGACGCATTGGAGCAGGTTGCAGGAGCTCCTGGACCTCGCCGAGGCGCGCGGGGTCGACGGTACGATCGGGATCGGGTATTGGGTCGTCGTCGCCGGCACGGCGAGCGTGCTGGTCGGCGGGCTCCTCTCGCTTCGTCGCCGAACCTAGGGCTTCGCCTTGCGCCCGGCGCGCACCCGATCCTGCCCGGAGAGGAGGACCTTCCGGAGCCGAACGGTCGCCGGGGTCACCTCGACGCACTCGTCCTCCCGGATGTACTCGAGCGCCTGCTCGAGCGACAGCTGGGTCTTGGGGATCAACCGGACGAGCTCCTCCGCGGTCGACTGGCGGACGTTCGAGAGCCTCTTCTCCTTGGCGGGGTTCACGTCCATGTCGTCCGACCGGACGTTCTCCCCCACGATCATCCCTTCGTAGACCTCCTCACCCGGACCGACGAACAGCACGCCACGCTCCTGGAGGTTGAGCAAGGCGAACTGCGTCGTGAGGCCGCGCCGGTCGGCCACGAGCGAGCCCGTCGGCCTCGTGCGCAGATCGCCGTGCCAGGGTTCGTACGCCTCGAACACGTGATGGAGCTGGCCCGTGCCCCGCGTCTCCGTCATGAACTCGGTGCGGAACCCGATCAGGCCGCGAGCAGGGACGACGTACTCCATCCGGACCCACCCGGTTCCGTGGTTGACCATCTGCTCCATCCGTCCACGGCGGAGCGCGAGGAGCTGCGAGACGACGCCCAGGTAGACGTCCGGCGCATCGATCGCCACGCGCTCCATGGGCTCGTGGACCTTGCCTTCGATCGTCTTCGTGACGACCTGCGGTTTGCCGACCGTCAGCTCGAAGCCCTCCCGCCGCATGACCTCGACCAGGATCGCGAGCTGGAGCTCGCCTCGACCCTGCACCTCCCACAGCTCGGGACGTTCGGTCTCGAGCACGCGGATCGAGACGTTGCCCACGACCTCCTGGTCGAGCCGGGACTTCAGCAGCCGGGCGGTCACCTTGGTCCCGTCCTGCCCGCTCAACGGCGACGTGTTGATCCCGATCGTCACGCTCAGCGACGGCTCGTCCACGCGGACGACGGGGAGCGGTCGCGGATCGTCAGGGTCGGCGAGCGTCTCGCCGATCGTGATCTCGGCGATGCCCGCGACGGCGCAGATGTCGCCCGGCCCAGCTTCGTCCGCCTCCACACGCTCGAGGGCGTCCGTCAGGTAGAGCTCGGCGACCTTCGCTCGCTCGATCCTGCCGTCGATCCGGCACCACGCGACGGGGTCGCCGCGCCGGAGGTACCCGTTGCGGACGCGGCAGAGCGCGAGCCTGCCGAGGTACGGCGACGCGTCCAGGTTGGTCACGAGCGCCTGCAGCGGCGCGCCGGCGTCGTAGACCGGTGCCGGGACGTGCTCGAGCAGCGTCTGGAACAGCGGGTCGAGCGAAGGCTCCAGCGCGTCCGGAGCGGACCCGCACTCCCCCGTCCGAGCGTTCGCGAACAGGATCGGGAACGCGATCTGATGCTCGTCGGCGTCCAGATCCAGGAAGAGCTCCTCGACCTCGTGGACGACCTCGCCGGGACGTGCGTCCTGGCGATCGACCTTGTTCACGATCAAGATCGCCGGCAGCCGCGCCTCGAGCGCCTTCCGGAGCACGAACCGCGTCTGCGGGAGCGGGCCTTCGGACGCGTCGACCAGGAGCAGGACCCCGTCGACCATCGTGAGGGCCCGTTCGACCTCGCCGCCGAAGTCCGCGTGCCCCGGCGTGTCGACGATGTTGATCTTCACGCCGCGCCAGGTGACGGCGGTGTTCTTCGCGAGGATCGTGATGCCCTTCTCGCGCTCCAGGTCCATCGAGTCCATCACTCGATCCGCGACGTCCTGGTTCGCTCGGAACGCGCCCGATCGCCGGAGCATCGCGTCCACGAGCGTGGTCTTGCCGTGGTCCACGTGCGCCACGATCGCCACGTTGCGGATGTCGTCGCGGGTGGGCATGGCGGGAGGGTACGGGTTCAGACCGCGCGCCAAGCGGCAAGCAACTCGCGCTCACGCTCCGGCGCGAGCCCGGCGGCCATGGACGTCTGTTCGCGTCCGCCGTCCCACACAAGCGTGTCCGCGACCGTCGCGTCGACCGGGCGCGTCGTCAGGCCCCCGGCGACGGCCTTGCCGGCGTCGAAGAGGTTGAAGCCCGCGTACTGGGGGATCCAGAGCGGCAGCTCCATCCAGGGCTCGACCCCCTGCTCCTCGAGGAAGGACCGCGAGACCCAGACGAGCTCGGCGTCCGACCCGCTGACATCGCGACAGGCGGTGAGGAGACGCTCGATCGGCACGGGTGGGCCGACGACCGAGTAGGTGCCCCCGGTCGACCCTTCGACCAGCAGGAGGACGAAGGCCGCGAGGTCGCGCGCATCGATCCACTGCACGTCGTAGTCCTTCGGCCCGGGCGCGAGCACCTGGCCGCCGGCCGCGACCCGGCGGACCCAGTAGGTGAACCGGTCTGTCGGATCGTGCGGGCCCACGATCAGCCCCGGCCGGACGATCGTCGCTCGGTCGCCGAACGCGTCGACCACCGCTCGCTCCGAAGCGACTTTGAGCGGCCCGTAGGTCTCGTCGGTGATCTCCTCGGTGTCCGGGAACGGCTGTTGATGCACGTCGTCGTCTTCCGTGGCGCCCGGCCGCACGTCGTCGCGATGGGCGGAGAGCGACGAGACGAACACGTAGCGGCCGGCGTCACGCAACGCGGCGGTCGAAGCGCGGAGCTCTCGCGGCACGTAGCCGCAGAAGTCGACCACGGCATCGAAGGAGCCACCCCCCAGGGCGTCGAAGCCATCGGCCCGATCGGCGTGGACGTGCTCCGCGTCGGGCCACGGATCCTCGCCGGTGCCGCGGTGGAACAGGGTCACCTCGTGACCGTGTTCCAGGGCCAGCCCGGTGAACGCGCGCCCGGAGAAACGGGTGCCGCCGATCGCGAGGAGCTTCACGAGTGCGGACCCTACCGGCGATCTGGGGTTGACACGGCGGCGTGATGACGTCATAGTGACGTCAACACGCCGCCACCCAGGC
>JBKOUM010000173.1:0-17536 GCA_046723385.1 Actinomycetota bacterium
CGTTCGATCTCCTCGATGGGATGCCCGATGTCATCTACGGCGTCCTGGCCCGAGGCCTGGCATCGGGGTACGTCTTCCGGACAGAGTTCGACCCTGCTTCCTCGAGCTGCATGACGGGGACGACCCCAACGTCCTCTGGCCCGACCCAGACGACCCTGACGATCAGCTGGACGGATGACTGCAGCAACGAGAGCCGGTTCGTCGTCCACTACGGGACGACCTCGGGGAGCCTCTCGTCGACCGTCACGGCTTCAGCCAACACGACGACGAAGCAGTTGACCGGATTGACGTGCGGAACGACGTACTTCTTCACGGTCGAAGCGCAGAAAGACGCCCCCGGAGCGCAGACGAGCACCAGCAACCAGGGGAGCGGCGCGACGAGCTCCTGCCCGGTCACAGACGGGGACAGCGATGGGTTGCCCGACGCGACCGACAACTGCCCCACAGTTCCCAACCCGGGTCAAGCCGACGCAGACGGTGACGGGATCGGCGATGCCTGCGACAACGACCGAGACGGGGACGGCGTCCTGAACGGCACGGACAACTGTCCCGATGTCTCGAACGCGGGCCAGGCCGACGGAGACGGTGACGGGATCGGCGATGCCTGTGACAACGACCGCGACGGGGACGGCGTCCTGAACGGCACGGACAACTGTCCCGACGTCGCCAACGCGGGTCAGGCTGACGCAGATGGTGACGGGATCGGCGATGCGTGCGACAACGACCGCGACGGGGACGGCGTCCTGAACGGCACGGACAACTGTCCCGACGTCGCCAACCCCGGTCAGGCGGATGGGGACGCAGACGGGATCGGCAACGCGTGCGATCCGAACGCGTTCGCGCCCGTCGTGGACTCGGGCGCGAATCCCAACCCCGCGAACGGGCTGGAGGGCAGCCAGATCACCGTCAACGGCTCGTTCACCGATGCTGACGGGAACTCACTGACGATCGCGCAGTTCAGCGGCCTCGGTTCGATCGTCGATCACAACGATGGCACGTGGACGTGGGCCTACACGCCACCGGACGACACGCCCGGCGGCACGGTCGTCGTTCGAGCCGTCGACGGCGAGCACCACACCGACGACTCGTTCACGTGGAGCGCTGCGAACGTCGAGCCGACGATCGCGATCTCCGGCGCGACGAACGTCGCCGAGGGTAGCCCGTACTCCCTCACCCTAGGCGCGATCAGCGACCCCGGAACCGACTCGGTGAGCGCGATCACGGTCCACTGGGGTGACGGGGGATCCGACACCTACGCGAGCGGTGACCCGGCGAGCCACACCTACGCCGACGGGCCGAACTCCTACGACGTCACCGTCGACCTGACCGACGAGGACGGGACCTACCTCGACAACGCGAACGCGCTGTCGGTCGCGGTGGACAACGTCGAGCCGACGATCGCGATCTCCGGCGCGACGAACGTCGCCGAGGGTAGCCCGTACTCCCTCACCCTGGGGACGATCACCGACCCCGGCACGGACTCGGTGAGCGCGATCTCGGTCCACTGGGGTGACGGGGGATCCGACACCTACGCGCCCGGTGACCCGGCGAGCCACACCTACGCCGACGGGCCGAACTCCTACGACGTCACGGTCGACCTGACCGACGAGGACGGGACCTACCTCGACAACGCGAACGCGCTGTCGGTCACGGTGGACAACGTCGAGCCGACCGTGGAGGGCCCTCTCTCCCTGTCGGGTTCCGGGGGAACGGCTTGCGTGGCCGGCAATACGGTGACCCTTGGCTTCACCTGGAGTGACCCCGCCGGCACCCACGACTCCTACAGCTACGACGTGGACTGGGGCGACGCGTCGCCGCACGCGACCGGTTCCGGCGCGCTGTCGCCCGTGTCGGGACTCACGCACACGTACGCGCCGGGATCGTTCATCGTCGGGGTGACGGTTTCGGACGAAGACGGTGGGACGTCTGACCAGGTGACGGGGCTCGTCCAGCACCTGTACGTGACGAGCGGGATCCTCCAGCCGATCAACCTGACGGGACCGAGGAGCAGCTTCAAGATCGGGAGCACGATCCCGGTCAAGCTGCGCGTCACGGACTGTCTCGGTACCCCGGTGGGAACCCTCAGTCCCCAGGTGCATCTGACCAAGGTCGACTCGGGGCCCGTGAACGTGAACGAGCTCGTGTCGACCAGCGCCGCCGACACGGGCACGACGATGCGGTTCACAGGCGCGCCGGACAGCCAGTACATCTTCAACCTGTCGACGAAGCGCAGCCAGTTCAATGCCGGCCAAGACCTGACGGCGGGCACCTATCACCTCTGGATCACCGACCCGTCGTTCGGACAGGTCGACGCGTACTTCGACGCGAAGAAATAGCTGCGAGGGGAGGGCGGCGCGCCAGGCGTGCCGCCCTCCCTCTTGTCTACCGGACGGTAGAGAACGATAATCTGCCGCATGGTAGAGAGCAGCCGGCCCGCCGGGACCAGCATCGTCGACGCCCTCGCAGGCAAGCGCATCTTCCTCACGGGCGTCACCGGCTTCCTCGGCCAGGTGATCCTGGAGCGGCTCCTCCTCGACTTCCCGGACACGGCGATCACCGCCCTCGTCCGCTCACAGACCTCGGCGACCGCGGTCGAGCGCGTTCACTACCTGACGCGAAAGCCGGCCTTCGACGTCCTCCGGCAGCGCCTGGGCGGCGACGACCAGCTCCTCGCGCTCCTCGACGAGCGCGTCACCGTGATCGACGGCGACTTCACGCGCGGCGAGCCCGAGCTCCCGAGTGGGATCGACGTCGCGATCCACTCGGCCGCGACCGTCAGCTTCGACCCGCCGATCCAGGAGGCCTTCCAGACCAACCTCCTAGGCGCGCAGAACCTCTACCGGGCCGTCGCCGCGAACAACGCGCCACACCTGGTCCACGTCTCGACCGCCTACGTCGCCGGCGTCCAGAAGGGTGTGATCCCCGAGGGCCCGCTCGAGCACAAGGTGGACTACCGCCTGGAGACCGAGATGGCGATGCAGGCCAAGGCCGAGGTCGAGGCGTCGTCGCGCAAGCCGGAGATGCTCGAGCACTTCATGGCCAAGGCCGCCAAGGACCACTCGCGCGCCGGGCCGAGCACGGTGAGCCAGGACGCGGAGGAACGTCGGAAGCAGTGGGTCGACAAGCGCCTGATCGAGTACGGACGGATGCGCGCGCGGACGCTCGGCTGGCCCGACGTCTACACGTTCACGAAGGCGCTCGGCGAACGCGCCGTCGAAGATATCGCGCACGAGCAGCAGCTCCCGCTCTCGATCGTCCGGCCGTCGATCATCGAATCGGCACTCGAGCACCCGTTCCCCGGCTGGATCGACGGCTTCAAGATGGCGGACCCGATCATCCGCGCGTACGGGCTGGGCCAGATCCCGGAGTTCCCGGGGATCCCCGAGGGGATCGTCGACCTGATCCCGGTCGACTACGTGGTGAACGCGATCCTGGCGGTCGCCGCAACCCCGCCGCCCTCGGGCGAGCCGGCTCACTACAACGTGTCCAGCGGCGACCGGAACCCGCTCCGCTTCTACGAGCTCTACGAGTGGGTCCGCGCGTACTTCGAGGCGCACCCGCTCCCCGAACGAGGCCGCGGGGAGCACAAGGTTCCCGAGTGGAAGTTCCCCGGCAACATCACCGTGGAGCGGATGTTGCGGCGTGCGGAGCAGCTGACCGACGTCGCCGAGAAGATCGTCACGCACCTGCCGAAGTCCCAGACGATGCGCGACGCCGTCTCACGCCTGGACCGCGACAAGGCGCGCGTCGACTTCGTCAAGCGCTACTCGGATCTCTATGGCATGTATACCGAGACCGAGGTCGTGTACACGGACGACCGGGTCGTGGCCCTCTGGAACTCGCTGACACTGGGGGACCAGGCTCGCTTCCCGTTCGACGCAGGCGTGATCGACTGGAAGTACTACCTCCAGGACGTGCACAGCCCCGCCGTGACGCAGTCCCTGCGGGAGCTCAGCCGGCGCGACCGCGAGAAGCCGGCCGTCACGATCCGGCCTCGCGACGAGCCCGTTCTTGCGCTGTTCGACATGGAGGGGACGATCATCTCGTCGAACGTCGTCGAGTCCTACGTCTGGACCCGGTTCGCAGATCTGGAGCCCGACGAGTGGCCCGCCGAGCTCGTGAGCGTGTTCGGACGGATCCCCACCTACCTCACGATCGATCGGCGCGATCGAGGCGACTTCCTGCGAACGTTCTTCCGCCGGTACGAAGGCGCGAGCGTCGAGGGCGTTCAGTGCCTGATCGACGGGCACGTGGCCGAGTTCATGCTGCAGAAGGCCTCGCCGGCCGGCGTCCGGCGGATCCGGGAGCATCGAGCCGCGGGCCATCGAACGGTGATGATCACCGCGGCGGCCGAACCGTTCGTGCGCCCCTTCGCACCGCTGTTCGACGTGTTGATAGGCGCGGAGCTCGAGGAGCGCGACGGACGCTACACCGGGTTCATGTCACAACCTCCACTGGTCGGGGAGGCGCGGGCCGCGTGGCTCCGCCGGTACGCCCAACAGGAGGGGATCGACCTCCGACACTGCTACGCGTACGCCGACTCGTACTCGGACCTGCCGCTGCTCCGCGCCGTCGGGAACCCGGTCGCGGTCTCGCCCGACTCGTCGCTGTACCGGTACGCGCGTCGGCGCAGATGGCCGATCGAGACCTGGACTATGTCGAGGGGCATGCCGAAGGTCCGGTTCCCGAGAGCGGCGGCCCGCTAAGTGAACGATGAGTCGGGAGCTACGCGCACGACGGCAGGCTCGATCGTCCGGAGGAGATCGCTCACCGCTACCCCCGCAGCGGCCGCGACGATCTCGAGGTCGCCGGAGCGGCAGGTGATGACGTCGCCGAAGTAATCCCGTCGCTCCAGCTGGAGCCGGCGCGCGTATCCGCCAACCGCCTCCACCGCATCACCGTGGGTCTTGTGCAACTTCTTGAGGTCGATCGTGATTTCCCGATGTGATCGGGGGAACAGGGCACGCAGCGTGTCGGCCAACAGATCCTCCGGGAGCCGGCCGACCAGGTAGGCGAGTGTGACGAATCGCTCCGCCGAGATGTCGCGCTCGCCCCGTTCGTACCCACCGACCGCTGATGGTTTGAAGCGGCCGTTGCTCAAACGCTCCAGGTCTCGGAGCGAGAGGCCGGCACGCTGCCGCGCAGCACGTATCGCCGTGCCAAGGGCGTCTGCGAATCGCTGCACGCCTGTCCTCCGACGCATCCCCCTGGAGCCGTGAGAAGGGTATTGCAGTTGCAGCGACGTCGTGCCGCGCCGCGGCCGTAGTTTCCGTACGCCGGACGTTGCAAACTTCCTGATGGATGCCGGACACGGTATGCGGTCAGAGACGTGACCGAGGGGTTTTGATACGTGCCGTAGAGGCGGTGCCGCGGAGTCGTTCTCGCAGGCCATAGTACGTTCGCGGTAGTTGCGTTTCCGGGCTCGCCAACGACGCGCTCCGCGTTCTAACGTCGATGGGCGGATGTTTCCCGCGTGACCGAGTGGACCGACCGAGGGACGGGTCGACTTGGACAATCCGACCACGTCGAATGCAGCAGCGGACGCCGCGAACAAAGCCGCCTCTGCGCATGCCGCAACCCTTGCAGGGAAGCTCGCGAATGCCACTACGCCGGACCAGGCGGTGCGCGCGGCGATCCGCTTCTGCAGCGACGGCTTCAAGGTCCGCGCTGCCGTCTGGGTCCGAAGTGACGAAGACGAACCGATGCGCTTGGTCGGCGCGTGGGGGCTTGGTCGCTCCGGCCGCGCACGCGTGGAGCACGCGATACCGTTCGTCCCGGCGTCTCCTGCGCCGCTCGCGATCCGCTCGATCGAGCGGTCGTTCGCGAGACTTAGCGACGTCACCGATGTGGATATCGTGGAGGCGGGCCGGGCGCTCCTGCTGATCGGCGACGTGCCGTCCACGTGTCGCCCGATGCTCGATGCGGCGGCGGGTCTGCTCGCCGACGCGCTCGCCCGCATCGATCGGGAGGAGTGGCAACAACGACGGCTCGATCTCGGCCTCGCGGTCACCGCGCACGAGCTTCGAGGTCCCCTGCTGGGAGCTCGCGTCGCGCTCGAGCACCTGATGCATTCGGACGCCGATCCTTCCGAGGACCTCGGGTTGATGCGCCAGACCGAGCGCGAGCTCTCGCAGCTCTCGAGACGCGTGGACTCGCTGCTGCGATGGTCGAACGGGGCCCCTCGGCTGCGGAAGGTGCGCTCGGACCTCAGACGCTTGGTCCGGGAGGTCGTCGAGGCGTGCACGCTCGAGTACGGCCAGCAGCGCATCGAATTGCGAGCGCCCGACCCCGTGCCGGCGCGGATCGATCCGGGACACCTCCGTGGAGCGCTCGAGAACGTGGTCCGCAACGCCCTCATCTACTCGCCCGCGAGCGAAGCCGTCGGCGTGCGCGTCTACACCACGAAGGCCCAACGCCCGACCGTGACCGTGCGCGATCGTGGGCCGGGGATCGAGCCCTCCGAAGCTCCGCGCCTGTTCGAACCCTTCGCGCGAGGCACGGCCGGCCGCGGTCAGGCTGACGGCCGCGCGGCGGGGGCGGGACTCGGGCTGTTCGTGGCGAAGCGGGTGATCGATGCGCACGGCGGCGACGTCTCGTTCCGGACCTCCCCGGATGGTTGTGGCACCGTGTGCAGGATCCGACTGCAGGAGGTCGCCATCGCGTGACCCACGCGGCCGCGTTCTCCCCACCGGTCGCATCCCCCCGGTCCATCGAGGAGATGCATGTCCTCATCGTGGATGACCACGCGCTGTTCGCCGAGGCTATCCAGATGACCCTCCGCGACCAGGGCATGCGGAACGTGGTGATCGTGACCGATCCTCTCGCCGTCCCACAGATCGTTGCCGACGCGGACCGGCGCCCCGACGTGGTGCTGATGGACATCGGACTTCCCGGCGAGAGCGGTCTCGCGCTCGGTGCACGGATCGTCCGCCAGTTCCCCCAGGTCAAAGTGCTCGCGGTGACGGGGCTCTCGGATCCCAGCCTGCTCCGGGAGGCGATGCGCGTCGGGTTCAGTGGCTTCCTCACGAAGGACACGCAGGTATCGCGCCTCGTGAGCTCGATCCGCACGGTGGCGGAGGGGGAGGTCGTGATCCCGCGTAATCTCGCGCGCGGCGTGGCCGCGACCGGTGGCGGGCGGGGCTACCCGCCGGCGATGGACGAGGAAGCCGTCCTGCTCGCCTCCCAACTCACGGAGCGTGAGCGCGAGGTCCTGGAGCTGCTCGCCGAGGGCGCCACCAGCGCCAGGATCGCCGATCGGCTGGGCATCTCCCGCAACACGGTGCGGACCCATGTCCAGAGCGTGCTGGGCAAGCTGGGTGTGCACTCCCGGCTCGAAGCCGCGGCGTTCGCGGTGCGACACGGCCTGGTGCAGCCGAAACGCCGGTAACTCCGGAACCCCCTCCTCATGCAGTCGGCGTAGGCGCGGTACGTCGCGCGTCGCGTGACCGTCGCAGTGCCGAGGCATACCGTTCGGACTCCGACGAGCCGGAGGGCGTGTGGCGGCGGTCGAAGAACGGGTGCGTGTGCTCCTGGCCGACGAGCAGGCTTTGTTCCGCGAGGCGATGCGCGTGGTGTTGTCTTCGCAGGAAGACCTCGAAGTCGTCGGCGAGGCGGAGGACGGCCAGCAGGCGGTGGTCGAGGCGGTGCGCGTGCTCCCCGACGTGGCGCTGCTGGACGCCACGCTGCCGAACGGCGACGGGATCCACGCCACCGCGCAGATCGTGGATCGGGTCCCGAACTGCCGCGTGATCGTGTTCAGCGGGCAGGAGGACGAGCGGATCCTGCTGGAGGCGCTGGAGGCGGGCGCTGCCGGGTACCTGTCGAAAGAGTCGCCGCTCGCCGAGCTGATCGAGGCGACGCGGGCGGTGCACCGTGGCGAGGCGCTGGTGCCCCCGCGGATGCTCGGCGCCGTGCTCCAGCGCCTGATCCAACGCCGCCGCGAGCGCGACGCCGCGCTCCGGCGGCTCGGCAGCCTCACGCGCCGCGAGCGCGAGGTGCTCGGGTTGCTCGCCCAGGGCGCGGACAACGACGAGATCGCGCGGCACCTCGTGATCAGCCCCGAGACGGCGCGGACGCACATCCAGAACCTGCTCGGGAAGCTTGGTGCGCACTCGCGATTGGAGGCCGCCGCGTTCGTGATCCAGAACGGCGTGATGGACGAGCTGACCGAGGTGCCCACGTGATCACGTCGCGGCTCACCGGATACCCGACGCGCAAGCCCGACGTGTGGCTGCGCCAGTCCGAGAGCGAGAACGCGATCTACGACCCGGCGACGGACGAGGTGCACCTGTTGAACGCGACGGCGGTCGCGATCTGGACGCTGTGCGACGGCAGCACCACGCCGGCCGAGATGATCCAGGCTGTGTGCGATCTGTCCGGCCTGCCCGAGGACGTGGCACAGGAAGACGTCGGCCGGATCCTGGGGCAGTTCGAAGAGGCCGGGATCGTGGGCTGGAAGGAGCCTTCCGAGTGACAAAGAAGCCGAAGGTGCGTGACGACCTCACCGTGGTCGTCCTCGACGGCGAGGCTGTGATCTACGACGACGAGACGGGGGACCTGCACCACCTCAACACGACCGCCACGATCGTCTTCCAGCTCTGCGACGGCTCTGGAACCGTGCCGGAGCTCGCCTCGGATATCGCGGAGGTATTCGCCTTCGACGGCGCTGAGATGCAGCGGCAGGTTGAGGCCCTGGTGGAGGGGTTCGAGGACGCGGGGCTCCTCGCCGGCGTCGAGCGCAAGCGGCCTGAGGAGTCGGTCGACACATGAGTGACACGCGCAAGCAGGCGCGTTCGAAGAAGGCACGCAGCCCATGTATGGCGAAGCTGGACCGCCTAGGTTGGGTGGCCTCGGACTGGTTCGATATCGAGGGGTATCGCCTCGGTGTTCGGAGCACGTCCCAGCCGTTCTCGGCGTGGTTACGCCATTCGCTTGCCGACCACGAGGTGGAGGGGCCAGAGGATCCCGACGACACGCCGATCTACTCGGTCGTCGTCGAGGACGGGAACAACCCGACGGAGCGCAGAGGCTCGACGAAGTTCCACATCATCTACTACGGCACGTGGGACATCGTGCGCACACTCGACATCCAGACCCTCGCGAAGAGCCTCTTGCATGAGATCCAATCGTTCACGTACCCGATGCGAGACGACGCCGTGTTCGTCGAGGCCTCGGTCATGCGCCTGGACGGCCGAACGGTCCTCATCCCTGCCCTGTTCGTGAAACCGTTGTGCGAGATCGGGCGTCGGTTGCAGTCATCCCTCGACATCACGCTGCCCGGGCAGATGTCCGTCGCGATCGACCCGGCCACGGGTGACCTGGTGTGCCCGGAGCCGATGCTCCGGATCGCGCCAGATCAGGAACGTGTCCTCCGGGCGCTGATCCCCCTCGACCGCGCGGCGGATCCCCGAGCGATGATCGATGACCGCGTGCCGGTCGACCTCGTGCTCGGTTGGGTTCGAGAGCCTCACCCGCTCGTTCGCCGAGGCCCGCGAGCCCGCGCCTTCTACGAGTACGCGAAGAAGGTCCGCAACGGCCACTTGGTCAAGGCCGACTCCATCCACGCGCTGGCGCGCGTGTTCGAGCGCGCCGATTACCGGGAGTTCGAGTACTTCTCGTCGAAGCACGCGATCGACGTGCTCCGAGTGATCGGTGAGGGCCGCGACTACGACGCGCACCGTACCGAAGCTACGCCCGTCGGTGCATCAAGCGCGCAGGACGGCTCCATAGACTCCGAACCTCGACGGGAAGGAACGCCGTGAGCGAGACGATCGCCCCACTGGACAGCGCGTCCGTGACCACTCTTCCGGGCCGGGTCGTGTCGCTCATCCGTCGTGACGTGCCGCTCGCGCTGTTCGACGTCGCGATCGTCGTCCCTGCGTACATGCTGCCGCTCGTGCTTCGGTACGACGGCGCCGTGCCACCTCACGCCTGGCAGACGTTCTGGCTGTTCCTTCCGGTCGTGGCTCTGATCCACCTGCTCTCGAACTATTTCTTCGGCCTGTACGGGCAGATGTGGAGGTACGCGAGCGTCCAGGAAGCGCGGCGCCTCCTCCTCGCAGGCGCCACCGCGCTCGGTCTCCTCCTCGCGATCTCCATGCTCGCCGACTCTGAAGGCCATCTGATCCCGCTATCCGTCCTGGTCTTCGGGTGCGCGAGCGCCGTTGGGATCTTCGGGGGGATCCGGTTCCAGAGCCGTCTGTTCGCGTTCCGGAGACGGACCATCACGGATTCGGCGCCGACGCGGGTGCTGGTGATGGGCGCCGGCGAAGCGGGAGCGCAGATCGTGACCGATGTCTTCCGCCATCCCGAGCTGCAGATCCAGATCGTGGGCCTGGTGGACGACGACGCGCGGAGGCTCGGGCTGTCGCTCCATGGCTTGCACGTCGTTGGCGGGCGCGGCGACATCCGGCGCGTGGCGGAGACACGAGGGGTCGACCAGGTGCTGCTCGCGATCCCGACGGCGACGTCGGACCTCATCCGTGACGTGGCCGCCCGATGCGAGGAGGCGTACGTGTCCCTCCGCGTGCTTCCGTCGGTTCGCGAGGTGGTGGGCGGGCGCGTCACGGTCCGCGATCTCCGAGACCTGCGGATCGAAGACCTGCTTGGCCGACAGCAGGTCGAGACCGACCTGGGAGCCGTGCGTGCGCTCCTCCAGGGTCGTCGGGTCTTGATCACCGGCGCCGGCGGATCCATCGGGTCGGAGATCGCGAACCAGGTGGCCACCTTCGATCCGGCCGAACTGTTCCTGCTCGATAACGACGAGACCCACCTCTTCGAGCTGATCGCCACGCTGCCCGCGGGATCGAGCAGGAGCATGCTGGCCGACGTACGCGACCGTACGCGCGTCGACGAACTCTTCGAACGGATCCGACCCGATGTGGTGTTCCACGCGGCGGCCCACAAGCACGTCCCCATCTTGGAAGACCACCCGCAGGAGGCCTATCTCACGAACGTGTTGGGCACTGCGAACGTCGCCGAAGCCGCGGTGGCGACCGGCGTCGAGACGTTCGTGCTGATCTCCACGGACAAGGCGGTATGCCCGGCGAGCGTGATGGGGGCCTCCAAGCGGCTGGCCGAAGAGATCGTGCGGAGCCTCGACGGCCGAGGCACGACCTTCTGTGCGGTCCGGTTCGGCAACGTGTTAGGCAGCAGGGGGTCGGTGGTTCCCACGTTCCTGCGTCAGATCCAGGCAGGCGGCCCGGTGACCGTGACCGATCCTGAGATGACGCGGTACTTCATGAGCGTGCAGGAAGCCGTGCAGCTCGTGCTGCAGGCATCTTCGATGGCGAAGGGAGGCGAGGTCCTCACGCTCGAGATGGGCGAGCCGGTGAAGATCCTCGACCTCGCGAACAATTTGATCCGCCTCGCGGGGCGCGTTCCCGGTCGCGACATCCAGATCGAGATCATCGGTGCGCGTCCGGGGGAGAAGTGCCACGAGCAGCTCGCGGAGGATGACGATCGCCCGGCGCCGTCTGGGCACCCGGACATCGTGGTCGCCACGCCGGGTGCGCCCGAGCCGGCGCCGCTCAGGCGCAACCTCCGGGACATGGCCGTGCTCGCCAGGAGCGGTCGCGACGAAGAGCTCGCCGAGCTGCTTCGCCGGGCCGCGGCGAAAGGAACGCAGCTGGCGGCCGCGGGAGGCTTCGGATGAGCGTGCGCGCCGTGGTGATCGCCCATCGCGAAGCGCTCGCGGCCGAGGGCATCGCGGCGGCGCTCGGGCCGTTCCCCGCGATGGTGACGATCGGTGTCGCGACCAACACCGAGGAGCTGGAACGCTGTGCTGAGCGCGCCGACGCGGCTGCGGTCGACACTCGGATCCCGGGCGCCCGCTCAGCCGTCGCGCGGTTGCAGCAGCGTGGTGTCCGCGTGGTCGTCATCGACGACCGGCCTGTGGCCGACGACGACGAAGGCGTGATGGTGCCCCTCGATGCCCCCGTGTCGTACCTGGCGTCGGCACTCGTCCCGGGCGCGCGCGTCGGGATCTCTCGCTTCGGCCTCCTCAGTCGTCGGGAACGCCAGATCCTGGAATTGGCGGCGAAGGGGATGGCCGCGAAGCAGATCGCCCGCGCGCTCGGGATCAGTTTCAAGACGGTGGAGCACCACAAGACCCGTGCCTTCCGGAAGCTGGGCGTTCCGAACCAGGCTGCGGCCGTCGCGGCGCTGATGGACGGGAGCACCTAGATGGAACCGATCCACTACATGCGTGCGCTTCGCCGCAGGTGGTTCGTGATCATCGCGGCGGTCGCGGTCGCCGGGATCACGGCCTTCGTGATGATGCCAGCCGCCTCTCCGAGCCCATCCGCCGAGCAGTCCAAGACGTATCGAGCGACGACCCTCCTGCTCGAGGATCCCTCTACATGGGGAAGCGACTTCACATCGGGAAGCGACTTCGTGCCGTTCGAATCCTTGCCGACGCTCATCAAGGCACCGCAAGTCGCCGTGATCGCCGCCAAGCAGATGGATAGCGAGGTGGATCCCCTGGTGCTGCAGAACGAGGTAACGGCCCAGGTCGATCCGGTCTCCGGCTTCCTGGACGTGTCGGGCTACTCCTCCGACCCGAAGGATTCCGAGGACGTATCGCGTGCCTTCTCGAGCGCGTTGGGCAGGTATCTGACGCGACTCAAGAACCGCGAGATCGAGCGGCAGATCCGCTCGTTGACGGAGTACATCGCGAGTCTCCAGCAAGATGGCGCCACCGAGGACGCCATCCGGCCGTATCGGGACCAGCTTGCGTCCCTACAGCTCGAAACGAACGCGAGCCTCCGGTTCATCACCATCCAAGAGCCGGTCGCGGAGGAGCTTCGCGTGGGGGGGTTCCGCCCCCCGCAAGGTCGGCTCCTTCGGGTCCTGCTGGCTGTACTCCTGGGACTCCTCGCCGGGCTCGCGATCGCGCTGCTGGTCGAGCGGTTCGACACCAAGATCCGCACGAGGCAGCGGGCGGAGGAGCACTTCGACCTTCCGGTCGTCGCCGAGATCCCGGTGATCAAGCGGAAGGAGCGTCGCAAGGTCTCCGTCACGGTGAACCCGACGGGCAAGGCGGCCGACGCGTTCCGCCTGCTCGGCGCGAGCGTTGCCGGTTCGTGGGCGGCGATGGTCGTGTCGACTTCGAACGGCGACGGTAGCGATGGGCCCGGCACCTTCCCGAAGACGATCCTCGTCACAAGCCCCGGCCCCGGAGATGGGAAGACCACGGTGGCCGCGAACCTGGCCGCCGCCTACGGCGAGCTGGGCAAACGGGTCACCGTGATCTCCTGCGATCTTCGCCGCCCGAAGATCCACCGGATGTTCGGTGTGAGCGTGAGCCCGGGGTTGACCGACATGCTGCGCTGGGACAGCGACGTCCGACCCGTCGCGGAGCCGACCAGCGTCGCGAACGTGCAGATGATCCCCAGCGGTCGGATCCCGGCGAGCCCCGGTGAGCTGCTCGGCTCCGAACGCATGCGATACGTGCTGGACGAGGTCGCGACGAGAGCCGACGTGGTGATCCTGGATTGCTCGTCCGTCTTGGGCGCGAGCGACATCGCCCCGCTCGTGTCGCACGTAGATGTGGTCCTGCTGGTGGGGCGCGCAGGCAAGACACGCGCCGAGCTGGCCGAGCGCACCACCGGCGTGCTCAGGCGGTTGGCTGCTCCCGTGATCGGCGTGGCCTTGAACGCGGCTCACGAGATCAAGATGCCCACCAGCCATCGCCGCTACAGAACCACGCGGCAGGAGCGGCGCGCGATCGCGATGGCGTCGACGAGCCGGGCTGCGTCGGATGAGCGTTAGGGGTTTTTCCCCACTGGAGCGGCACTTCGGGAACCGCTATTGTCTAACGTTAGGAGAGGTTCGTGCTCGATGCGCACGATGACGTCGTGCGGGCCCTGCTCACCTACACGGATTGGTGGCAGCCCACCACCGCGTCGATTTATCGCGTGGGCAAGCGCGGCGGGTACGCGGCCGACGGCATCCGTCAGGGGCTGTACGACTCGCTACCGGTCCGCGACGAGCTCTGTCGGCGGATGCAGGAGCTCTCGGAGCGTGATCGACGTCTCCTGTACCTCTGGTACCTGAAGCAACTCCCGGCGCACGAGATCGCGCGCGACCTCCACATCAGCCGCCGGCAGTGCTTCCGGCGCCGCGCCGCGGCCGTGCGTCTCCTGGTGGATCTTGGCGATCCCGCCTACATCCACGAACGCAGCGCCTGAGCGCCTCGTTCAGCCTGTCCGAAGGGTCACCCATGCGTTCCACAGCCGAGCTTCGCCGCCGCATCCTGACCAAGACCGCGAACATGGCGGTGATCGGGCAGGGTTACGTGGGCCTTTCGCTCGCGTGTGCCGCGGCCGAGGTGGGGTTCCGCGTGTTCGGTGTGGACACCGACCCGCAGCGTGTCGCTGCTCTCCAGTACGGAGAACCGGCCGTGCCCGGCGTCTCCGAGGATGTCTTCGCGTCGGGGTTCGCCACGGCACGACTCGCGTTCTCCACCGAAGCCGCGCCGATCCGCGACGCGCAGCTCGTCTGCATCTGCGTGCCGACGCCGCTTCGCGATCGCACGCCGGACCTGTCGTACATCGACGCTGCTTCGGCCACCGCCGCGGAGCACCTGGCGCCTGGATCGTTGGTGGTGCTCGAATCCACGACGTATCCCGGTACTACCGAGGAACGGGTGCTGCCGGCTCTGGAGCGAAGTGGATTGCGGGCCGGCCGGGACTTCCTACTCGCGTACTCTCCCGAGAGGATCGACCCCGGCAACACGGAGTTCTCGTTCCGCGAGGTGCCACGGATCGTCGGGGGACTGAACCCCGAGGCTACGGGCCTGGCCACGCTGTTCTACGAGCAGCTCGTGGACAAGGTGATCCCGGTCAGCTCGTGCCGCGCTGCTGAGCTGGCCAAGCTGCTGGAGAACACGTTCCGCCACGTGAACATCGCGCTCGTGAACGAGATGGCGATGGTGTGCAGCGAGGTGGACATCGACGTGTGGGAGGTACTGGCCGCCGCGGCCACGAAGCCCTTCGGGTTCATGGCGTTCCATCCTGGCCCGGGGGTCGGCGGGCATTGCATCCCGCTGGACCCGGCGTACCTCACCTGGCAGGTGCGCCGCGACTCGGGCCACCAGTTCCGCGTGGTGGAGGTGGCCGAGGACGTGAACTCGCAGATGCCGGTATGGGTGGCCGGCAGGATCGCGGAAGCGCTGAACCAGCACGGGAAGGCGGTGAAGGGCGCGAAGGTGTTCGTCTTGGGTGCGGGCTACAAGCCCGACGTCGGCGACATCCGCGAGTCGCCCAGCGTCCGGATCATGCAGCACCTCCACAAGCGGGGAGCGAAGGTGAGTTTTCACGACCCATGGGTCGAGAACGTCCAACTCAACGGTTCGAACGTGCGCCGCGCGGCGCTCACCACCCAGGCTGTGGCGGGGGCGGACCTCGTGGCCGTGCTCACGCCGCACTCCGTCTACGACCTGGAGTGGGTGGCCGATCACGCGCGCGCGGTGTTCGACGCGCGGAACGCTGTACTTGGGCCCAAGCGGCGGAACGTGGTGAAGCTGTGAGCGCGCCGGAGTTCCGACGGTCGGAACGCGTCCTGTGGCGGCGGACGGGCGCCGACGTCGTCGTCGCGCTTCCGGACAGCGCCGAAGTGCAGCGGCTGTCTGGTGGTGCCAGCGCTGTGTGGTGGGCGCTCGAGGAGCCGGGCACAGCGAAGGCGCTGGTTGATGACCTCGCCACGTCGTTCGGCGTCGCCTCCGACACGCTCGAGCCCGAGGTCAGCGCGTGCCTCGATGAGCTCGTCTCGTTCGGCCTGGTGGAGCGGTCGTGACGGAGCCTGGCGCGGTGTGGTGCGCGATGTCGGATATCGCCGCTTTCGGGTTGCCAGGCGCGCGGCTGCCCGAGGCCTTCGCCCCCGAACCACGGGAGTGGGAGGCGCTCCGAGCCGGGATCCTCGGTCAGCGCGTGACGGGGCTGGCGGTGGCGTCCGCGGACGACGGCTGGTTGAAGCTCGACGACGAACAGCGAGCGGAGCTCCTCGCCGACCACCGCGACGCGATGACCTGGTCACTCTATGTGGAGCAGAAGCTCCTTCACCTTGCGGACCTGTTCGACGAAGCCGGGATCCGGTTCGTCGTACTCAAGGGTGCGTCGGTCGCGCACACCGCGTACTCCGAACCGTGCCTGCGGTCGTTCGCCGATGCGGACGTGCTCGTACGCAGTCGTGACTACGAGCCCGCGTGCGCGCTGCTGGATGCGAACGGGCACATCCGTCAGCGGCCAGAGCCTCGGCCGCACTTCGAGGTGCGGTTCGGGAAGGCGAGCGTGCACAAGGATCCGACCGAGGGCATCGAGGTCGATCTGCACCGGACGCTGGTGCTGGGCCCGTTCGGGCTGTGGATCGACCCCGAGGAGCTGATGGCCCGGGCGGTGCTGTTCACGCTCGGCGGACGGCGGCTCCTTCGACTGGACGACACGGGGATGTTCGCGAACGTGGCGATGCACGCGGCGCTGGGTTTCGAGACGCCGCGGCTGGCGCCACTGCGCGACGTGGCGGAGCTGGCGACAGGCGCCGAACTGGACGAACGTCTGCTGCGCTACTGGTGCAACCGTTGGCACCTGACGGGCGTGCTCAGGAACGCGGCGCGCCAGGTTCGAGAGCGACTGGGAGTGAACATCCCGAGGATGGAGGAGTTCGAGCGGCCGACCGTGCCCGATCGGGACGAGCGCCTGCTCGACGCGTACTCGACGAGGCGCCGTGCGGGAGGAACCGCCGTGGCGACGCTGGCAGCGATCCCGGGCATGCGGGCGAAGGCGGCGTACGTGCTTGCGCTGGCGGTGCCGCGCCGGGAGTTCCTTCGGTCGCGGATGCCGCTCAGAGCGACATATGCGATGCGCTGGCGCCGCGGGCTGAAGCGCGTACTGGTGCCTGTCGATCGAGAGGGGAACGAAGCGTGAATCCCGCACGCAACCCCGTGGTCCGGATTCAGCACGCGATGCGCCGGATCTCGCCGCTCATCGGGGGGGAGCGGTGGGCGATGGTCGCGATCGTGTTGTGCTCGGCACTCGCCGGCCTCGCCGAGGCCGCCGTCCTCGCGTTGCTCGCCGCGACCGCGACCGCACTGTCATCGGGCATCACGCATCGCTCTTTCATATTCGGGCCGCTGGGCGTCGATGCGTCGACCAAGGCGCTCCTCGGCGTCGCAGCAGTTCTTGCCGCGTTGCGGCTCCTCCTCCAGATCGTGCTCGCACGACTTCCGGTCCGCCTCACCGGCACCGTGCAGAGTCGGCTTGGAGCGGATCTGGCGGATGCATATCTCGCCGCCACATGGTCGGAGAAGGCGAGGAACAAGGAGGGCCACCTCCAGGAGCTGATGGGGACGCAGACGACCCAAGCGGGAAGCGCCGTCCTCATGCTCACGGCCGGGCTCGCCGCCGCGTTGGAGTTCCTGACGCTGGTCCTGTCGGCCCTGGTGCTGAGCGTCGCGGTCTCCGCCTTGATCATCGTGTCCGCAACGCTGCTCTTCGCCTGCCTCCGGCCCTTGTCGAAGCGGGTCCGCCAGCGTGCGAAG
>JBKOUM010000214.1:0-12206 GCA_046723385.1 Actinomycetota bacterium
CCGATGACGAAGCCCTCTTCGCGTCGATCATGGCCGGGGCCTCGGGATACGTCTTGAAACAGGTTCGATCGGGCGAGCTGGTTCGAGCGATCCGAGCGGTGGGAGCTGGGAAGAGCCTCCTCGACCCTTCGGTCACGACCGCCGTCCTCGATCGGCTCCGCAAGGGAAAGCACTTGATGAGGGACGAGCGACTGGCGAGGCTCTCCCCGCAGGAGGAGCGCATCCTGGCGCTGATCGCGGACGGGCGGACGAACAGAGAGGTTGGCGAGGAGCTGCAGCTCGCTGAGAAGACGGTGAAGAACTACGTGTCTTCGATCCTCTCGAAGCTCGAGGTGGCTCGTCGTGCGGAGGCCGCCGCGTACCTCGCTCGTCACACGACGACCCCCGGTTCGGTCGAGTAGCCGATCTCACGCGCCGCGGAACACGAAGCCGTCTGCCTCGGGAGCCGATCGGACGGCCGCGACGACGTCGCTCGCCTCGGGGCGATCGCCCAGGCTGACCACGTGGCCTCCCGTGAACGGGTCGAGCCAACCCACGGAACCGAGCAGGATCAGCGTCCGTCCGCGGCTCACGTAGAGTTCGACCAGCGCGTCGGCAGAGGTACCGACCCCATACTCATCACCTGCCAGCCAAGGATCGAGCACGACCACGTCGGTCTGCTCGACCAGCGGGCAGTAGCCCTCCCGTCCCCCGATACACGCATAATCTGGCGCCGTCGGACCCGGGCACGTGATCACCTCGTAGCCGGCGGTCTCCAGCGCCCGCCCCAGGCGCTCCGACTCAGCGTTATCCGACTCGACCAGCAGGACCGTTCCCTGGTCAGGCACCGCGCACCTCCTCTGTCTCTCGATCGTCAGCCGGTCGTGAGCAGGACGCCGACCGCAGCCACCTGCTCGGCCCAGCGACGCGCGCGCTCAACCTCTCCCGGCACGAGAGGCCCCTTCGTGCCGGTCACGTAGAAGCTCTCCGCCGCGGCGACGATCCGGAACCCGAGTCGACCGAGCCGTTTCTCTGCGCGTCGCGCGGCGGAGCCCGGCACCCGGGGCTTGTCGATGCGGGTGTCGAAGGCCGCCGCGCCGACGTCGGTTCGGGGCCGTTCCGCCGCCTCGAGCCACTCGCGGACTCCGCCAGCAGGTGAGACGAGGGGCTCGTCCGTCTGCGTGGCCGCATCCCGGCGGGTCCTCGCGCGGGTGAGCCCGAAGGCATGGGTCGGCCCCCCGACGACGACGAGCGACACGTCCTCGGCGGTCCGTGCCGGCGCGAGGCTCACCTCGGTGAGACCCGTCACGAACCGCGAGGAGAGCCCTTCGGCCACCGCCTCGGCGATCGTCCGCGTGTTGCCGAACATCGATTCGAAGATCACGAGCGCCCGGTCCATCACTCACTCCTTCCAGGCGCGATCGCGCCTGCGAACAGAACCGCGGAAGCCAGTACGAACCCGGTCGCGACCACGATCCCCTCCGCGGGGAACGCTTTCGCGCCTGCCACGTCGTTTTTGGCCATCGTTCCAACCCCCTACGGCCTTCCTCGGCTCATGCTTGGCTCTGGGATCCAGCGCGAGCAGGAACCAACGACCCGGGACGTATGGGCCGTTCGACGCAGCTCCGCAGCTCACGCCCGACCGGCCCCCTGGAGCCGGGTCTTCCGACCCCCAGGAGTCCATCCGCCCAACGCCCACACTGGTCAGGAGAAGGTGGAGCGGGAAGGATGAGGAGCTCATGGCGGCGAAGATCCGGGGCAGAGGGCCACAGGCTCGACTCACGAGCGAGCAGGTGTGGCGGCAGATCGCTGGAGCTTCGTTCGCGGTCCTCAGTCACGTCACGCCATCGGGTGAACCGCGATCCAGCGGCGTCGTCTATCGGACCCTCGACCACCGGCTCTTCGTGGCGGTCGCGCCAGACAGCTGGAAGGCGCGGCACATCGCCGACGACGGCAGGATCTCAGTGACGGTGCCGGTACGCCGAGGTGGCGTCCTGACCCTCGCGATGCCCATCCCGCCCGCGACCGTCAGCTTCCATGGGCACGCGATCGTGCACCCGGCCGACTCGCCGGAGGTGGCCCCGCTCCTCGACGAGCTTGGGTCCATGCTGCCGACAGACCGCCGGACCTCAGCCGCGATCATCGAGATCGTCCCCGATGGCACGTTCGTGACGTACGGCGTCGGCGTCTCGCTGACCGGGATGCGCGACCCAGCAGCCGCTCGCGCACGCGTACCGGTGTCGTGAGAAGGAGGGAGAGAGATGGAGCTCGACGAGACCACTCAGGAGGAAGTTCTCCGCGAGAGGGCGATCAAGCGGCTCAAGAAGCGCCGGGACCTCGCCGGACATCTGCTCGTCTACGTCTTGGTCAACACGTTCATCGTGTTGATCTGGCTCATGTCGGGCTCGGACGGGTTCTTCTGGCCCGTCTTCCCGATCGTGGGATGGGGGATCGGCGTCGTGATGAACGCGTGGGACGTGTATCGCAGCGACGAGTTCCACGAGACCCAGATCCGTCGCGAGATGAACCGGATCCAGCGGATGGGTGGGACGACATGATCCTCATCGAGCACCCAGCTGCTTGAGGTCCTTCGCCGTTCGAGGCCCGGCCGAAGGCCGGGCCTCGAACGGCGATCAGGCCCGCGTGTTCAGTCAGCCGAGCCGGACTGCCCGTCGTCCTCTCCGCTGTGGCCCGAGTGGTCGTCATCGGAGCCGTCGTGCCCGGGGCCGGAGTTCGAACTGCCCGGACCCTCATCGTCACCGTGGTCGTCCATGGTCCCGTCGTCGCCGGGCCCCTGATCGGGCGTGCCGTCGTCGTCGCCCTGCTCATCCTCGGTGGCGCCGAAGTCGCCGGGCCCCTGATCGGGCGTGCCGTCGTCGGGGCTGAGCGACGCCGTCTCCGACGCGCTCGGCGAGATGCTCCTCGTCGAGGTCGACGTCACGTTTGTGGCGGGTGTCGAGCCGTCCTGGGCGATAGCCACCGCGCCGCCCGCGAGCAGCGCCGCCAGGCCGATCGCCGCGCCGACGATCAGATCCTTCGCTCGCATCACGAACCTCCTCCTTCGGTCGTTGGTGCCGTCGACTCCACGCTACGGAGGGGCCCGTCAGGACCTGAACAGATGGAGGCTAAGGGGCGGATAAGGATCAGTCGTCGCCGGAGCCGGGTCCGCTGGAGTCGCCCGACCCGGAACCTGATGAGCCCGAACCGGATCCGTTACCGCTCGTGTCGCCCGAGCCCGAACCCGAACCGCTCTGCCCCGAGTCACCGCCGTGGTCGTCGGCGCTCGGAGAAGCCGCTGGGCTTCCCGAGGGCTCGCTGCCGCGGTCGTCGCGATGGGGCGACGCTGTCGCGGTCGCCGACTCCGCGGGACCCTGACCGGTCAACACGGGCTGGACCACCTGCCCGACATCCTCGCCGGCGAGCGCAAGGGCCCCCAGGGTCATCGCGACTGCAGCCGCCAGACCACAGAGGCCGAGCACCACGAGCGACAGGGATCGCCTCACCCGCCGACGGTACCCTGGCCGACGTTAAGAGCCGGCAAAGGACTCGACGGACCGGAGCGCGATCTCGACGCGCGTCCCGCCGCCCTCGGGATCGCTGACCTCGAGCCGGCCGCCCCACTTCTCGACGAGCTCTTTCGCGATCGCGAGACCGAGACCCGAGCCGCCCGGAGGCGCGCCTCGGCCTCGATAGAAGCGCTCCGTGACGCGCGGCAGCTCCTCGTGAGCGATGCCGGCGCCGTGGTCTTGGAGCGTCAGGATCACGCGAGAGTCGGCGCGGCCCGTTCGGAGCTCGATCAGACCGGGTGCGTACGCGATCGCGTTGTCCAGGACGACGTCCAGCACCTGGTCGAGGTCGCGCGGATCCGAGAGCGCCACCGCGTGCTCGCCCTCAGCTGAGAGTCGGGCGTCGGCCCTGGCCGCGCGGTCCTGCCACCGGTCGACGGCCCGAGCGACGGCGTCGGCGACGTCGACGTGGGCCTCGAGCCCATCCTCGATGTCGCGTGCCATCGTCAGCAGGCGATCGACGATCCCAGCGAGCCGGTCGGCCTCCGCATCCGCGGCGCGGATCTCCTCGGCCACGGAGGGATCCGCTGCGCTCGCGGCAGCCGACTCCAGCCGAAGCTTCATGCCGGTGAGCGGCGTTCGCAGCTGGTGGGAAGCGTTCGCCACGAACTCACGCTGTGCGCGAACCGTGCGCTCCATCCGGCCGGCCATCTCGTCGAATGAGCCGGCGAGCGCCTCGACCTCGTCCCAGCCTTCGACCCGACCGGCACGTGTATCGAGCTCGCCGCGGCCCAGGCGTCGCGCGGCACCGGCCAGGCGCGACAACGGGCGAGCGAGCGATCCCGCGAGGACGAACGCGAGGACGAGACCGGCCAGCAGGCCGGCCGCGCCCACGGCAGCGATCGCAACGGTCGCCCGCGTGACGTTGCTCTGGACATCCGCCACGCTCCGCGACACCCTGACGGCCCCGACGAGCCGGCCCTCGTCGATCACCGGCGCTGCCGCAACCGCGATGTCGCCGCCTTCGTCCTGGCTCATGCGCGTAGCGGCCGATGCGATCGAACGCAGCGCGCTGACCACCTCCGGCCGGCCGGGCGTGGCGAACTGCTGTCCGACGTCCTCGCCTGCCGAGTCGGCCACGACGATGCCCTGCTCGTCGATCACCACGACACGCCCCGCGACGTCGGCGAACCTCTCGATCTCGCGGGACAGACGGTCCTGCGCGTCTCCGGCTCGGAGCTGTCGGGCGTCCAGCAGACCGGCGATCGAGTGCGCATTCGTCAACGCGAGCGCCTCGAGCTCGGATCGCGCGCGATCTCGCAACACGATCGCGAGCGGCACGGTGAGCGCGACGATCACGACCAGCAGCACGTAGGTGAACGACCACACGAGCCGGGAACGGACCTTCATGCTCGCCCCACGGCGTCATCCGTCGGCCGGGTCGGGCGAGGCGAACCGGAACCCGACCCCTCGCACGGTGCTGATGTACCGAGGCGCGGCCGGGTCGTCCTCGAGCTTCTTTCGCAGCCACGAGACATGGACGTCGAGGGTCTTCGTGGGACCGAACCAGTGCGGATCCCAGACCCGGTCCATGATCTCTTCCCGCCCCACGACCTCGCCGGCGCGCGACATGAGCAGGTGGAGAAGGTCGAATTCCTTCGCAGCGAGTTCCACGACCTCGCCGGCCTTCGTGACTTCTCGCGAGGCCGGATCCAGCGAGAGGTCGCCGATCGTGATCGGACGCCGACGGGACGCTCGCGTGCTGCCGCGCCGTTGGATGGCGCGGATCCGCGCGACGAGCTCTCCTGCAGAGAACGGCTTCACGACGTAGTCGTCGGCACCGAGTTCCAGGCCGACGATCCGGTCGACCTCTTCCCCCCGTGCCGTGAGCATCACGATGATCGCGTCCGATCCCGCTCGGATCTCACGGCAGAGGTCCCGTCCGTCACCGTCAGGCAGCATGACGTCGAGCAGGACGACCTCGGGTCCTCCACGCGCGAACGCTTCGCGCCCCTCCGCGAGCGAGCCCGCGACGGTGGGCTCGAAACCCTCGCGGACGAGGTGGCGTTCGAGCGGCACGGCGATCGACGACTCGTCCTCGACGATGAGCACTCGAGTACCCATCGTCCGATGCTAGCGTCGAGTGGCGAGGAGCCTGCCGCGTGGCCCCTAGCTGTGACGACCGGGCGCTCCCACGAGCCGAGGCGTACGGAGCCACCCGGCTGGGCATATCTCGTTGGCCATGTCGGATCCGGCGATCGCGGCGAGACGGAGTCGCCCGTCCACTGCGTACGAGCGCCACCCGAAGGACGCCTCCATCGTCGTCGGCTGCCTGGCGCTCGCGGCGGCGCTGTCCGTGTTCCGGCTCGAGAACATCAGCACGGGCGAACGGGCGGTGTCACGCGCGATCAACCACCTGCCGGACGCGCTGAACCCGCCGCTCGAGGTCGCGATGATGCTGGGCACGTTGTTCGCGGTGCCGATCGTGGCGCTCATCGTCCTCGCGTTCCGCCGGGTTCGGCTCTCGGCGGTCGTGCTGGCATCCGGACTCCTCGCGTACGTCCTCGCGAAGATCGCGAAGCAGCTGATCCGTGCCGGCCGGCCGCTCGACGTCTTCGGGGACGGAGAGGTGATCGTCCGTGGTGCTGCGCAGCTGGGCTTGGGGTATCCGTCCGGTCATTCCGCGGTCTCGGCGGCGTTCGCGTTCGCGCTCCTCCCCTACCTCCCGCGCCGCATCCGGTGGTGGGTGCTGGTCGTGCCGCTGATCGTCGGCTTCGCGAGGGTGTACGTGGGCGCCCATCTGCCGCTCGACATCATCGGCGGCTGGGCCATCGGGATCGCCTCTGCGTTCGCGGTTCATCTCATCGTCGGTCGACCCGACCTCCGCGCCGAGCGCGTCAGCGGCGTTGAGCCAGCGTCGGATGGGTCGCTTGCCACTTCTCCGGGGAACGGTGAAGATGCGCCCGTGAAGGACCTGGAGAGCCAGACGCCGAGCTCGCGAACGGGGTGACCGAGGAGACGGCGGCATCGTCTCGGAACCCATCCCCTCCGAGAGCCGGCTGGCTCGCCACGGGGACACCGCTGCTCGCTCGGATCGGTGCCGACGGCCGGGACGACGAGGACCTGCGCCAGAAGAAGGCGCTGCTGGTCCTTCTCGCCATCCTGATCCTGCCCGTTTCCGTCGTGTGGGGCGGTCTCTACCTCGGCTTCGGGTCGTCGGCGGGCATCGTTCCGTTCGTCTACTTCGCCGTCTCCGTCGCCTCGCTGGTGATCTTCGCGCTCACCCGACGGTTCCAGCCCCTCCTCATGACGCAGCTGCTCGACATCCTGTTGACGACGACCATCGGGCAGATGCTCGTCGGCGGGTTCCTCCCTTCCGGAGGGGTTGGGTTGTGGGGCGTCCTGGCTCCACTCGGAGCGCTCGTCTTCCTCGAGGTGCGCCAGGCGGTCCATTGGTTCGGTGCCTTCATCGTCGTCTTCCTGCTCACCGGCCTCGCGGGCGAGGTGCTGTTCTCGGATGCGGATCTCCCGGGGTGGTTCACAAGCACGATGCTGGCGTTGAACGTGATCGGTTCCGCGTCCGTTGCGTTCATGCTCCTCGCCTCCTTCGCCAACCAGCGCAACGCGGCGCTCACGGCTCTCCGAGCCGAGCGAGAGAAGTCGGAAGCGCTCCTCGTGAACATCTTGCCGAGCTCGATCGCGGAGCGACTGAAGGCCGCGACCCAGACGATCGCGGACCACTTCGAGTCGGCCTCCATCGTCTTCGCCGACGTTGTCGGCTTCACCCCGCTCTCGGAGCGTCTTCCGGCCGCCGAGGTCGTCGGCATGCTCGATCGGCTGTTCTCCCGATTCGACGCGCTCGTCGAGCGGCACGGGCTCGAGAAGATCAAGACGATCGGTGATTGCTACATGGCGGCAGCGGGGGTGCCCGATCCGAGCCAGGATCACGCGCGCAGGGCCGCGCTCATGGCGCTGGACATGCGGGAAGCGGTCGCGACGTCGACGATCGCAGATCCGGCGGATCTCGAACTGCGCATCGGCATCAACACGGGCCCGGTCGTCGCCGGCGTGATCGGCACGAAGCGCTTCTTCTACGATCTCTACGGCGATGCCGTGAACACGGCGAGTCGGATGGAGTCTCACAGCGTGCCCGGGGAGATCCAGATCACGCGCACGACGTACGAGCTCTTGAAGGACGAGTTCGTCTGCAGGCGACGGGGAACGATCCCGATCAAGGGCAAGGGCCAGATGGAGACCTGGTATCTCGTTGGCCCGCGGTCTCGCGACCAGGGGACCGAGAGATCCACCCCGTCGGAAGCGGCGGGGGCGTACGAACGGGACCCCGGGTAAGCGGGTTCAGCTCGGCGCGGGCGTCGGCTCCTCGATCGTGATCGTCTGTTCCGCCGGCCGGGCGCCGCCGACCGCGTCGAGGACATCCTCTCCGTCGATCGTCTCGCGCTCGACCAGCAGCCCGGATACCTTCTCGAGCGCCTCGCGGTGGCCCTTCAGCAACGAGGTCGCGCGCTCGTCGGCGTCGTGCAGGAAGCGCGCGACCTCCTCATCGATCACGCGCTGCGTGGCCTCCGCGTACGGACGCGACGTCACCTGCTGGGCGCCGAGGTACTGCGGCGACTCCTCGGAGAATCCGACCGGTCCGAGTCGCTCGCTCATCCCGAACTCCCGGACCATCCGGGTCGCGAGCTGCGTCGCCCGTGCCAGATCGTTCGCAGCGCCCGTCGAGATCTCGCCGAGCACGAGCTGCTCCGCAGCGCGCCCGCCGAGGCTGACCGCGAGCGAGTCCAGCAGGTAGCTCTCAGGATAGAGGTGGCGCTCGTCCTCCGGGAGCTGCTCGGTCACGCCGAGCGCCCGCCCAGCCGGAAGGATCGTGACTTTCGCGACCGGGTCGGCGTGATCGGAGAGGGCCGCGACGACGGCGTGACCGGCTTCGTGGACGGCGACGGCGTGCTTCTCGTCGCCGACCAGCGCGTTCGACGCCTCGCGGCGACCCAGCAGGATGCGGTCGCGCGCCTGCGAGAAATCATCGGCCGTGATCGTCGACCGGCCGGCGCGCACCGCGACGATCGCCGCCTCGTTGACGAGGTTCGCGAGGTCGGCGCCGGCGAATCCGGGCGTCGCGCGCGCGACGACGCTCAGGTCGACGCTCGGATCGAGCGGCTTCCCCGCCGAGTGGACGCGGAGGATCGCGGCGCGCTCCTTGAGGTTGGGAAGGCCGATCTCCACCTCGCGGTCGAAGCGACCGGGGCGGAGCAGCGCGGGATCGAGGACTTCCGGGCGGTTCGTGGCCGCGAGCACCACGACGCCGGTGGATCGGTCGAAGCCGTCCATCTCGGCGAGGAGCTGGTTCAACGTCTGCTCGCGTTCATCGTTCGAGATCACCCCGCCCCCCCGGCGCTGCCCGATCGCGTCGATCTCGTCGATGAACACGATCGAGGGCGCGCGCTTCTTGGCGTCCGCGAACAGGTCGCGCATCCTCGCGGCGCCGACGCCCACGAACACCTCGACGAAACTGGACCCGGTGATCGCGAAGAACGGAACGCCTGCCTCGCCGGCGACCGCGCGCGCGAGAAGCGTCTTGCCCGTGCCGGGCGGTCCGACCATCAGGACGCCGCGGGGGCCCATCGCGCCGGCGCGCGCGAACCGCTCGGGCTGTTTGAGGAAATCGATGACCTCGCTGATCTCCTGCTTCGCACCCTCGTAGCCGGCGACGTCGGTGAACCGCGTGGTCGGTCGCTCGGCGTCGTAGACCTTGGCGCGCGACCCGAGGATGCCGCCGAGGCCGCCGCCGAGCTGGCGTTGCGCTCGCCGGGCGAACCACACGTAGACCCCGATCAGGAGGATGAACGGCAGGAAGCTCAGGATGACGTCCAACAGCGTCGTGCCGGCCGGCGGCTTCGCCGTGATCTGCACGCCCTTGTCCTCGAGCCGGCTGGAGAGGTTCGTATCCTGCAGCGCGGTCGGGATCTGGGTCGTGTAGGAACTCCCGTCCTTCATCGTTCCGGAGACGCCGCCGGTCGCGTCGATGACGGCCGTCGCGACGGTGCTTTGGTCGACCTGCGACAGGAACGCCGAGTAGCTGAGCTCGGTCGCCTGCGGCGAGCGGGCCGGCCAGAAGAGCAGCAGCAGCGTCGCGATGAGCCCGACGAACGGCAGCCAGCGCTGCCACCGCGGCGGCGGGGGCGGGGCGGAAGGACGGGGATGGTCCCCGGTCCTGCCCGGCTTCGCGTGCTCGGTCACCCGAGACCTCCCGTCGTCGTCATCGCTCCGAACGCCGGCCGGCCCGGCGTCTTACCGGTCTCCTGCAGTCTCGACAGATGGCCGCCGTTGGGCAACCCGTGGTGAGCGATCGGGCGTCACCGCGCGTGAGCAGGCTCATCCGGCCGCCGTCTGCGACTCGAGGACGATGACCGCCGTCTCTCGCGGGCGCCGGGCGGCGTAGCCGTCGAGCTTCTGGTCCAGTTCGCGGAAGGTCTGCCAGAGCCGTTCAGGCTCGGGGCCGACCGCAGCCCTGCCCAGTACCTCGCGCCGGATCCCACCGGGCAGCGCGACGACCGCCTGCGGATGGGCCTGGAGGTTCAGCCACCAGGCCGGCTCCGCCGCGCCCCAGCCGTTCATGGCCATCGAGATCAGGTTGGGCCCGTCTTCGACGTAGGCGACGATCACGCTCCGCGCCTCGCTACTGCGCCGGCCCGTCGTGGTGAGCCGCAACGTGCCCCAATTCCCCGGGCGGGGTGGCCACAGGCCCTTGCGTCCCGCGGTGGCTCGGAACATCCCCCGGTGCACGTGCCAGGCGGTCACGACGAACCACCGCGGTGGCAGGCGCACTCTGCTTCCAGCCATGTCCACTCCTCCACACGGACGGCCCCACGATAGGAGATGCGGCGGGACGCTCGTCGATCCTCGAGGTCGGCCCGGGGTCCGGACGACTACGTTTCTGCCGTGAGCGGGATCTCGCATCGGGAGGTCGCGGAGCGAGCGGGGGTCGACCCCGCCTACGTGACGAGACTGGTCGACGTCGGCGCCTTGGTCCCCGACGGCGACGGCACGTTCAGCGACGGGGATGCCCGGCGAGCTCGCCTGTATGGGAGCCTCGAACGGGCGGGGCTCCCGCTGGACCCGCTCGTCGAGTCGCTCGAGCGCGGCGAGCTGTCGTTCGCCTTCCTCGATCTCCCGGTCTATGACCGCTTCTCTCGTCTGAGCTCGAGGTCGTTCCGGGACGTGAGCTCGGAAGAGGGCATCCCCATCGAGCTCCTGCTGGTCGTTCGGGAGGCAGCCGGCCTCGCCCTGGCCGACGCCGAGGATCAGATGCGCGAGGACGAGCTCCAGGTCGTTCCGCTCATCAAGCTGGAGCTCTCGAGAGGGTTCGATCCCGCGGTGGTCGAACGGTCGCTCCGCGTGTACGGCGACGCCCTGCGGCGGATCACGGAGGACGAGGCGGATTGGTGGCAGACCCAGATCTTGGTGCCGAGCCTGGCGAGCGGGATGAACGCGGCGGAGATGCTGCAGGTCCAGGCCGAGTTGGGCGAGCGGTTCACCCCCCTGATCGAGCAGGCGCTGCTGGCGATCTACCACGCCAACCAGGAGCACACATGGAACGAGACCCTCATCGCGGCGGTCGAGGACGCGCTCGACCGCGCCGGATTGCGAACCAAGATCGCGACGGCTCCTGCGATCTGCTTCCTCGATCTCACGGGGTACACGAGGCTCACGGAGGAGCGCGGCGATCAGGCTGCCGCGGATCTTGCCGCGCGTCTGACCCCGCTGGTCCAGCGGTCGGCGGAGCGGCACGGAGGCAAGGTCGTGAAGTGGTTGGGCGACGGGGTGATGTTTCACTTCCGGCACCCGGACGATGCCGTGATCGCCGCGCTCGAGATGCGCGACGCGGCTCCCGCCGCCGCGTTGCCTCCGGCGCACATCGGTGTGCACACGGGCCCCGTCGTGTTCCAAGGAGGGGACTACTTCGGCCGGACCGTGAACATCGCGGCCAGGATCGCCGGGCAGGCGGAGCCCGGCCAGGTGCTGGTCACCCAGGAGGTCGTCGATCGCGCCGGCTCGAGCGAGGTCGTCTTCGAGCCGGTCGGGTCGTTCGCTCTCAAGGGCGTCGCCGAACCGGTCCTTCTTTACGCCGTCCTCCACGCCGTCACCTGATGATGAGGGTCGCGCCGACGCGTTGCGCGGAAAAGCGTGACCGGCCTTGCGACCCCTTGCAGTTCGACCGGCCCGACGCGGGTCCAATCGATCTCAGGGGCGCCAACTCGCCGCATGGTTTCCTCGGTCGTGAGGACGTCGCCGGCCTCCGCGAGATCGGCGATGCGTGAGGCGACGTTGACGGTTCGACCGTAGACGTCGCCGTCCTGGAAGACAACGGGCCCGGACTGGATCCCGATGTGCGTGGTCGGCAGCCCGGCGGCCGGAGCACCCTCGCTCATCTCGAGCGCGGCTCGGACGGCGGCCGTCGCCTCGCGGAAGAAGAACATCCCTCCGTCGCCGAGCCACCGCACCGGTCGGCCGGCGTGCCGAAGCGCCACCCCGTCGACCAGCGCACCGAGATGGGAGGCGAGACGAGCGGCTGTCTCGTCGCCCTGCTCCTCGGTGAGACGCGTGTAGCCCGTGAGATCGACGAAGCAGATCGCCGGGGTCCGCTCGACCCGCTGGTACAGACCGGCTCCCTCGAGGACTGCCTCGGCCGTCTCGACCGAGTGC
>JBKOUM010000028.1:0-19361 GCA_046723385.1 Actinomycetota bacterium
GCGATCGCCGAAGCCGCCGCCGTGGATCACCCGGCGCGCCGCGCGGTCAACCTCCTGGATCGGGACGCCGGGGCGGACGGCCTGGACGCCGGCCTCCTGCGCCTCGTGCACGAGCGCGTAGACGTCCTCGAAGCCGTCGGGCAGCTCCCCCACCATGACCGTCCTGGTCGTGTCGCTGAAGTAGCCGTCGATCGTGCCGCCGAAGTCCAGGACGACCGCGTCGCCGATCCCGATCGCGCGGTCGGTGGGCTCGTGGTGCGGCGAGGCGCCGTTCGGCCCGCTCGCCACGATCGCGAACTCGGCCGTGTCGTGCCCCCGCTCGACCAGGAGACGTCGGAGGTCGTCGGCGACCCGTCGCTCCGACCTGCCGGCGAACGGCAGGACACCGATGTCGTCGAACGCGGCGTCGGCGGCCGCACCGGCTCGGCGGAGGGCGTCGAGCTCGTCGGGGTCCTTGCGCGCCCGGAGGCGGGCGAGGACCCCGGACGCCGACGCCCAGGTGAGCGCGGGCGCGGCCGCCTGCAACCCCAGCACGTGCGCGCCCCAGATCCGGTCGGAGAGCCCGACCCGCCCGCCGGACGGGAGCAGTGCGCTCGTCGCCTCGTACGGGTCGGACCCGTCGCGCCATCCGACGAGTTCCGCGATGGCGCCTGCGCCGGCGTCGACCGCGCGCGCCCGTTCGAGCTCCGGGACCAGGAGCGCGGGGTCGTGCTCCGGGCGCACCACGAGCAGCGTCGGGCGCTCGAGCGGCATCGCGTCGTACCCGGTGAGATACGCGAGGTCGGGAGAGGGGCCGACCACGATCGCGGCCAGACCCTCGTGAGCTGCACCTGTCGCGGCACGGGCGATGCGATCGGCGTTCCGCTCGGTCGCGTCCATCAGAGCTTCAGCAGGATCTGCCGTGGCACGACCTGGAAGGTCGCCGGTGTCGTGCCGAGCCTCGAGCCGTCGGCCACCACCGCGAGCGGTCGGCGGCTCTCGATCCGCAAGGTCAACCTCGCCCGGAGCTCCGTGATCCCCGGGTCGGGAACGTGATCCCCGTGGCGGAAGATCCGGGGCAGCAGGCGGTACGCGTCCGACTTCCGTCCGGTGAAGACGAGGGTGTCCAGGACCCCGTCCCCCGGGAACGACCGCGGCGACAGGCGCATCCCGCCGTCGGCGAACTGTCCGTTGCCGACGATCACGCTCCAGGCACGGAGGGGATGCGGCCGCCCGTCCGTGATCACGTCGACCGCGTCGACGCGTGAACTCGCGTACGCGGACCAGAACCCAAGGAAGCGCCTCGCGTCCCCCAGGCGGCGGGGCAGTCGCGCCGAGCGGTCCGTCGCGGCGGCGTGGAGCCCGATCTCGGCCACGTTGTGCGCGTAGCGGGTCCGGAGCGCGCCGTCGTCGCCGCGCGCGGAGATCTTCATCACGTCGAGCTCGTACGTCTCGTCGCCGAGCAGATGCGTGGACGCTCCCTCGACGTCGCCGGGGAGACCGAAGCTCCGGATCAGGTCGCATCCGGAGTCGGCCGCGAGCACCGCGAGGACGGGCGACTCCACGATCGTCCGACCGTCGCGGAACATCCCGTTCACGACGTCTTGGACGGTGCCGTCGTCGCCGACGGCGGCGACGTAGCGGTACCCCTCGTCGAGAGCGGCGGCCGCCAGTCGTGCCGCGTCGCCGGGTCCGTCCGCGAGCTGCACCCGGTGCTCGAGACCCTCGCGGTCGAGCGCCCGGCGCACCGCGTCGACGTTCGCCGCGACGCGCCCCTCCCCCGCCCGCGGGTCGACGATCACGGCCAGCGCCCCGAACGGGCTCACGGCGACGCTCATGGACGCATCGTAGCTAGACACCCGTGTAGGCAACGACGCCGTGGAGGAGCCCGTCGTGGGCACGACGCAGCAGCTTCGCCGTCTCCGGGTCGGCGACCTCCTCGATCTGCCGGAGCAGATCGAGGAGTTGCTTGCAGTTCCGAACGAAGTCCCCCGGAGCCATCTCGGTCTCGTCCAGGAGCTCCTCGAGGGGCACGCCCTCGCACCACCGGTGGATCGGCGTGGAGAACCCCGGTTCCAGCTCACGGCTCAGCTGGACCTGGTGCTCGTCCTCCGTCCTCCTCACTCGGCGCCAGAGCCGCTGCAGCAGCTCGTAGCGGTGCGCCGACTCCGGCGTCGGCAGCTTCCCCGGGAGCGGGTTGCGCTCCCGGGCCTCGTAGACGACGGTCGAGACGACCGCCGCCGCCTCGGCCGGCTGGAGATCGTCGAACAGCCCGGTCGCGAGCGCCTCCCCCACGAGCAGATCGCCCTCGCCGTAGATCCTCGTGAGCGTTCGGCCCTTGGCCGTGAGAGCCCAGCCGTCGACGTACCCCAGATCGCGCAGGACGGCGAGGACGCGGTCGAACCGACGAGCGAGCGTCTCGGTCCTGACGCGGATCCTCCGCTCGACACCGGCCATCTGCTGTTCGAGCTTCGACGCACGCTCGGCCCACCGCTCGTGCTTGGCCCGCTCCGGGCATCCGTGGCACGGGTGGGCGCGCGCCGCCGACTCGAGCCGTGCGGCCTCCCGCTCGACCTGGGGGTCGGCGGCGCGCGCCCGCCCGGATCGGGTCGGAGCGACGTGCAACGAGACCAACGCCGAGGCGACGTCGCGCCGGAAGCGAGCGCTGCGGGCCGACCCGGTCCTCGGCAGGGCGATCCTGGTCAGGACCGGGGGCGGCTCGTCGAAGTCCTTGGCCGAGACCCGGAAGAAGGACCGATCCTGCGACAGGACCGTCGGTTTCCCGTCGCGCGTCGCCAGGACGACCGCGAGTCCCTTCCGGCGTGCGCGCGGGACGTGGATCACCTCTCCCGGCTTGAGCGACGCGACCGCGGCGCGCACCTCGTCCGCGCGTGCCGCCTCGCGACCGCGTCGGTCCTCGTCGCGGAGCCGCCGCGCCCGCTGGAGCAGCCCCCGATACTCATCGAAATCCCCGAGGTCGCACCGCATGTTCGCCCGGTACCCCTCGAGGGCCTCGGCGTCCTGCGCGCGAGCTCGCTCGAGCGCGACGACGCCCCGGTCGGCGAGGAACTGGGCGAAGGACGAGTTGAGCAGCTCGTGCGCCTGCTCGGGCGTGTAGTTCCTGACCAGGTTGACGGCCATGTTGTACGAGGGCCGGAACGACGACGTGAGGTCGTAGGTCCTCGTCGCGGCCAGCCCGGCGACCCGCTCGAACGGGACCTGCCGCTGGTAGACGACCACGGCGTGGCCGAGGTGGTCGATGCCGCGACGACCCGCTCGGCCCGTGAGCTGGGTGTACTCCCCCGGGGTGAGCAGCTCGTGCCGCTCACCCTGGAACTTCCACAGGTCCTCGATCACCACCGTCTTCGCGGGCATGTTGATCCCGAGCGACAGCGTCTCCGTCGCGAAGACCACCTTGACGAGGCCGGCTTCGAAGAGCTCCTCGACCGTCTCCTTGAAGACCGGGATCATCCCGGCGTGATGCGCCGCGACCCCGGCCTCGAGTCCCTCCAGGAACTCGTAGAACCCGAGCGCGACCAGGTCGGCATCGTCGATCCAGGAGGCGCGGCTCTCCGCCCGCTCGCGGATCCGCGCCGCCTCGTCTCGGGAGGTCAACCGGATCCCGGCCTGTCGCATCCACCGGACGCTCTTGTCGCAGCCGGCTCGGCTGAACACGAAGTAGATCGCGGGGAGCATGCCCTCTCGATCGAGGACCTCGACGACCTCCTCGCGCCGGGGCGCGTAGACACGATGCTGGCCGCCGCGGTCGGCGACGCGCGGCCCCGTCGGCCCGCGCCCTCGTCGGGACCCGGACCGGACGCGGACCTCCTGTTGATCCAGTGAGACCACGTAGGGGTTGGGCAGCAGGACCCCATCCTGCTCGACGTGCATCGGGTGCAGACGCTGGCCGATCAGGTAGTGGTGCTCGAGCGGGACCGGCCGCTTCTCTTCGATCACGACCGTCGTCTCCCCTCGCAGCGTCCCGATCCATTCGCCGAACTCCTCGGCGTTCGAGATCGTCGCCGACAGGCACACGACGGCCACCGACCTCGGCAGGTGGATCAGCACCTCCTCCCAGACCGCTCCGCGGTACGGGTCCTGGAGGTAGTGGACCTCGTCCATCACGACCCAGCGGAGGCCGCCGAGGGTGTCGCTGCGCTCGTACAGCATGTTGCGCAGGACCTCGGTGGTCATCACGACGATCGATGCCTCGCCGTTGATCGTGTTGTCGCCCGTCAGGAGTCCGACCCGGTCGGGGCCGTACGCGGCCACCAGGTCGCCGAACTTCTGGTTCGAGAGGGCCTTGAGAGGGGTCGTGTAGAAGCATTTGGCGCCCGCGTCGATCGCCTGTTCCACGGCGAACTCGGCGACGACCGTCTTCCCCGACCCGGTCGGCGCGGCCACCAGGACGGAGCCGCCTCGATCGAGGGCGTCGATCGCGCGGAGCTGGAACTCGTCCAGCGGGAACGGGTAACGCTCGGAGAACGCTTCGAGGGAGCTCACGGAGTCAGTGTAGGAGCGGCCCGCGCGGCTACCGCTCGGCGCCGCAGCGATCCAGGTGCGCCGCCAGGACCGAGGAGAACCCGTCGGGGTCCTCGAGGTTGGAGAGGTGGCCGGCGTTGGGCAGGACCGTCAGCTGGGCGCCGGGGATCTGGTCCGCCATCGGGGCGCTCACCTCGGCGGGGATCAGCGTGTCCCGCTCGGAGGTGATCACGAGCGTCGGGACGTCGATCGTCGCCAGGTCCGGGGTGGAGTCGGGCCGCTCGGCCATCCCGAGCGCTGCAGCGGCGATCGCGTCGACGGGCTGGTCCGCGATCCACCCGCGCACCCGATCCCAGAGCCCGGCGGCGGGGTCCTCGGACAGGAGGGGCGGCGGCGACTCGACGAGCACGTTGCCTTCCGTTCGGAGCCGTTCGGCGAGCCCGCGCCGGCCCGCCGCGGCCTCCGGCGTGTCCGCGCCGGCGCGCGTGTTCGCCAGCACGAGGCCCGCCACGCGCTCTCGCGCCTGCCGCCAGAGCTCGAACGCGACGTAGCCACCCATCGAGAGTCCGCACACCACGGCTCCTTCCAGCCCGGCGGCGTCGATCGCCTCGAGGCACCTGCGGGCCGCGAGGTCCATCGTCATGACGCCTCCCTCGGCCACCGGCGTTCCCCCGAACCCAGGCAGATCCGGTGCGATCGTCCGCGCCCCACCGAGCTGCGCGCTCCACATCCTCGCGTCGACCGGGAAGGCGTGGATCAGCAGCAGCCCGGGCTTCATCGCACCGCTCTCGCGTTGGGACCCACGATCAAGGGCAAAGCTCCGGGGACCACCTCGAAGACCGCCGGGGCCGGTCCGACCCGCTCGCCATCCGCGTAGACCATGACCCGGCGATCGGCCTCGACCTTGACGCGGCTGGCACGCGCCATCCTCACCGCGGGGTGCGTCACGTGCGTCCCACGGAACACCCTGGGGAACGCGCGGACGAACGCGGCCTTGCTCATGGCACGGAGGAGGCAGACGTCCAGGATCCCGTCGACGATCGACGCGTCCGGCGTCACCTTCATCCCCCCGCCGTAGCTGATCGAGTTGCCCACGACGACGAGCATGTGCGGCCCCTCCACCACCTCGTCGTCCAGCTCGATCCGGAACCCGGCGGGGCTGAACCGGGAGAGCGTCTTCACGAGCGCGGCGACGTAGGTCCCCGTCGAGCCGAGCCTCACCCGCATCGCGTTCGCGGCCTCGTTGACCTCCGAGTCGAAGCCGCATCCGGCCAGGGCGACGTAGTGGCGGATCGTGGCGCCCGCGGTCACCCGGACGAGGTCGATCGGCACCACGTTCGCCTCCGCGATGGCGCGGACCGCCGCATCGAGCCTGCGGACCCCGACCGACGTCGCGAAGTCGTCGGCGGTGCCCAACGGCAGGATCGCGAGCGCGGCCCCGGTCCCGAGGAGCCCGTTCGCGGCGAGACCGACGGTCCCGTCGCCGCCGAGCGCGGCGACCACCTTGGCGCCTTCCTCGGCCGCCTCTCGAACCCGGCGTTGCAGATCCTCCGCCGAGGAGCTGACGCGGATCTCGTGGTCGATCCCGGCCTCGCGGAGCCGCTGGCCGACCTTCCCGATCGCCCGGCCCGCCTTGCCGCCGCCGGCCGACGGGTTGGCGACCACGACGACCGAAGGGGCGGTCATCGTCAGCCGGCGCCTCCGGTGAGGCCCGAGCCCAGCCCGCTCGGGGTCCCGCCCGCCGAGAGCTGGTTCTGGGTCAGGACCGAGGAGTACTTGATCCAGCCGGATTGCAGCAGCGACGACGCCGGATCTTCGATCGCCTTCGCGCTCGCGGCCAGCTGCGTCCGTATCTCACCCTCCGAGGACATCGCGGTGACCGCGAGCTTCGCCGCCTGTTCGTACAGCCGGAGCGCCTGGACGAGCTCCTCCTTCGACGACGTCAACGCGGTGGAGCCCGCCGCATCGAACCCCTGGTTCGCGATCGTCGAGGGCAGGTCGAAGTCGTTGATCGTCCTCGCGGCCTTCGCGAGCTCGTTCGCCGACGACTCCAGATCCTTGGCCTGCGAGGTGGGGTCCTTGCCCTTGTCCAGGGCCTGGACGGCGGCGGAGATGTCCGAGGCGACGATCGGCGGAACGGCGCCCTGGAGCTGCCCGAGCGCCGAGAACTGGGACTCGACGACCGTCTTCCACTGCGAGAGCGCCTTCTGACGGGTGCTGAGCTCCTGAGCGGCTTGGTTGCTGGCTCGATCGCGACGAAGGCCGTTCGTGGCCCAGACGAAGACCGTCATCGCGAATACGCCGACGATGAAGATCGCGGTGAGCTGGACCCAGCGACGCTGGACGAACGGCTTCGGGACCGGGACGGGCTCCCGCCGGGGTCCCCGCGAGACGGGCCGTTGCTTCGTCTTGCCCTTGCTCTTGATCGACATCAGACGGTCCTCGACCCTCGTTTCAGGAAGCGGCCGATGATGATACTGGCCTCGTAGAACAGGTACATCGGGATCATCATCGCGAGCATCGTGTACGGGTCCGAGCTCGGCGTGATCACGGCGGCGAAGATCGCGATCCCCAGGATCGAGTACCGGCGGTAGCGGGCGAGCAACTCCGGGGTGAGGACCCCCGCGAGCTCCAAGAAGATGAGGAAGATCGGGAACAGGAAGGAGATCCCGAACGCGAGCGCGACGAGGACGACGAACCCTACGTATCGATCGAACGTGAGGAGCGGGACGACGCCTTCGCCGGCGAAGCCCAGCAGGAACCCGAGGCCCTTCGGCAGCATCACGTACGCCACGACCGCCCCCAGGGCGAACAAGACGCACGACGACACGACGAACGGGATCGAGTACTTCTTCTCTTTCGCGGTGAGCCCGGGGGCGATGAACGCCCATAGCTGATAGAGGATCACCGGGAGCGCGACCGCGAGGCCGAGGAAGACGACGACCTTGACCTTGACGAGCATCGCGTCGAGCGGACCGTTGAAGACGAAGTCGCACCCCGCCGGTGGACGCTGCTCGGGGTGCGCCGTCACGTAGTCGCAGAACGGCGAGGAGATCAGGTTCAGGAAGTGGGGGAAGAGGAACCACCCGACGACGGCGCCCACGGCGACGGCGTACAGGCAGATGATGAGCCGATGACGGAGCTCCTCGAGGTGCTCGACGACCGTCATCGACCCCGTCCGCTGCTCCGGGGTCCGCCGGAGGCGGGGGATCACCTTCATCCGGTGGACCTCATCGATCAGCCCGTCGCCGGCGTTGCATCGCCGGACGCTTCGGCCGGCGCCGATCCGTCGCCGTTCGTCGACGCGGGGCGACGGGTGCGATGCACGCCGGGCGCCATCGGGCTCGCCGCGGGAGCCGTCGTCCTCGCGGGGGTGTCGTCCAGGTCGAGCTTGACCATGTCCTTCACGTCGTCCTGCATCTTGCGGAACTCGCGGAGCCCGCGTCCGATCTGACGGGCGAGCTCCGGAAGACGCTGGGGCCCCACCACGAGCAGGGCGATCACGAGGATCACGAGCAGCTCCGGCGTACCGATATTCAGCATGGGGTCGGCCCGGGCGATCCCGGGAGCTTCATCGTACCCCGTGCCTAGGAACGCTCGGGCGTGCGCCGGAGCCGGAGCCGTTCGGCGCGATCGGAGACCTCGGCCCCATCCCGGCCGGCCTCCGCCGCGAGCGGGCCGACCTCCTCGCGGAAGCGGCGGGCCGTCCGACCGACGATCAGCACGTGCCGGCCGAGCGAGATCGCGAACACCACGACCACCATCGTCGTCACGATCCCCAGCAGGAGCCAGACGAAGACCCAGGACACCCGACGGATGCTACACGGCGGGTCGGAGGGGGCGGAACGCGCTCAGTTGCCGCTGGAGGCGAAGAAGTCGCGGATGTACGACTCGTCCTCGAGCAGGTAGTGGAACTCGATCAGGTCGTCGGCGGTGAACCGCGGCGCGGGAGGCTCCCTCGGCTCGAGGTCGTCTCCGTCGTCGAAGAGCTCCGGCGCGAAGCCCCCCTCCATCTCCGAGTGGTTGATGTCCACGCCCGCGGACACGAGAAGGGCCACGATCTTGCGGTCGGCGCGCTTCTCGACGTCGTCCTCACAGCTCGGGCACGTGAACCGGTAGCTCCCCTCGCGGCCGTTCGAGCGCACGGCGAGCGAGATCGCCTCGGGGCCCATGTCGACCTCGCCACAGCGGGGGCAGGTTGTCCGGATCGTGGTCATCTCCCCGGAAGCATCGGCCCGGGCCGAGCCCGCCTTGAGAGGCCGCCCCCGGGCGCCCCGACGCGGATCTCAGGGGTTCCTTCAGGCTTTGTACCGGCCGAGCGCGGCCTCCGCGATCGTCCGCGTCTCGGTCCTGAGCTCGCTCGGATCGAGGACCTCCGCGTCGCGCCCGAGCCTGAGCAGGAGCCGTGCGACCCAGGACGTCTGCCGGGCCGGGAGGGTGGCCTCCACCGAGCCGTCGTCGCGGGTGACCACGTCCGTGGTCGCGTAGTACTCGGCGACCCAGCGCGCCCCGGGATGGAGCAGCAACCGAACGGCGACGTCGTCCTCCCCCGGCGTGTAGAGCGGACGTCCGGCGCCCTCCAGACCACGGGGGGTGAAGCGCTCGTCGGTCTGCTCGACCCCCGACACGCGGTCCGCGCGGAACACGCGCTCCCCGTCCGCGGCGACGTCCCACGCGACCACGTACCAGTGCCCCGCACTCGCGAACACCGCCTCGGGCTCGATCGCCCGTTCGCTCGGCTCGCCCGTGCTCGCGGCCGTGTAGCGGATCCGAACCCGCAGGTTCTCCGCGGCCGCGGCTCGGAGCGAAGGCAGGTGCGGAGGCGCCGAGCCGGCGGCGACAGCCGCGATCCCGCTCGCGTCGCCCAAGGTGTCCGGGCCCAGCGCGTCGCGCAGCTTCGCGAGCGCGCCCGCCAGCGCAGGAGCGTCCGGGATCCCGGGGGTCGCGAGCAGCTCCGTCGCGCGGAGGTACACCGCGAGCGCCTCGGGCCTGCTCAACCGCAATGGGCGGGCGAAGTGATCCGCCATCGAGATCCACACGTTGCCGTCCTCGTCGACATCGACGTCGATCAGATCGCCGGGTCCGTACGGTGGCAAGCCCGACATGAACAGCAGATCCAGGTCGCGGCGGAGCTGCTCCGGGGGGACGTCGAACAGGGTCGAGGCGTCCGCCAGGCTGGTCCCCGGATGCTGGACGAGGTACGGAACGATGACGAGCATCCGACCGAGGCGCTCGGCCGTCGTCGGCGTCCGACGACGCTCAGGCATCGACGAAGGCTTCCAGGAGCCTGATCACCTCGTCGCGCAGGCTCCGTGGCTCGAGCGCCTCCACATCGGGGCCGAACTGCAACAGCATCGAGGCGAGGGCCTGCTCGTCGGCCGCGGGGATCGCCAGCACGACCCACCCGTCGTCGCGGGCCTGACGTCGCTCCACCCCGGGGAACGTGCTCTCCAGGAGCACGACGGTCCCCGGCGCCGCCGCCACGAGCGCCCGATCCTCCGCCGTGTCTCGCCAGGGCCCGGCCTCGACGTGGTCGATCGCGCTGAACCCCTCGGGCGGCGCGGACCCTTCGCCGGCGTCTTCCAGCTCCGTCGTGCACCTGGACAGCCGGAACGCCCGGATCGCCTCGCGCTCATGGTCGAGTCCCACGAGGTACCAATGCCCGCCGCGGAACACGACGCCGTACGCGTCCACGTCTCGGTCGGAGGTGGCCCCTTGTGAGGTCCGGTACCCGAACCGGACGCGGCGGCGGGCGCCGGCGGCGTCCGCCGCAGCGATCACCCTGGCGCTCCGCGTGTCCGAGCCGGCGACGAGCGGCCCCGTCCCGGCGCCGGCGAGGATGCCGCCGTCGGCGCCGTACAGCAGCTTCCGGACGCCCTGGGCGGCGGCGGTCTCTTCCGAGGCGCTCTGGGCGGCCACGAACAGCGCCGTGACCTCCTCGGGCGTGAACGCGATCTCCGGCAGGTAATAGCGCTCCTTGGGGATCGTGTAGCCCTGCTCGACGTCCCAGACGTCCGTCGCCTGCATCTCGAGCGGGACGCCGTACTCGCGCAGGACGTCCTTGTCGCGCTCGAACTTCCGCTTGGCCGAGTCCAGGTTGTCGCCGCCGTAGGCAGGGAGGATCCGGCGGATCTCCTCGAAGGTCATGGGATGGTCGGTCTGGAGGAGCAGGCCGACCAGGTTGAGGAGCCGCTCGAGCGGTTCCATCCCGTCATCGCTCGGCATCGTCGCGCATCATAGCGGCGCGGTGTCGGACGCCCGGAGCCCGCCGTGATCCGTTCCGAAGGCGACGCAACGGGCGGGCCACGAACCATCCCGAGGTCTCGGTCGGCACCGCGGTCCGTCGTCACATGTGCGCGATCAGCTGCTCCACCCGGTCGTCGACGCTCCGGAAGGGATCCTTGCAGAGCACGGTTCGCTGCGCCTGGTCGTTCAGCTTCAGGTGCACCCAGTCGACGGTGTAGTCGCGGCGCTTCGCCTTGGCTTGGCGGATGAAGTCTCCCCGCAGCTTGGCTCGTGTCGTCTGGGGCGGTTCGCGCATCGCGACGCCCACGTCCTCCTCGTCGACGAGCCGATCGACCTTCCCCGTCCGCTCGAGCAGGTAGTACAGGCCGCGGGAGCGGTTCACGTCGTGGTACGACAGGTCGAGCAGCGCGACCCGTGGGGATCCGAGCGCCAGTCCGTGCTTGGCCATGTAGCGCTCGATCATCATGCGCTTGGTCACCCAGTCGACCTTCCGGGCGAGCCGCTCCGGCCGACCTTCGCCCAGCGCCTCCAGCGCCAGCCGCCACTCCTCCACGAGCTGCTTGGAAGCTTCATCGAAGCCGCGTCGCTCGAGGAACCGGCTCGTCTTCTCCAGGTATTCGGTCTGCACCTCCAGGGCGGAGAGCTCCCGACCGTTCGCGAGCTTCACCTTGCGGGTGCACGTGGTGTCGTGGCTGATCTCCCGGATCGCGCGGATCGGGTTCTCCAGGGTGAGGTCGCGCATCACGGTGTTGCCCTCGACCATCCGCAGGACCAGGTCGGTGATCCCCACCTTCATGTACGTCGTCCACTCGCTCATGTTCGAGTCGCCGACGATCACGTGGAGCCGCCGGTAGCGTTCGGCGTCGGCGTGCGGTTCGTCGCGCGTGTTGATGATCGGGCGGCTGCGGGTGGTCGCGCTCGACACGCCCTCCCAGATGTGCTCGGCCCGCTGCGCGATGCAGAACTGCGCCCCGCGCGGGCCATGGAGCACCTTGCCGGCACCGCACCAGATCTGGCGCGTCACGAAGAACGGGATGAGCACGTCGGCCATCCGGGCGAACTCCCCGTGGCGCGCCACGAGGTAGTTCTCGTGGCAGCCGTACGAGTTCCCCGCCGAGTCCGTGTTGTTCTTGAAGAGGTAGACCTCCCCGCTGATCCCTTCCTCGTGCAGACGCATCTCCGCCGCCGACAACAGGTGCTCCAGGATCCGCTCCCCCGCCTTGTCGTGGGCCACCAGCTCGTCGATCGCGTCGCACTCGGGCGTGGCGTACTCGGGGTGAGAGCCGACGTCCAGGTATAGACGGGCGCCGTTCTCCAGGAACACGTTGGAGGACCGGCCCCAGTGGACGACCCGGCGGAACAGGTACCGCGCGACCTCGTCCGGACTCAGCCGGCGTTGGCCGCGGAAGGTGCACGTGACGCCGTACTCGTTCTCCAGGCCGAAGATCCGCCGGTCCATCCCTCAAGGGTATGTCGGCCGGCGCGGAACGCAGGGATGATCCCTCAGGCGAGCGCCGCTGCGACCTCGTCCGGCCGCAGGCGGCGGAACTTGCGGCGCTGGGTGCGTGTCCGGTCCACGACGGCCGCCTCGATCTGATCCGGTGGGATCTCGCGCGCCTCGGGCGTCGTGCCGAGCGCCTGGACGGCCGTGCGGACCGCCGTGGCGAGGTCCCAGCCTGTCTGGTACCGGTCGCGGAGCGTGTCCGTGAGGTCTTCGGCGTGTCCACCGATCGCGACGAACCCCTGCTCGTCGGAGACGGACCCGTCGAACAGGATGTGGTAGATGCCCGCGCGGTCGACCTCGCCGTCCACCTCGCCCACCAGGATCTCCACCTCGTACGGCTTCATCTGCTGGGTGAAGATCGTGGACAAGGCCTGCGAGTACGCGTTGGCGAGGTCACGTGCCTTCACGTCTTCGCGCCCGTATTGGTACCCGCGGAGGTCGGCCAGGCGGATGCCCGCGATCCGGAGCTCCTCGAACTCCGAGTACTTGCCGACGCCGGCGAACGCGATCTGGTCGTAGATCTCGCTGATCTTGTGGAGCGTCGCGCTCGGGTTCTCCGCGATGAACAGCAGCCCGTCCGCGTACTCGAGGCCGATCACGGACCGGCCCCGGGCGATGCCCTTGTGGGCGTACTCGGAGCGATCCTTCATCAACTGCTCGGGCGCGACGTACGGCATGAAGCTCACGAGGCGCTCCGTTCCTGGAGGACGGCCTCGACGGCGGCGACGACCTCGTCCTCCGGGACGTCGGAGGCGCCGTCGGCCGTCACGCGCACGGCGATCGGCCAGATCTTCCGGGACGCATCCGGTCCGCCGGTCGCGGCGTCGTCCTCCGCGGCGTCGATCAGCGCCTCCACTGCGACCCGGAGCCCCTCATCCGCCGAGAGGCCCTCGCGCCACCGCTTCTTGAGGGAGTTCTTGGCCGACTGCCCGCCGGATCCCGTCGTCTGGTAGTCGTCCTCCTCCCACCGGCCGCCGGTGGCGTCGTAGTAGAAGATCCGGCCCTGGTCCCTGCGCTCATCGAACCCGCCGAACAACGGGACCACGACGAAGCCCTGCAGCGCCATCGGGAAGTTGGACCGGATCATCTGGGCGAGCCGGTTGGCCTTGCCTTCGAGGGACAGACGATCGCCCGTGATCTTCTCGTAGTGCTCGAGCTCGAGCTGGAAGAGCTTCACGAGCTCGGCCGCCTGGCCGGCCGCGCCGGCGATCGCGATCACGCTGTAGTCGTCGGCCGCGAAGACCTTCCGCATCTTGGCGTCCGCGATGATGTTGCCCGCGGTCGCTCGGCGATCACCGGCCATCACGATCCCGTGGTCGAACTTGAGGCCAAGCACGGTCGTCCCGTGCGGCACCGGGAAGGGGGCGTCGCCGACGGCCGGCACGGCCTCGGGATGCTCGCGGCGAACGAGCTCGGTGAAGCTGGGGCTCGATCCGAACGGCGTCCCGGCGAGCGGCAGCTCGATCCGGTCGGTCACTCGCCGCCCTTCTGGACGTACGACTTCACGAACTCCTCGGCGTTCTCCTCCAGCACGGAGTCGATCTCGTCGAGGATGTCGTCCATCTCCTCCTTGAGCTCGTTCGCCTTGGATGAGGAGGTCACCTGACCGGCGTCGTCCTCGTTCCCGCCGCCGTCCTTCTTCTGGATCCGCTTCTGTTCCTGCTCGGGCACGCGCGCTCCTTTCCGGGTGCACATCCTAACTTCGGGTGCGGTCCGCGAGGTCAGTCGGTCAGCCGGTCCACCAACGAAGCGGCGTCGTCGCACAGGTCGAGGAGCTCCTGCACGTGTGCCCGCGTGCCACGCAGGGGCTCCCGCATCGGGATGCGCTGCAACGCGTCCCGACCGGTGTCGAGGATCAGCGAGTCCCACGACGCCGCGGCGATCGCGTCCGGGAACTTGGCGATGCATCGCCCACGGAAGTACGCCCGGGTGTCGTTGGGCGGCTCCATCACCGCACGATGCACCTGGTCGTCGGTCGTGAGCCGCTCGACCTTGCCGGAGCGTTCCAGCCGGTGGTACAGGCCGCGATCGCGACGGACGTCGTGGTACTGGAGGTCGATCGCGCGGAGCTTCGGATCGCTCCACGGGAGCCCGTCCCGCTCACGGAACCCTTCGAGCACGCGGAGCTTGGCCACCCAATCCAGCTGGGCGCTGAGCGAACCTGGGTCGTCGCCCAGGCCCTGCAGGACGGCCTCCCATCGGTCGAGGACCTCCCGGTTCTCGGCGGTGTCGTCCTCGCGGTCGACGTACTTGCGCGCGAGCTCGAGGTACTCCGTCTGGAGCTGGAGCGCGGTCATGCGGCGTCCGTCGGTGAGGACCACCTGGGCCGACAGCGACACGTCCCGAGAGACGTCGTGGATCGCGGCCACAGGATTGACGAGGGAGAAGTCCGGCAGGAACCCGTCTTCGATCATCTTGAGCACGATCGAGGTCGTGCCCACCTTGAGGAACGTCGCGACCTCGCACAGGTTCGCGTCGCCGACGATGACGTGCAGACGCCGGTATCTCTCGGGGTCGGCGTGCGGCTCATCCCGCGTGTTGATGATCGGGCGCTTGAGCGTGGTCTCGAGACCCACTTCCGTCTCGAAGAAATCGGCGCGCTGCGTCAACTGGAAGACATGGCGCCCCCGGTCGTCCCATTGTGCCTCGAGACCGAGCTTGCCGGCGCCCGTGAAGATCTGCCGGCTCACGAAGAACGGGGTGAGATCCCGCACGATGTCGGCGAACGGCGTCGCCCGGTCGACGAGATAGTTCTCGTGCGTCCCGTACGAATTGCCCTTGCCGTCCGAGTTGTTCTTGTAGATCGCCAGCGCGGGTGTCGACGGCATCTCTGCCGCGACGACGGCGAGCGACCGCTCCAGGATCCGCTCGCCGGCCTTGTCGTGGATCACCAGATCGCGCGGGGTCAGGCACTCCGGGGTCGAGTACTCGGGGTGCGCATGATCCACGTAGTAGCGAGCGCCGTTGGGCAGGATCACGTTCGCCAACCCGAGGTCTTCCTCGGAGATCTCTCGGCCTGCGGTCGGCTCGAACCCGCGAGCATCCCGCAGCGGCGATTCGTCCTCGTAGTCCCACCGGATCTTGCGCAGGCTGCCGGCGTACGACGAGATCAGCAGCGATGACGAGAGGACCGGGTTGAAATCGGGTTGACCGACGGCCGCGATCCCGTACTCGGTCTCCGTGCCGATGACCTTGGCGATCGCCACGGGTCCACCTTACCCGCGAGGGCGGATCACAGGTACTGGCCGGCGCTCACGCGCTCGACCTGCCGACCGTCCCCCTCCTGACCCAGCAGGGTCCGGACGTAGACGATCCGCTCGCCCTTCTTGCCCGAGATCCTGGCCCAGTCGTCCGGGTTGGTCGTGTTGGGCAGGTCTTCGTTCTCCTTGAACTCGTCCCGGATCGCGCGCTGGAGATCCTCGGTCTTGATGCCCTTCTCGCCGGTGGAGAGGAAGCGCTTGATCGCTTCCTTCTTGGCGCGCCGGACGATGTTCTCGATCATCGCGCCGGAGTTGAAGTCCTTGAAGTAGAGGATCTCCTTGTCGCCCGATGCGTACGTGACCTCCAGGAACCGGTTCTCGTCGGAAGTCTCGTACATCCGCTCGACCGTTCTCTCGATCATCCGGTGACACGCCAGCTGAACGTCCCCGCCGTGCCGTTCGATCTCATCGGGGTGGACCGGGATCGACGCGTGGAGGTACTTGCCCATCACGTCCTTGGCCTGGGAGGCGTCCGGGCGCTCGATCTTGATCTTCACGTCGAGTCTGCCCGGGCGCAGGATGGCGGGGTCGATCAGATCCTCGCGGTTGGAGGCGCCGATCACGATCACGTTCTTGAGGGTCTCGACGCCGTCGAGCTCCGACAGGAGCTGGGGCACGATCGTGGATTCGACATCCGAGGAGATGCCCGTCCCTCGGGTTCGGAAGATCGAGTCCATCTCGTCGAAGAACACGATCACGGGCAGGCCCTCTTCGCTGCGCTCCTTGGCACGCTGGAAGATCTCGCGGATCTGGCGCTCCGTCTCACCGACGTACTTGTTCAGGAGCTCGGGGCCCTTGACGTTGAGGAAGTAGCTGCGCGCATCCTCCCGCCCCGTCCGCTCGGCCACCTTCTCCGCCAGGGACTTGGCGACGGCCTTGGCGATCAGCGTCTTCCCGCATCCGGGAGGTCCGTACAGGAGGACACCCTTGGGCGGTTCGAGCTCGTGCTCGTTGAAGAGCTCTGCGTAGAGGAACGGCAGCTCGACGGCGTCGCGGATCTGCTCGATCTGGCCCTCGAGGCCGCCGATGTCCTCGTAGCCCACGTCCGGGATCTCTTCCAGGACGAGCTCCTCGACCTCCTCGCGGGGCAGGAGCTCCGTGATCACGACCGAGCGAGGGTCGAACAGGACGCTGTCGCCCGCGCGGACGGAGGTCTCCAGAAGCTGGCCGGCGAGGAACGCCACGTGGACCTCGTCGCCGCGCCCGAAGACGAGCGCGCGATCGTCGCCGAGGCGGTCCTTGACCTTCACGACCTCACCCGCGCCGTCGGGATCCAGGACCTCGACCACGTTCAGCGATTCGTTGAGCACGACCTGTGAGCCCGGGACGACCTTGGCGGTCTCGATATCCGGTGCCGGCATCACCCGCATCTTCCGGCCCGCGGTCACGACGTCGAGCGACCCGTCGTCGTTGGCGCGCAGGAACACGCCGAACGAAGCCGGAGGCTGGCTGAGCTTCTCGACCTCCTCGGCGAGCGCCTCGATCCGGTCACGTTCGTCGCGGAGCGCGTCGGCGAGGCGCTGGTTCTGGCCCATCGCCTTGGCGAGCTGCTCGCGGGTCTCCACGAGCTTCTCCTCGAGGATCGACACCTGGCGGGGGGCGTTGGTCAGTCGGCGCCGAAGCAAGCCGACCTCTTCTTCGAGGAACTTGACCTGCGATCGCAGCTCGTCGACCTGCTCGCCGTGTCCGGACATCTGCGTCTCCTCCGAGGTCCCGAATCTACACCGGGGTTCCGACGTGACCGTGCATAGACCCTTCTTTTCCGTATCTACGGCACCGCGCGAGGAACGGCTTAGGACGACTCGGAGAAATGGTCCCTGTGGGTCAGGACAGTCGGCGCGCGACGGTCAGGAAGCCGGTGTGCCCGATCATACGGTGGTCAGGGCGGACGCTCCGCTCCGTGACGTGCCAGCTCCGTCGGAGGGTCTCGAAGGTCTCGACGTGGAGGAAGCCCTGCGCCGGAAGGGCGAGCACGAGCTGCTGGACCTGCCCGGTGGTGGGCAGGTACGCGCACACCACCCCACCGGCCTCGAGGGTCTCGCGGAGCTCCGGCAGAGGGCCCCAGGGCTCCGGCAGGTCCAGCACACATCGGTCGAACGTCTCACCCGTTCGTCCGACATCCGCCACGTCGCCGATGCGGAGTTCGAGCGTGTCCGGGAGCTTGCCGAACATGCCCTCGAGGTTGCGGGTCGCCTGGGCGTGATGTTCGTCGCGCAGCTCGTACGAGACCACGCGGCCGCCTTCGCCGACCGCCCGGCACAGCGCGATCGTCAGCGACGCCGACCCCGTGCCCGCCTCGAGGACCCGGGCGCCCGGGAACACGTCGGCGTACGTCAGGATCGGGCCGAGGTCCTTCGGGTACACGACCTGCGCGCCGCGCTTCATCTTGAGCGCGTAGTCGGCGAAGCGCGGACGGAAGGCAACCAGCACCATCCCGCGCGCCGTCTCCACGCGCGTGCCCTCCGGTCGCCCCAGCACGAGGTCGTGCGCGAGCGTCCCGGAGTGCGTGTGGTACGTGGCTCCCGGCTGGAGCACGAACAGGTACGAGCGACCCCGCTGGTCGAGCAGGAGCGCGTGCTCTCCCGCCTCGAAGGGTGTGCTCATGCGCGCAAGGCTAGCGCAGCCAGTCTCGCCCGCAGGCTCTACGGGAACTGCGTCGGGAGTGGCCGCGTGCCGAGGGTGACGTCGACCGAGCGCGTCCCACCGTTCGACGTGGCGAGGTCCACGCTTACCGTCTGACCGGGCGACAGCTTCGCGAGGATCGTGCCGACGTCGTCGGCGCTCGACACCTTCGAGCCCTCGATCGCGGTGATCACCTCGCCGTCCTTGATCCCCGCCTGGGATGCCGGACCACCGTTCGTCGTGGCGATCACGTACGCACCGTTGTCGACCGGCAGTCCGAGCTGCATCGCGATGCCCGGGGTCACCGTCTGGGACGTGACCCCGAGGTAGGCAGCCGCCACCAAGGGGTCAGAGACCGCCTGCTGGATCGCGGACTTCGCGGAGTCGATCGCGATCGCGAACCCGATGTTCTGCGCGCTGTCGTCACCGGCGGAGTTGATCCCCACGACCTGGCCCGTCAGGTTCAACAGTGGGCCGCCCGAGTTGCCGTGGTTGATCGCGGCGTCGGTCTGGATCACGTCCGTGTACACGCGCCGGCCGTTCTGACAGACGGAGCAGCTGGGATCGGGAACCGTGATCGTGCGGTCGAGCGAGGAGACGATCCCGGATGTGACCGTGGGGCCGCCCTCAAGCGCGAGCGCGTACCCGATCGCGACCACGGGCTGTCCCAGGTCGAGCGCGCTCGAGTCGCCGAGCGGGACGGTCGGCAGCCCGTTCGCGTCGATCTTCAGGACCGCCAGATCGTGCTGACAGTCTCCGCCGATCACGCGGGCGTCGTACTGCGTGGGCTTGTCGGCGGACATCGAGACCGTGATCTTGGAGCCGCCCTCGACGACGTGGCAGTTGGTCACGATGATGCCGTCCTGACGAACGACGAAGCCGGTCCCGACGCCCTTGCCCCGTTGGACGTTGCCGAACTGATCGGGCTGGAACACGTCGGTGGTGACGTTCACGACCGCCGGGAGAGCGTCGTGGACGACCGCCTCGATCGGCAGGGTCTTGCCGGTCGACGAGCCGTTGAACGTGTCGGCCGACGCCCCGGAGGACTGGCCCGATAGGTCGAGGGAGCATCCGGTGCCGACGATCGCGAGCGTCGCCAGTCCCGCCAGGATCTTGCGCATGCGGAAACCTCCGTTGGTTGCCGTTGGGGTTACACGGGATACGACGCGCCGGGCCGGGCGGTTCACGCCCGGCCCGGCGCGTCGTATGCGCTTCCTGTGAAGATCCGGTCTACGTGAGCGATCCCGCCGGTCGTTCCTTCCGAGGAT
>JBKOUM010000181.1:0-19452 GCA_046723385.1 Actinomycetota bacterium
GCCGCGGCCCCCAGCCGGGTGAACGCGATGTTCCCGCCGCGTTCTTGACGGGGGTGCTCCTCGCGGGCGTCGCGCTCGCGGCGTTGTGGGCCGGACCGGCCGCGTTCGCCGTGGTCGCTGGGCTCGCCGTGCTCATCGCCCAGGGTGAGCTCTTCGGCGTGATGGTGAAGGCCCACAACCAACCGGCGACCCTCGTCGGTCTCGTCGCGGGCGTCTTGATGATGGCGGGCGCCTACTTCCGAGGCGAGGCCGCGACGCCCGCGATGTTCGCGCTCGGGGTCATGGCGGCGTTCCTGTGGTTCATGACGGTCCCCGCCGAACACCGGACGAACGTGACCCGGAACATCGGGCTCACGGTGCTGAACATGGCGTGGATCCCGCTGCTCGCCGGCTACCTGATCGCCACCCTCAAGCTGCCCGACGGCCGTGCGTTGGTCTTCGCGATCGTCGGGCTGACGTTCCTGTTCGACACCGCCGCGTTCCTGATCGGGTCGGTCTCGGGCGGCGGATGGTTCCAACGGCCGCTCGCTCCCAACATCAGCCCGAAGAAGTCGTGGGAAGGGCTGCTCGGCGGCACGCTGACGACGATCGTCGCATCCGGTGCGTTCGTCACGTCGTTCGTAGGTCCGTTCGAAGACAGGAGGGTCGACGCGCTGCTGCTCGGTCTCGTCGTCTCGGTGGCGGCGACGCTCGGCGACCTGGCCGAGTCGATCGTCAAACGCGATCTCGGCGTCAAGGACATGGGGACGGTCCTGCCCGGGCACGGGGGCGTGCTGGACCGGATCGATTCCCTGCTGTTCGTCGCGCCGGCCACCTTCCTCCTGTTCCGCGTGATATTCACGTAACGTTCGCTTCACGGCGTTCCCACGACCTCGGAGTAAGCTCCAAACCATGCGGTCGATCACGATCCTCGGGTCCACGGGGTCCATCGGGACCCAGGCCCTCGACGTGGTCCGGCGGAACCCTGATCGCTTCAAGATCGTGGGGCTCTCGGCGGCCGGGATGAACCAGGAACTGCTCGTCGGGCAAGCCCGGGAGTTCCTTCCGCCGTTGGTCGCGATCGCCGACGAGTCCGCCGCGGCGGACGTCAAGGCGAAGCTCGGCTCGATCAAGGGCGTCGATCTGATGGTCGGACCCGACGCGGCGGAGATCCTCGCCGCGAAGACCGATGCCGATTTCGTGTTGAACGGGCTCGTCGGGTCGGCAGGACTCGCCCCCACCCTGGCGGCGCTGCAAGCGGGCAAGACCGTCGCGCTCGCGAACAAGGAGTCGCTCGTCGTCGGCGGCGAGCTGGTGATGGACCTCGTCAAGGGCGAGCCGGAACGGCTCCTTCCCGTCGATTCCGAGCACGCCGCGCTCGCGATGGCGTTGCGCCACGAACGCCGCGAGGACCTGAAGCGCGTGGTGATCACCGGCTCGGGCGGACCCTTCCGTGGTTGGACACGGAGCGAGCTCGCCCGCGCCTCGGTCAAGGAGGCCCTGCAGCACCCGGTGTGGTCGATGGGCCCGAAGATCACGATCGACTCGGCGACCCTGATGAACAAGGGGCTCGAGGTGATCGAGGCCCACCACCTGTTCGATCTGGAGTACTCGCAGATCCACGTCTTGGTGCATCCCGAAGGAACGATCCACGCACTCGTCGAGTTCCGGGACGGCAGTCTCCGCGCGGAGATGGCGACCGCGGACATGCGGCTGCCGATCCAGCTCGCGCTCGCGTGGCCGGAGCGTCTCCCCACCGGCGTGGAGCCGGTGCCGTTGACCGAGCGGGCGCTGACGTTCGAGCCCGTCGACCGCGAAGCGTTCCCGGCCGTCGACCTGGCGTATCGCGTCGGTGGCCTCGGCTCGACGTTCCCCGCGGTGATGAACGCGGCCAACGAGGTCGCCGTGATGGCGTTCCTCGAAGGCAAGATCCAACTCACCAGGATCGTCGAGGTCGTCCAAGCGGTCGTCGACGAGCACGACGCCGCACCCCTCGTATCGATCGTCAACATCGAGCGCGCCGACCACTGGGCGCGCCAGCGCGCGGCCGAGATCATCGAGGAACGCTGAGAGGCAGCCCGCCGTGGGTGCCCTCGCGGTCGTCGCCTTCTTCGTCGCCCTCTTCGCGATCATCCTGATCCACGAGGCCGGGCACTACGTCGTCGCTCGCGCGTTCGGGTTCCGCGTCCTGGAGTACTTCGTCGGGTTCGGTCCGCGCCTGTGGTCGTTCCGTCGCGGCGAGGTCGAGTACGGGTTCAAGGCGATCCCCGCCGGCGGCTACGTGAAGATCGCCGGGATGAACCCGTTCCAGGACGACGTCCCTCCCGGGGACGAGCACCGGGCGTACGGGGTGAAGCCGCGGTGGCAGCGCGCGCTCGTGATCCTCGCCGGCCCCCTCTCGCACTTCCTCGTGGCCGCGATCCTCTTCTCGTTCCTGTTGTGGACGGCGGGGGAGACCGACCGGACCTCGATGTCGGTGATCTCGGATGTGCCGGCCGAGATCCTGGGTCAACCCTCGCCGGCGGCCCTCGCCGGTCTGGTGCCGGGCGATGTGATCGTGCGGCTCGGCGACCTTGACGACCCCACCCCGACGGAGATCGGGCCCTACGTGGCGGCACACCCCGATCGGGCGATCCCGGTCGTGGTCCAGCGTGGCGGTCGGGTCGTGGTGCTCCGGGTCCACCCGATCGTCCTGGATCCGGGGACGGACCATGTCTCGGTCCGTCTCGGGATCGAGCTCGGGCCGGTCCCACTCGCGATCCTGCCCTCGATCAGGGGCGGGATCGCGGACGTCGGGAAGTACACGGTGCAGTCGATCGGGCAGATCGGCCACGCGTTCGGTCCCCGGGGCATCTCCCGTGTGGTCACGCTGCTGTTCACGGATGCGTCACGCAACGAGAACGACACGGTCTCGGTGGTCGGGATCAGCCAGCAGGTCGGTGCGATCGGCTCGAGCGGGAACTGGGCAGCGTTCCTGTTCTTCTTCGCGTACGTCACCCTCTTCATCGGTGTCGTCAACCTGATCCCGCTCCCTCCGTTCGACGGCGGGCACCTCGCCGTCCTGGCGATCGAAGGGATCCGAGGCCGGCCGATCGACATCCGGAAGATCGTGCCCGTGTCGGCGGCCGTGTTGCTCCTGCTCCTGTTCCTCGTGATCTCGACCGCGATCCTCGACGTGGTGAAGCGGGTCCCGATCGGTCCCTAGCCCGGCGTGACGTACCATCGTTCCCGAGCGGCGGGAACGGGTCCCGTCGAACGGAGCGTCATGGCCTTCAGCCTCACGATCGTCGGCTTCGTGGTCGCCTTGTTCGTGATCGTGATGATCCACGAGCTCGGTCACTACCTCGTCGCGCGCGCGTACGGGTTCCGCGTCCTGGAGTACTTCCTGGGGTTCGGGCCGAAGGTGTGGTCCTTCCGGCGCGGCGAGATCGAGTACGGCGTCAAGGCGATCCCGGCAGGCGGCTACGTGAAGATCGCCGGGATGAATCCGTTCGAGAACGACGTGCCTCCCGGCGACGAGCACCGCTCCTACGGAGCGCGGCCGCGCTGGCAGCGCGCGCTCGTGATCCTCGCCGGACCCCTGTCGCACTTCGTCGTGGGGGGTCTGATCCTCGGTGTCGTCCTTGCCGTCTGGGGACGGCCGACCGGTCCCTGGCGCATCGATGCGGTGCCACGACAGATCGACCAAGGCGCAGCCGTGGCGTCCCCCGCGTTCGAAGCAGGTCTGCGGTCCGGCGACGTGATCCTGTCCATCGCCGGCGTCCCGACGTCCGACCGGGGCGACATCGAGCGGGTCATCACGAGCAACATCGGGTCGCCGGTTGATGTGGTCATCGACCGGAACGGGCAGCAGATGACCGTCGCGCTCGTGCCGGTGCGTGACGTGGTCGACGGCGAGACGCGCGGCCGGCTCGGCGTGGTGATCACCGCGATCGGCACGCAAGACGTCCCGGTCCCCCTTGCCTTGGTCCAAGGTTTCGGCGACGCGGCGAGCTTCAGCAAGGAGTCCGTAACGCAGATCGCGCGCGTGTTCGGACCTCAGGGCTTCGGGAGGCTGTTCACGTTGCTCTCGACGGACGCACCCCGCGACCGGACCGATCCGGCGTCGATCGTGGGGATCTCGCGTGAGGTCGGCACGATCGGCGAACAGGGTGACTGGCCCTACGCCCTCAGCGTCTTCGCCTACATCGTGATCTTCATCGGGCTCGTGAACCTCCTGCCGCTTCCCCCGTTCGATGGCGGCCACCTCGCGGTCCTCGCGATCGAGAAGGTGCGCCGCCGGAGCGTCGACCTGAAGAAGTTGGTCCCCGTGTCCGCCGTCGTCCTCGCGGTCCTCGGGTTCCTGACGATCTCGACCCTCGTCCTCGACATCCTGAAGCCACTCCCGCCCAGCCCCTGACCAGCGGGAAGGGGACGTGCCGCGCAACGATTTCTCCATCGACGGGCGGCTGCGCCCCCGGAGGCGCCCGCGTACCATTGGCCGGTGAGCGAGCAGACCGTGCTGGTCGTGGACGACGAGGCAGCGATCGCCGAGGCGGTCCGAGCCCGGCTCGAGAGCGAGGGCTACCGGGTCGTGGTCGCGTCCGATGGTCCCGAAGCGATCGAGGCCACCCACGAGCATCAGCCCGACCTGGTCGTGCTCGATCTGATGCTCCCCGGGATGGATGGCCTCGAGGTCTGTAAGCGCATCCAGCGCGATCGATGGACCCCCGTCCTGATGCTGACCGCGAAGACCGAAGAGGCGGACAAGGTGGCCGGCTTCGCCGTCGGGGCGGACGACTACCTCACCAAGCCGTTCAGCCTCCGGGAGCTCGCCGTCAGGGTCCGCGCGATCCTTCGGCGCGTCGAGCGGATCGAGAGCGTCCAGGGCGAAGACGCCGGCCCGATCGAGCTGCACGGCCTCCGGGTCGACGCCGCTCGCCGGCGGGTGGAGGTCGACGACGACGAGATCGGACTGACGCCGCTCGAGTTCGAGATCCTGCTCGCGCTGGCCCGCGAACCGGGTGTGGTCCTGAGCCGTGACCAGCTGATGGACCGCGTCTGGGGGTACCGCGATTACGCGGGCGGACGAGTGGTCGATTCGCACGTGGCGCGGATCCGGCGGAAGCTCGGCGAGGACGGGAACGACCCTCGCTTCATCCGGACGGTCCACGGGGTCGGCTACGCCTTCAAGGAATGACCCCGATGGCCATGCGTCCACTCGACAAGCTGCCAACGATCCGGGCGAAGCTCGGGTCCGTGATCGTGTTCGCCGTCGCGATGACGCTCGTGCTGGTGTTCCTGATGCTGGGGTACGCCCTGCGCGAGTCGTCGCAAGACAGCCGGCGCCTCCATCTCGTGTGGGTCGCTCGCACGTTCGCCGTACAGGGTTCCGTGAATCCGGGCGATGGGGTCACGGTCGTCGTGACGACGCCGACCGGGGACGTGGTGCAGGGCGAGCCGCCCGCGGAGCTCCCGCTGAACACGGACGGACAGGTCCACGTCGGGCGGACCCACGACCTCGAATACGCGTCGGTCCCGATCGTGCGCGATGGCACGGTGGTCCAGATCGTCTTCGCGGTCCAGTCGGCCCTGGAGCCCGGCCTCGTCGGTCGCGTGGCGGCAACCGCGTCCTTCCTGCTCGAGTTCTGGGCGCAGTTCCTCATCGCGGGCGCGCTCGGGGCCGGCATCTCGCTCGTGATCGCTCGGTGGCTCGCTCGCGGGATGACCCAGCCGTTGCGCGACATGGCGGCGGCGGCTCGGCGGCTGGAGCGTGGCGACTACTCGACGCGGGTCAACGTGCGCAGCCTGGACGAGGTCGGCCAGCTCGCCGCGGCGTTCAACCGGATGAGCGCGGAGCTGGAGGACCTCGAACGGAGCCGACGCGATCTGGTGGCGAACGTGTCCCACGAGCTCAAGACCCCGATCGCGGCGATCCGCGCGCACCTGGAGAACCTCGCGGACGGGGTGGAAGAGGCCGATCCGCGGACGTTGCAGGTCATGTTGTCCCAGACCGAGCGGCTGAGCCGGCTCGTGGACCAGCTCCTCGACCTTTCCCGTCTCGAGTCGGGAGAGGTCCCGTTCAAACGCGAGGTGGTCGCGATCGCCCCGCTCGTCGCTCGGGTGATCTCCGAGATCACGATCGGCCGCGCGATCTCGGACATCACGCTCGAGGCGGACGTCCCCGACGGTCTCGCGGCCGAAGCCGACCCGGAGCGCATCCATCAGGTCCTGTTCAACCTGGTCGACAACGCGGTCCGCTTCACGCCGCCGGGGGGCGAGATCGCGATCACGGCGCGGTCGCGGGGCGAGCGCGTCGAGGTCCGGGTGGCCGACACGGGCGTCGGGATCGCGGCCGAACACCTGCCACGGGTGTTCGAACGGTTCTACCGCGTCGACGCATCGCGGTCGCGGGACGATGGGGGGACCGGGATCGGGCTCGCGATCGCTCGGTCGATCGTCGAGGGGCACGGCGGCCGGGTCGTCGCCGAGAGCGATCCGGGGCGCGGAAGTGCGTTCACGTTCGATCTGCCCGCCGCGGTGCCCGCCGTCGCGGTCGACGACAGGAGGCTCGCGTGAAGACGGCCACGACCAGCGTCACGATCTCGACCGCCGAGCGCTACGAGTACCTCGACCTCACCGACGACCTCCGGCGCGCGATCAAGGACTCCGGGGTGACCGATGGAGCCGCGATCGTCTTCTGTGCCCACACGACCTGCGCCCTGCTGATCAACGAATGGGAGGACGGAGCGCTTGCCGACTTCCGACGGCACGTCACCGAGCTCGTCCCGCAGGACGGGGTGTATTACGAGCACGACGATTTCGACGTGCGGACGCAGAACATGCACGACGACGAGCGGAAGAACGGCCATGCCCACGTGAAGGCGATGCTGCTGTCCGCGACGTCGCACGCGGTCCCGGTGGTCGCGGGTGAAGCGGGGTTCGGTCGCTGGCAGCGCCTGATCTTCTTCGAGATGGACGATCCCAAGGAGCGCACGATCACGTTCCACGTGTTCGGCTCGTGATCGGTGCTGGGAGACTGACGACCCAGATGGTCGATCGCAGGAAGTCGCGGCAGATCCAGCTCGGCCGTGTGGCGATCGGCGGCGACGCGCCGGTCAGCATCCAGTCGATGACGACGACGAAGACGGCCGACATCAACGCGACCCTCCAGCAGATCGCGTCGCTCGTGGCCGCGGGCGTCGACGTCGTGCGCGTGGCCGTCCCGCACTGGGAGGACGCGGAGGCACTCGTCGCGATCGCAGCCAAGTCGACGGTCCCCGTCGTCGCGGACATCCACTTCCAATGGAAGTACGCGATGGCGGCGCTGGAGGCCGGCGTCGACGGGCTGCGGATCAACCCCGGGAACATCAAGTACCAGGACAAGGTGCGCCTGATCGCGCGCGAGGCGAAGGACCGCGGCGTGCCGATCCGGATCGGCGTGAACGCAGGCTCGCTCGAGAAGGACCTGCTCGAGAAGCACGGGTCGCCCACGCCCGCCGCCCTCGTCGAGTCCGCGATGAACGAGGCGAGGATCCTGGAGGACGAGGGCTTCTTCGACCTCAAGATCAGCGTGAAGCACTCGAACCCGCGGGTGATGATCGATGCGTATCGGGAGCTCGCGGAGGCGTGCGACTACCCCCTCCACCTCGGGGTGACCGAAGCCGGCCCCATGCCGATGGGCGGGGTCAAGAGCGCCGTCGGGATCGGGACGCTCCTGTCGGAAGGGATCGGCGACACGATCCGTGTCTCCCTCACTGACGACCCGGTCGAGGAGGTCAAGGTCGGCAACGCGATCCTCCAGTCGCTCGGGCTCCGCCGACGCGGTCTTGACCTCGTCGCCTGTCCGTCCTGCGGACGCGCGGAGGTCGACGTGCTCGCGCTCACGCAACGTGTCAACGCCGCGATCGAGAAGGAGCGGTTCGGCGTTCCGATGCGGGTCGCGGTCATGGGCTGCGTCGTGAACGGGCCGGGGGAGGCTCGCGAAGCCGATGTCGGGATCGCGAGCGGGAACGGCCTCGGCTTCATCGTCCGTCAGGGTGAGGTGGTCGCCAAGGTCGACGAGGCATCACTCGTGGATGCGCTCCTCCGTGAGGCGCGGAAGGTCGCAGCCGAGAAGGCCGCCGCCGAGGGCGTCGACGCGGAGGACTGAGGACCGCCCGGTCAGGCGGCGGCAGCAGCAGCCGCCGGCTCCTCGCGTCGGGTTCCTCCGCGCGGATCGGCGAACCACGTCACGACCACGCCGATCGCAGCGAGGTTCCGCGCGACGACGACGAGCTTGAGCCACGCGCTCGGGAACGCGGCGGGATCGGACCACGCGATCGCGATCACGCCGGTGAGCGCGATCGCGACGCCCGCGGCCATCGCCGCCCGCTGATCGGTGACGTCTCCCTCGAACGCCAGCGCGGCCCACGGCAACAGCCAGGCCGCGTACTGGGTCGAGAACTGCGGGGCGAACACGACCGAGGCGGTCACGGCCGCCAGCGCCGCGCCGCCCGACGGGTCGGAACCGGACCGAACCGCGCGGCGCCAGATCGCCACCTCGCACGCCAGGAACCCGAGGAACAGGACGCCGCGGACCAGCACCGAAGGATCGCCGACGCGAAGGACGTCGAATCCCGGTACCGGCATCCCTCGCCCGAGGACCCAGAGCAGCGATCCGACCGAGCTCTGAACGTCCCAGCCTCGCGCGCCCTGGAAGGTGAGGACCTGGAGGGGGCCCTTCGGCCCTCCCGTCAGGTACCACCACGCGCCGACGACGAGGACCACCCCCCCGAACGCGACCATGGCCGGCCGCCACGTTCGTCGCATCCAGACGATCGGGAGGAGCACCAGTGGCCACAGTTTGGCCATCGTGGCGAGGCCGAGGGCGATCCCGCCCACGGCCTCGCCACGATGGCGGACCCAGACGATCCCCCACGCCGCGAGCGCCACGGAGACCAGGTCGAACCGGAGATAGACGAACGAGAGCAGCGGGAGACCCAGCAGCAGGTACACGATGGCCGGCCGGCGACCCCATCCCCACGACAGTGCCCACGCGGCCGCGAGGTCGGCGAGGAACGCCACGATCGCGATCCGGGCCATGGCGGCTCCTTCGCCGCCCCTGCCGATCACGCGGTCGGCGATCGTCTCGATCGGCATCGTCCCGACCGGGAACGCCCGGTACGGCGTCGCCGGGGACGTCGCCACACGCTCGGCGCGCAGGATCGCCGGATCGGTGACGTGCCCGCGAGCGGCGCCGATCAGGATGAGCGCCAGGACGACGACCCGGACGCCCACGAGCGCCACCGGGAGGCCCGCTCGGGCGGACACGGCCCGGCCCGACCCGGGAGCGGCTCCCACGGACATGGCCCTCAACCGTAGCGGCCGGTCGAGCCGATGACGAGGCTATGTCTCGTCATCGGCTCGCCCGCATCGCGCTCGCTGCCACGCTGGCGGCCGTGATGACCGTCGCGCTGCCGGGACCGTGGGGCGCGGTCGCGACGGTCGAGCGAACGACCTGCCACGTCTTCCCGAGCGACAACGTCTGGCACATGAACGTCTCGCGGCTCGCCGTTCACTCGAAGAGCCGGACGTGGAAGCGCGCGATGCACGCCGGCTCCACGAACCTGCATCCGGACTTCGGCCCGCCCTCGTACGGGATCCCGTACGCAACGGTGGGCGGGGACCATCCGAAGGTCTCGATCGTGTTCGGGAACCCCGGCGAGAGCGACCCGGGACCGTACCCCTTCGGCCGGAGCACGCCGATCGAGGGGGCCTCCGATCGTCACGCCATCATGCTCGATCGCTCGGATTGCACCCTCTACGAGCTGTACGCGGCCCGATGGAACGACGGTCATCCGAGGGCGGGCAGCGGTGCGATCTTCCATCTGGAGGGACCGAACGCCAACCGGCTCCGGCCGGCCGGCTGGACGAGCGCCGACGCCGCGGGGCTCCCGATCTTCGCCGGACTGCTCCGGTACGACGAGGTGGAGGCCGGCGTCGTCGACCATGCGATCCGCATGACCGCCGGCTGCACGCACGACACGTACATCTGGCCGGCTCGGCACCGAGCCGGAACGAGCGACCGGCGATGCCCGCCGATGGGAGCTCGGTTCCGTCTCCGGGCGTCCTTCGACACGTCGAGGTTCGGCCCGAAGGTGCGGGTCGTGATGAAGGCGATGAAGCGGTTCGGCATGATCGTCGCCGACAACGGCAGCGACTGGTACTTCCAAGGAACGGCCGACCCGCGGTGGACGTACCGCTTCGTCGATCAGCTGAAGCAGGTCCCGGCGAACGCGTTCGTGGCGGTCGACGAGCATGCATGCCGGGCCTCGCGCGGGTCGGCGGCGTTCGCGTACGGGCCGGGGTGTCCGGCGCCATAGGTCAGCCAACCAGGCCGAGGAAGTTCTCGACGATCCGGGGCCCCTCGGGCGTGAGGATCGATTCCGGGTGGAACTGCACGCCGAATCGCGGTTGCGACCGATGTTGCGCCCCCATCACGAGGCCATCCTCCGTCCACGCGGTCAGCTCCAGCACCGCCGGGAGGTCACCGCGTTCCACGACGAGGGAGTGGTAGCGGCCCGCCTCGAACGGGGACGGGACTCCCGCGAGGATCCCCCCGCCTTCGTGGTACACGAGCGATGCTTTCCCGTGCACGGGTTCGGTCCGGTCGACGGTCCCTCCGCACTGGACGCCGAGCGCCTGGTGGCCGAGGCAGACGCCGAGCACGGGCGTGTCGCCCGGCAGCGAGTCGAGCAGACCGGTGAAGACGCCGGCCGCGCGGGGGTGTCCAGGACCCGGCGAGAGGACGACGGCGTCGGGACGCATCGCGAGCAGTTGCTCCGTGGGCCGCTCGTCGGACTTCACCACCTGGGTGGGATGGCCCAGTCCTTCGATCAGCTGCACGAGATTGTACGTGAAGCTGTCGTAGTGGTCGACGACGAGGATCATTCGGCGGACGCTATCATGCGGCCCTGCCGAGACAGCCTGGTGCGCATCGGTCGCGACCGTCGCGGGCGACCCCGGGGGAGGATCACGTGAGCGGACCCGATCGCGGCACCGTCCTTTCCGTCGTCGTCCCCGTGTGGGGGAGTCGTCACGACCTTCCCCGGCTGCTCCCCGCGCTTCGCCGCGCCCTCGACGGTGTGGAGCCGCGTTCGGAGATCCTCGTGTGCGGCGGCGACGCCGGGCTGCAGCGGGTCGCGGAGGCGTCCGCGGCGACGTTCGTCCAGAGCAAGAGCGCGGGGTACGGCGACGCGCTGCGGACCGGCATCGAGTCCGCGCAGGGCGGTTGGGTCCTCACGATGGACGCCGACTTCGCCTACGCGGCCGACTTCGTGCCGGTCATCTGGGCCCATCGCGACGAGGCAGAGGTCGTGATCGGCTCCCGGTACGTGCCCGGCGCCGTGGCGGAGATGGGGTTCGCCCGGCGGAGCGCCAGCCGCGTGCTCAACGCGGTGTACCGGTTCGGGCTGTCGATGCCGTTCCGCGACCTCTCCAGCGCGTTCCGGCTCTACCGACGCCGCGTGCTGCTCGACATCCAGCCGGTCCAGGGGGAGGGGCTCGACGTCCTGCTGGAGATCATCGTCAAGGCCCAGTGTCAGGGCTGGCGGGTGACCGAGGTGCCGTTCTGGTACCGGGGGGCCGAGCCCTGGAACCGCGTCCGGATGGTGCAGGTCGGGGTCGGGTACCTGCAGACGCTCGCGCACCTGCTGAGCCTCCGGAACTCCGTCCGCGCCGCGGACTACGACAACCGCGCATTCGACTCGTGGATCCCGCTCCAGCGCAGCTGGCAGCGTCGCCGCTTCGAGGTCGTGCACTCGTTGATGGGGCCGCAGGCGAGCCGCTCGACCCTCGACATCGGGTGCGGTTCGAGCCGGATCGTCCAGACGCTCCCGGGCGTGGTGGGGATGGATCTGGGGATGCACAAGCTCCGGTGGCTCCGAGCGCCGGGCCGCCACCTGGTCCAGGGGTCACTCACACGGCTTCCGTTCGTCGACCGCGCGTTCGACACCGTGATCTGTTCCGAGGTGATCGAGCACATCCCACGGAGCCAGGTCCATCTCGACGAGCTCGTCCGTGTGATCACGCCGGGCGGCCGGTTGATCCTGGGCACGCCCGACTACAGCCGGACCCGTTGGCTTGTCCTCGAATGGCTGTACGGCAAGGTCTTCCCGAACGGCTACGTCAAGGAGCACATCAACCGCTACACGCGGGCGAGCCTCCAGCGCGAGCTCGAGGACCTCGGGCTGTGGGTCGAGAGCGTTCGGTACGTCGGTGGCTCGGAGATGATCTTCTCCGCTCGGGTCCCCGTCTCAGACGACTGACCGGCCGGGCGACACGGCGGGGATCAGGGCCTCGGCCTTGGCCTTCGTCTCGTTGAGCTCGGTCGTCGGGTCGGAGTCCGCGACCACCCCGGCACCCGTCTGGACGCTCGCCACGCCGTCCGTGACGACCACGGTCCGGATCGTGATGCAGAAGTCGAGGTCGCCAGCGAAGGTCAGGTACCCGACCGCGCCTGCGTAGGCCCCGCGCGGGGTCGGCTCGTGCTCCGCGATCAGCTCCATCGCCCTGCGCTTGGGCGCCCCGGTGACGGTCCCCGCGGGGAACGTTACCGCGAGCGCGTCGAAGGGCTCCATGTCGTGGCGGAGGTCGCCCTCGACGGTCGAGACGATGTGCATCACGCGCGAGAACCGCTCCACCTGCATCAGTTCGGTCGGGCGAACGGTGCCCGGCGCGCAGACGCGCCCCAGGTCGTTGCGGGCGAGGTCCACGAGCATCGCGTGCTCGGCCCGTTCCTTGGGGTCGGCGAGCAGTTCGTGTTCCAGCAAGCGGTCCCTCGTCTCCGTCGGCCCTCTCGGGCGCGTTCCCGCGATCGGCCGCGTCGAGACGCGCCGACCTTCGACCCGGACGAGCGGTTCGGGCGAGGATCCTGCCAGCTCCATCCCGAGCGCGCGCAGATAGAACATGTACGGGGCCGGGTTCGAAACCCGCAGCCGACGATAGATCGGCAGCCCGCCGTCCGGCGCTGCGAACGACACCCGTCGCGAGGGAACCGCCTGGTAGATGTCGCCCGCGAGGATGTGTTCCTTGAAGCTGCCGACGATGTCGCGGTACCGGTCGTCGTCCATGTTTCCCTCGCCCTCGTCGGCGACGCCGTCCCTCCCCGCGGTCATCAGCGGGAGGGCCGGTGCGGTCGCGACCGTGTCGGCGAGTCCTTCGAGCGCCTCGACGCCGTCTTCGTACCCGCCGGCTGCGACGTGCGCGACCAGGACGAGGCGCTGCCGCCAATGGTCGAACACGACCGCGCGGTCGACCAGCAGGAGGCCGATCGGGGGACGGTCGGCGTCCTCGGGGTGCGGCGCCGGATGCCCGTCCAGGAGGGTCGCGGCCTCGTACGAGACGTAGCCCATCAGGCCGCCGGTGATCGGCGGGAGTCCCTCGAGGCGGGGGGCCCGCAGCCGTTGGACGGCGGCGCGGAGCGCCTCGCGTGGGGTCAGCCGCCGGGACGGTTCCCCGGTGGGGAGCTCACGCACGACGTCACGGAGATGGAGCCCGGCGCCGTCGACGACCAGGATCGCGGCCGGATCGCCGGCGACGAAGGAGTACCGCCCCCAACGTTCCGATCGCTCCACCGACTCGAGGAGGATGCCCGGACCGGACCCGGCGACGGCGGGGAAGAGTCCGACCGGCGTCGCGACGTCGGCGAGCAGTTCGGTCCAGACCGGGACGAGGGGATGCTCCGCGGCGAGCCGGTCGAACGCGTCGCGGTCGGGGTGGATCCGGAGCATCTGGGGCATCGGATCGTCCTTCCGGAGGTCGCGGAACCCTCCCAGAGGCTGGTCGCGCTCGTCAAGGGAGCGTGGAGCGCAGGCGTGCACACCGACCTGCGTGATCGGTCCGGCTATACTCGACAAGGAAACCGCAGTCGTGCACGAGCCGGAGGTGGGCGCGGGCCCACCTTTCGCATGTAGGGGGATAAGTCGGGTGGAGACGGAGGCGCTGGTGCGCCCGGTGGTCGAGGGCGCGGGCCTGGAGCTCGTGGACGTGAGCTACCGTGGCGAGCGGGGCCGCCGGGTCCTTCGCGTGACGATCGATCGCGACGGTGGGGTCGACCTCGACACGATCGCGACCGTCTCCGAGAAGCTCGCCCGTCGCCTCGACCTGGAAGGCTTCGGTGAGGGCACCTACCAGCTCGAGGTGAGCTCCCCCGGTCTCGAACGTCCGCTGAAGACACCCGCCCAGTACGGACGGTGCGTCGGCGCCCGCGTCGAGGTGCGTACGACCGAGCCCGTGGACGACGCTCTCCGCCACGTCGGGACGCTTTCGGGGCTCGACGACGACGGCATCGACCTCGATGTCGATGGCGTGGGTCGCCGGATCGGGTTCGGCGACATCGCGTCCGCGCGGACGGTCGTGGATTGGGATGCGGAGCTCAAAGGGGCGCGGCGATGAACGCGGAGATGATCGCTGCGCTGCGGGAACTTGAGCGCGAGAAGGGCATCGCCTTCGACACCATCCTCCAGGGTCTCGAGGAGGCGATGGCCGCGGCGTACAAGTCGGCCTGGAAGCAGGAGCATCCGGACGCCGATGACGACTTCGTCGGATTCCGCGCCGAGATCGATCCCGAGACCGGCGAGATGCGGATGTTCCAGCAGCAGCTCGAGGAGGTCGAGGGGGAGGACGGCGAGACGCTGGTCATGAAGGTCCTCTCCGAGGAGGAGGTCACCGTGACCGACGACTTCAAGGGTCGGATCGGTGCCCAGACCGCGAAGCAGGTGATCTTCCAGAAGCTCCGCGACGCCGAGCGCGAGATGACGTACGAGGAGTTCGCGGGCCGTGAGGGCGACGTCGTCACGGGGATCGTGCAGCAATCGGAGCGGCGCTACACCTTGCTCGACCTGGGGAAGGTCGAAGCGCTCGTGCCGCAGGCCGAGCAGGTTCCGTCGGAGCCGTACCGCAGCGGGGAGCGGCTCAAGGCCTACATCACGGAGGTCCGTCGAGGCGCCAAGGGCCCGCAGATCGTCGTGAGCCGAACGCATCCGGGGCTGTTGAAGAAGCTGTTCGAGCTCGAGGTGCCCGAGATCGAAGACGGCGTCGTCGAGATCAAGGCGGTCGCGCGCGAGCCCGGTCACCGTTCCAAGATCGCGGTGTGGTCGAACGAACCGGCGGTCGACCCGGTCGGCGCCTGCGTCGGACCCAAGGGCTCCCGGGTGCGGAACGTCGTCACGGAGCTCCGCGGCGAGAAGATCGACGTGGTCCCGTGGTCGGAGAACCCGAGCGAGTTCGTCGCGAACGCGCTGCAGCCCGCGAAGGTCCGCGAGGTGCGCGTGGATCCCGACACGCAGACGGCGCAGGTGATCGTGCCCGACTACCAGCTGTCGCTCGCGATCGGGAAAGAAGGTCAGAACGCGCGCCTGGCGGCTCGGTTGACCGGGTGGCGGATCGACATCAAGTCGGAGACGCAGGCGACGGCGACGCCCGAGGCTCCGGCGGGAGCCTGAGGCTGGAGCCGCGCGTACCGGAGCGCACGTGCGTCGGATGCCGCGTCAGGTCCGACAAGCGGTCGCTGGTGCGGGTGGTCCGAAGCGCGGATGGAGCGATCGAGATCGATCCGAGCGCGCGGGCGGGCGGGCGGCCGTGGCGCCTACGTGCACCCATCGCCGGCGTGCGTGGATCGCGCGTTGCGGCGCGGCGCGCTCGGCCGAGCGCTCCGTACGAGCGTCGCTCCGGACGAAGCTCGTAAGCTACGAGGGTTCATCGAAAGGATGCAAGGGAACGCATGAGGGTTCACGAACTGGCGAAGGAGCTCGGCGTCACCAGCAAGGAGTTGCTGGCGGCGCTCGAGCAGATGGGTGTGAGCGGCAAGTCCGCGTCGTCCAGCGTGCCCGAAGACATGGTGCCGCGCCTGCGCGCATCGGGGGGCAAGGCAACCGCGGCGCCGGCGAAACCGCGTGAGGTGCTGGAACCGCCGCCGCAACCCCGTAAGGCGAAGCCGAGGCCCAAACGGGTGGCCGCCGCCGCGGCGCAGCCGGTCGCGGCCGTGCCGGTGGCCGAGCCTGCGGCAGCCGTGGCATCGGCCCCCGCTCCTGCCCGGAAGCGCCAGCCCGCCGCGACCGAAGCTCCGCCCGTCCCCGCAGGACCGGTGCTCCAGGTCGTCCACGGCGCGACGCCGCAGGTGATCGCGGAGAAGCTCGACCGCTCGCCGGCGGAGATCGTGAAGATCCTGTTCATGGCCGGCGAGATGGTGACCGCCACCACGTCGCTGTCCGATGAGGCGATCCGGGTGATCGCCGATGAGCTCGGCTACCGCGCCGACATCGTCGCGATCGAGGACGAGCTGAAGCTGGAGGACGTCGACGAGCTCGAGGCGAGCGACGGCGAGCTGGTGCCGCGAGCGCCGGTGGTGACGATCATGGGACACGTCGACCACGGCAAGACGAAGCTCCTCGACGCGATCAGGGAGACCGACGTCGTGGCGGGTGAGTTCGGGGGGATCACGCAGCACATCGGCGCGTACCAGGCGCACGCCGGCGATCGCGAGATCACGTTCATCGACACGCCTGGTCATGAGGCGTTCACCGCGATGCGCGCGCGCGGCGCCGGCGTCACCGACATCGTCGTGCTGGTCGTGGCCGCGGACGACGGCGTGATGCCGCAGACCGTGGAGGCGCTCGATCACGCGAGGGCCGCGAACGTTCCGATCATCGTGGCCGTCAACAAGATCGACAAGGACGACGCGGATCCCAACCGCGTGCGCACGCAGATGGTGGAGCGCGGCGTCGTTCCTTCGGAGTGGGGCGGGGACTTCGAGTTCGTCGACGTCTCGGCCAAGGCCAACACGAACCTCGACACCCTCCTGGACACGATCCTGGTGGTCGCCGACCTCGAGGAGCTCAAGGGCGATCCCACCGGTCGCGCGCGCGGCACGGTGCTCGAGGCGCACCTGGACAAAGGTCGAGGTCCCGTCGCGACGGTGCTCGTCGAGAAGGGCACGCTCTCGGTCGGAGACGCGCTCATCGCCGGCACGGCGTACTGCCGGATCCGGGCGATGCAAGACGAGAACGGCCGCGCGGTCGAGACCGCCGGGCCATCCAAGCCCGTGCAGATCCTGGGGTGGAGCCACGTCCCGACCGCCGGGGACGACTTCCGGGAGGTGGAGGACGAGCGCGAAGCCCGTCACATCGCCGAGGAGCGTGAGGCTCGGACCCGGCAGGCAGAGCTCGTGACGTCGCGCCGGACCACGCTCGAGGACCTGATGCGACAGACCGGGCGAGCCGAGGTCGTGGACCTCAACCTGATCGTGAAGGCCGACGTGCAAGGATCGGTGCAGGCGCTCGAGGACTCGCTGCTCAAGCTGCCGCAAGACGAGGTCAGGGTCAACATCGTCCGCGCGGGCGCCGGGGGAATCACGGAGAACGACGTCACCCTCGCGATAGCGTCGGATGCGATCATCGTCGGGTTCAACGTCCGACCGTCCGCGGGGGCACGACAGCTGGCCGAGGACGAAGGCGTCGACATCCGAACGTACAAGGTGATCTACGACGCGATCGACGACATCAAGGCCGCCCTCTCTGGCCTGCTGAAGCCGGAAGAGCGCGAGCAGATCCTCGGCGAGGCCGAGGTTCGTCAGATGTTCCGGGTTCCCAAGCTCGGCACGATCGCCGGCTGCTACGTCCGCGACGGAACGATCACCCGGAACGCCTCGGCGCGGCTCGTCCGCGACGGCGTGGTGGTCTACGACGGCAGGATCTCGTCGCTGCGGCGATTCAAGGACGACGTCGCGGAGGTGCGCGAGGGCTTCGAGTGCGGCATCGGCCTCGAGAACTTCCAGGACGTCAAGGAGGGCGATCTGATCGAGGCGTACCGGGTCGACGAGGTCGCCCGCTCGATCTGAGCCTCCGTGCTCGTCGCGCTCGAACGGTTCGATCTCCGGATCCCAGGCAGCCGGTCGCTCAAGCAGAAGCGCCACGTGGTCTCCTCGCTGACGGCGGCGATCCGGCAGCGGTTCCCGGTGAGCGTGGCCGAGGTCGAACACCAGGACCTCTGGCAGCGAGCCGTGATCGCCGTCGCGGCCGTCGGGGCGGACCAGCATCACCTGCGCCGCGTGATGCACGAGGTCGAGAAGGTCGTGGAGCGTTGGGGGGAAGCCGAGGTGCTGGGGTCCGAGCTCCAGCTGCTATGGCCCGAGGACTGATCGACCGCGGGTACGCTGGTCGCATGCCTCAAGGATCTCGGACCGAACGCGTGGGAGAGGAGTTCCGCGAGATCCTCGCGGAGTCGATCCAGCGCCTGAAGGACCCCAGGGTCGGGTTCGTCACGGTGACCGGCGTGAAGGTTTCGCACGACCTTCGGGTCGCCTGGGTCTATTTCACGACCTTCGGCGACGAGGGCGCTCGAGCCGCCTCGCGCGCCGGGCTGCGTTCGGCGGCTCCGCACCTGCGCCACGAATTGGGCCGGCAGATCCGGCTCAAGGTGGTCCCCGAGCTCCGGTTCGAGGAGGACACGACGCCGGCAGCGGGGGAGCGGGTCGACACCATCCTGGAGGGGATCCACGAGCGGGAGGCGGAGTCGTGACCCCCGAGGATCTGAGCCGGGCCGCCGACGTCCTTCGGGAAGCCGACCACGTCGCGATCGCGTGCCACGTGAACCCCGACGCCGACGCCCTCGGATCGATGCTCGGGCTGGCGCAGCACCTGGTGCCACGAGGCACCACCGTCACCTGCTCGTACCCGAACCAACCCCAGCGACTCCCGGGGTGGTCCGAGATGCTGCCCGGCCTCGATCTCCTGGTGCCGCCCGACCGATTCCCGACGGCACCGGCGGTGATGGTGACCTGCGATTGCGCGTCCTTCGACCGGCTCGGCGTCCTCGGCCCGGCCGCGAACGCGGCGGCCGAGCTGATCTGGATCGACCACCATCGGTCGAACGACGGGCTCGGCACGATCCGTCTCGTCGATCCGGATGCTTCGTCGACGTGCGAGGTCGTGACGCGTTTGATCGATCGGATCGGTGGTGAGCTTAGCGACGCGAGCGCCCTGTGTCTGTACGCGGGGCTCGTCACGGACACGGGACGGTTCCAGTACGAGTCCGTGACGCCCGAGACCCTCCGCGTCGCCGCTCGGCTGCGCGAGCACGCGTTCGACCACGCGCACCTCTCGCAGGTCCTCTACGAGGACCATCGGTCGGCGTACCTGCGCCTGCTCGGCGTCGCGCTCGGGCGGCTCGACGAGGTCCCCGAGGCCGACCTGGTGTGGACGTATCTGCTGCAGTCGGATCTCGCCGACGCCGGGCTCGGCGTCGGCGAGACCGATGACCTGATCGACGTGATCCGGACGGTGCGCGGCGCGGACGTCGCCGCGGTCCTCAAGCAGCAACGCGACGGGCGCTTCAAGGTCAGCATCCGGTCGCGCGGTGCGCACGACCTCGCGGTGGCCGCCGCCGCCGGCGGCGGCGGCGGCCCCCGCCTCGCTGCGGGGGTCACGAGCCCGCACGGTCCCACCGGCCCGATCG
>JBKOUM010000008.1:0-24732 GCA_046723385.1 Actinomycetota bacterium
GTCGACGACATGGTCGCCGAGCGTCTCAAGCGGGGCGAGGAGGTCGAGGGCCCGCCGCCGGGCGCGGCGCCGCCGGGCACGACGCCGCCGGGCACGACGCCGCCGGGCACGGAGGAAGAAGGTTCACCACCGGCGGACGGCGGCGCGGTGCCGAAGCCCCCGCAGGTCCGGCAGGTGGCGCTGCAGCGCGCGGCGGCGTTCGTGGATGAGGTCCGCTCGTCGCTCGAGTTCTACACGGCGCAGGCTCGCGAGGCCCGGATCGCGCGGGTCTTGGTGACCGGCGGTGGTTCGAAGCTCGAGGGCCTGCTCGAGCTCATGCGGCAACGGATCCCCGTCCCGGTCGACCCCGGAAGGGTATTCCAGCACGTGCCGTCCGAGCTGAAGGAGCCGGAGGAGAGCCTCACGGGCGCGGAGCCCTTCTTCGCCGTCTCGGTCGGACTCGCGATCCCTGGGAGAGGGCGATGAGCCAGGTCAACCTGCTCCCGCACGACGTCCTCGAGGGACAGCGCTACCGGCGGCTGACCTTGACGGTCATCGCCGCCGGCGCCGTCGTGCTCGCGGTGATCTTCGCCCTGTTCCTCCTGCAGGTCGGGAAGCTCGGCTCGGTCAACGACGACATCACCGACGCCGAAGCGAACAACGCGGCGCTCCAGGCGCAGATCGACAAGCTCCAGAAGTACGAGGATCTCCAGGTCCAGGCGCAGCAGGCGGAAGGCCAGCTCGCGGCCGCGTACTCGGGCGAGGTGTCGTTCTCCGGCATGTTGATGGACCTGTCCCGGGTGATCCCGAGCGACGCGTTCCTGACCACGTTCTCGTCGACGATCTCCGGACCGCCAGCGGCGGGGACCGAAGGCGGGGAGACGACCACGACCCCGCTGATCGGCACGATGTCGATGGGCGGAGAGGCGATCGGCTTCGACTCCTTGAGCACGTGGCTGACCCGGCTCGAGATGGTGCAGGGCTGGGTGAACCCATGGATGCCGTCGATCACGGCCGACAGCTCGATCCCGAACGCGTTCACGTTCACGACCAGCGTCGACCTCACCGAGGACGTCGTCACGCCGCGCGGCCAGGGACAGGTGACGTCGGATGGATAACCGCAGGGCTCCGTTGTTCGCCGGCCTCGCCATCCTGGCGGTCGCGATCCTCATGGTCCTCCTGCTCTTCCTGCCGAAGAGCCACCAGGTCTCGGAGGCGCAGGACACGTTGGATGAGGTTCGTCGGCAGGGCCAGACGCTCGCCTCGCGCGAACAGGCGCTCGAGGACGCCAAGAACGCAGCGCCGCAGGCGCGGAAGACGATCGCGGACGTGAACAAGCGGATCCCGCCGGTCGCCGACGAGCCGGGACTGATCCTGCTCCTGCAGAACGCGGCGATCGACGCCGGGATCGACCTCGTGTCGCTTTCGCCCGGGACGCCGACGCTCGACCCTGAGACGAGCCTGTCGACGATCGACGTCAGCGTCAGCGCCACCGGAACCTACTTCGACATCACGCAGTTCATGTATCAGATCGAGACGTTGCCGCGCGCCGCGATCGTGACGACCGTGAGCCTCACGCCGGGCGCCGGGAGCGCCGACAGCGGCGTCCCCCTCCTCACGTTGACGGCGACGGTACGGACGTACACCAGCGACACGAGCGCCGGCCCCGGCTCGGAACCGGGACCGACGGGGGAGTCGACGTAACGATGCCGCTCACCGACCGAGACAAGCGGACGCTGAAGTACGGCGGGATCGCCGTGGGCGCGTTGCTCGTGCTGTTCCTCGGATCGAAGCTGCTGTTCGGCGGGGGCGGCGAGGAGCCCGCGCCCACGGGCACGACCCGGCGCCCCTCGGCCACGCCGACCCCGACGCCGACCCCCACGGCCACGCAGACCCCCGTGGCACAGTTCGCGGGGCGCGACCCGTTCTCGACGCCGCCGGAGTTCCTCGTGGGCGGAACGCCGTCGGGGCCGGGCGGCTCGACCTCGACGGCATCGAGTCCGGGGGGCTCGCCGAGCTCGCCGGGCGGGTCGACCACGTCACCGCCACCGTCGCAGCCGGGTGGTGGCTCGAGCTCCAACCTGGGCGGACACAGCGTGGTCCTGCTGGACGTCTTCTCGCGCGGCGGGGTGGGTCACGCGCAGGTCGAGATCGACGGCGTCGTGTACACGGTGGCGGTCGGCGAACGCTTCGGTCCGGGCAACCGGTTCGAGCTCCGATCCGTCTCAGGGAACTGCGGGACGTTCGTCTTCGGGGACGAATCGTTCACGCTGTGCATCACCCCGTCGAAGTAGACGAGGGGGCAGGCCCGGCGACCCGCCCACGGGGGGAGCGGTCGCCGGTTGGCGGGGGCGGCCCTTGTGGCCGCCCCCGCACCCATCCGGGAGGTCGGCGCCGACCCGTTCACTATCATCGGCGCATGCTGCGACTGCTGACCGCGGGGGAATCCCACGGGAAGGGCCTGGTCATGATCCTGGAAGGCCTCCCCGCTGGAGTGGGGGTCAGCCCGAAGGGTGTGGCGGACGAGCTGGCGCGCCGGCGGCATGGCTACGGGCGGGGGGGGCGGCAGCGTTTCGAGGCAGACGCCTTCGAGATCGTGTCCGGGGTCCGGCACGGCGTCACGCTCGGTTCGCCGATCGCGGTCACGATCCCCAACGTCGAGTGGGAGGACAAGTACCGGGATCTGATGGCGGTGGACGGGGAGCCGGATCCCGCCGCCCGGCTCACGCGGCCCCGGCCTGGCCACGCAGATCTCGTCGGGGTCCTGAAGTACGGGTTCGACGACGTCCGCAACGTCCTCGAGCGGGCGAGCGCACGCGAGACGGCCGCGCGCGTCGCGGCCGGCGCGTTCTGCAAGGCGTTCCTGGAGGGTCTGGGGATCACGGTCCTGTCGCACGTCGTGCAGGTGGGGACGGTCCGGAGCCGGCGACGCACCCCGCCCGAGCCCGACGAGCAGGAGGCGGTCGACGCCTCGCCCGTCCGCTGCGCGGATCCGGAGGCCTCGAAGGCGATGACGGCCGAGATCGACCGGCTCCGCAAGGCCAAGGACTCGGTGGGAGGCGTGTTCGAGGTCCTCGCGTACGGGGCTCCCCCCGGCCTCGGTTCCTACGTGCAGAGCGACCGCAAGCTCGACGCCAGGCTCGCCGCCGCGTTGATGTCGATCCAGTCCGTGAAGGGCGTCGAGGTGGGCGACGGGTTCGCGACCGCCGCGCGGCCGGGGTCGAAGGCGCACGACGAGATCGTCGTGCGCGGCGGGCGGCTCGCGCGGGCGTCCGCGCGAGCCGGCGGCATCGAGGGCGGCATGTCGACGGGGCAGCCGATCCGCGTGCGCGCGGCGATGAAGCCGTTCTCGACCGTGCCGCGGCCGCTCCGGACGGTCGACCTCGAGACGGGGACCTCCGCCGTCGCGATCAAGCAGAGGACCGACGTCTGCGCCGTGCCGGCGGGCGGCGTCGTGGGGGAGGCGGTGGTGGCGTTCGTGCTGGCGGACGCGGTGTTGGAGAAGTTCGGCGGCGACTCCGCGCCGGAGACGCGTGGGAACCTCGATCGGTACCTGGAAGGCCTGCCGTGATCGTGTACCTCGTCGGGATGCCCGGTTCCGGCAAGTCGACCGTCGGACGAGAGGTGGCCGGCCGGCTCGGGGTCCCGTTCGTCGACCTGGACGAAGAGATCGAACGTCGATCGGGTGCGAGCGTCTCCCAGATCTTCGCGTCCGACGGCGAGGCCGGCTTCCGCGCCCTCGAGGCTCGGGCGCTCGTCGACGCGTCGCGTCGGGATCCCTCGGTCGTCGCGTGCGGTGGGGGGGTCGTGCTCGAACCGGCGAACCGGATCACGCTTCGGAACACGGGAACCTGTGTCTATCTCAACGTCCCCCTGGGGGTGCTGGAGGAACGCGTCGAGCCGGCCGCCGACCGCCCGCTGATCCGGGCCGAAGGTGACCTCGAACGTCTGCTCGCGGAGCGGGAGGGGCTCTATCGTGAGTTCGCGGCGCACGTGGTGGACGGCAGCGGGGATCCCGGCGAGGTCGCCGACGCGATCGTCGAGGAGCTCCGTTGGAGCGCCTGACCATCCACGTGCCCGGACGGTCCTACGACGTGGTGATCGGGACCGGCGTGCTCGGTCGGAGCGACGAGTTCCTCCCCAACCTTCCGGGCGCGACGCGCGCGTTCGTCGTGGCGGACCGGACCGTCGCCGACTCGTGGTTCGCACCGCTGTGCGAGGCGTTGGACCGTCGAGGGCTCCGCGCGATCCTGTTGACCGTTCCGGACGGAGAGGACGCGAAGACGCTCGATGTCTACCGAACGCTCCTGCACCAGCTCGCCTCGCAGGAGGCCCACCGCGCAGATCCGATCGTGGCGCTCGGAGGCGGGGCGACCGGCGACCTGAGCGGGTTCGTGTCCTCGACGTACATGCGGGGGACCCCGTTCGTCCAGGTCCCCACGACGCTGACGGCACAGGTCGACGCGGCGATCGGCGGGAAGACCGCCGTGAACCTGCCGGAGGGGAAGAACCTCGTCGGGGCGTTCCATCAGCCGGTCGCGGTGGTCTGCGAGATCGGAGCCCTCGCGGCGCTCCCGGATCGCGAGTTCCGGAGCGGGCTCGCCGAGGTCGCGAAGTACGCGCTCACGCTCGACGACGAGCTGCTGGACCAGCTCGAACGCGATCCCACCCCTGTGCTCGCTCGCGACCCGATGACGCTCGAGCGTCTCGTCACCCGGTGCGTCACCGCCAAAGCGAAGTGCGTGGGCGAGGACGAGCGGGATACGGGACAGCGGATGATCCTGAACTACGGCCATACGCTCGGGCACGCGCTCGAGCGGCTCGACGCCTTCGCGGGCCGTTCGCACGGGGAGGCGATCGCGATCGGGATGATGTTCGCGGCCCGGCTCAGCGAGTCGACCTTGGGGGCGACCGGGTTGCCGGCGAGGACCGCGCGCCTGCTGGCCTCGCTCGGACTCGAGGCCGACGGACCGTTGCCGTCCGCGGACGAGGTGGTGGACGCGTTCGGCCTGGACAAGAAGTTCCACGAGGGGGTCCGCTTCATCCTGCTGCGCGACGTCGGCCGCCCCGAGGTCGTCGACGACGTCCCCGAGGACGAGGTCCGCCGCATCCTGCACGAGATGGGGGCTGCCGCATGAAGCTGCTCTACCTGTTCGGACCCAACCTCGGCGCTCTGGGCACCCGCGAGCCCGAGACCTACGGGTCGCAGACGCTCCCGGAGATCATGGAGGGCGTCGAGCGGCGAGCCCACGAGCTGGGTCACACCGTCGGTTGGAAGCAGTCCGATCACGAAGGCGATCTGATCGGGTGGCTCCTGGGGGCCGCCGACGATGGAGCCGACGTCGTGGTCCTGAACCCCGGGGCGCTCGCGCACTCCTCGTACGCGCTCCGAGACGCGGTGGTCGCCTGCGCGCCACCCGTGATCGAGGTTCACATGTCCAACATCTACGCGCGCGAGCCCTTCCGTCGGACGTCGGTGATCTCGGCCGTGTGCCGCGCCACGATCGGGGGGCTCGGAGCGGGTGGCTATCATCTCGCTCTGGAGGCGATGCCGTGGATCACCGATTGAGGAGGCGCGCGGTCGCCGCGCGCCTCGACGACCTGGGCGTGGACGCCCTGCTCGTCACGTCGCTCATCAACACCCGGTACCTCACCGGGTTCACCGGATCGAACGGCCAGCTCTTGATCGGCCCCGACCTCGACCTCTTCCTCACGGACGGGCGGTACGGGACGAGCGCCCGGAGGGAGGTCGCGGACCTCGAACGGTTCATCGCGGAACGGTCGTACCGAGGGGCCGTCGCCGACCGCTGCACGACCGCCGGCGTCTCCCGGCTGGGGATCGAGGCCGGCGCGATGACGGTGGCGGATCACGCGGCTCTCGACGCCGCTCTCGGTGACGGCGTCGCGCTCGTGGCGCTGGATGACGTGGTCGAGCAGCAACGGCTCGTCAAGGACGACGAGGAGCGCGACCTGATCCGTCGGGCACAGGCGGCGACCGACGCCGCGTTCACCGGGATCCTCGACCGGTTCGCGGTCGGGATGACCGAGCAGTGGGTGGCACGCGAGCTGGAGCGTCTGATGATCGAGGCGGGGGCCGACGGGCTCGCCTTCGACCCGATCGTGGCGTTCGGCGAGAACGCCGCGGAACCCCACCACGAGCCCAACCACCGCATGCTGGAGGAGGGCGACGTGATCAAGCTGGACCTCGGCGCCCTCGTCGAGGGGTACCACTCGGACATGACGCGCACGATCGCGTTCGGCCAGCCGGCCTCCGAGCTGCGCAAGGTCCACGACGTGGTCCGGCAGGCCCAGGAGGCGGGGATCGACGCCGTCCGCCCGGGCGTGACCGGGATCGAGGTCGATGCGGCCGCCAGATCGGTGCTCGCCGACGCCGGGTACGGGGCTCGGTTCGTCCACGGCCTCGGGCATGGCGTCGGACTCGAGATCCACGAATCGCCGTGGCTCGGGACGACCCAGGACAACGTGCTGCCGGAAGGCGCGGTCGTGACGGTCGAGCCCGGCGTCTACCTCGAAGGGATCGGCGGCGTTCGGATCGAGGACATGGTCGAGGTCATGAGCGACGGCTGCGCCGTGGTCGGCGTCTCGAGCCGGGACATGGTCGAGCTGTGAAGGAGCGGTCCTGAGCGTCTCGACGAACGACCTGAAGAACGGCATGACCCTCGAGCTGGACGGGTCGCTCTTCCAGGTGGTCGAGTTCCAGCACGTGAAGCCCGGCAAGGGCGGGGCGTTCGTCCGGTCGAAGCTCCGGAACGTGAAGACCGGCGCCGTCGTGGAGCGGACGTTCAACGCCGGCGTCAAGGTTGGGCTCGCGATCGTCGAACGCAAGCAGATGCAGTACCTGTACGCGGACGGCGATGACTCGGTGTTCATGGACATGGACACCTACGAACAGGTCCACGTGCCGGCGTCGGTGATCGGCGACACGTCGCTTTTCCTCGCGCCGTCTGCCGAAGCGCAGGTCGCGATGCACCAGGGGGTCCCGATCGCCGTCGAGCTCCCGGCGTCCGTCGTGCTCACGATCACCCAGACGGACCCGGGCGCCAAGGGCGACACCCGCACCGGTGCCCTCAAGCCGGCGGTCGTCGAGACCGGAGCGACCGTTCAGGTTCCGCTGTTCGTCGAAGAGGGAGAGCGGATCAAGGTCGACACGCGCTCGGGCGCCTACATCGAACGTGTGAAGGCCTGAGGTGGCGGGTCGGCGTGCGGCCCGTCGGATCGCGGTCGACGTGCTCTACCAATCCGACGTGACGGGCCGCACGCCGACCGACGTGGCCGCCGACTGGATCGGCGCCGGCCGGGACGTGCCTCCGTTCGCACACGAGCTGCTCTCGGGCGTCGAGGACCATCTCCCCTCGATCGATCTGGTCCTCGAGCGAGGAGCCGAGGGCTGGAGCGTCGGCCGGATGGCGGCGCTCGACCGGACGATCCTTCGCGTGGCCGTCGAGGAGCTCCTGCACCGTGACGACGTGCCCCCGTCGGTGGCCATCAGCGAGGCCGTCGAAGCAGCCGCGGAGCTGTCGTCGGATGAGTCGAAGCGGTTCGTGAACGGCATCCTCGGGCGGATCGCCCGCGACGAGGCGACGCACGGCAAGAGGGGCTGAAGCGAGAGCCGAGCCGGGCGGAGCGCTACTCCGCGGGCGGCTGCTCGGTCTTGGGTCGATCGGGGACCGGCGGAGCGGCAGGCGCGGTCGACGGTGTGGCCGGCGCAGACTCCGGCTCATCGACGACGCCCTCGCGGATGCCCTTCTTGAACTCCCCTTGGGCGCGACCGACGTTCCTCGCGAGCTGGGGAAGCTTCGATCCGGCGAGCACGACTGCGACCGCGATGATCGCGACGACGCCCCATTCCATGGCTGTAGACCTTCCTCTCGTTCTGACGCCTGGTTCTGCCTCTCGGATCTGGTCTCGGATCTCTCCTCCCAGGATAGCCGCGCCGGCCGGAGAGGGACAGGAACGCGGGCGTTTGCGGGTCCGGTCGGCCGGACGTATGCTCGCCAGCGAACACCGTCCCCTTTAAGCCGGTCCGGCGAGGCCGGGAAGGGAGTTGAGATGCGTCACAACCTGTGCGCCTCCCTGCCGACGCGGGGAGGCGTTCCCGTGTGAGCTCTCCACGATGAGCGGAGAGGTGATGGAGCCCGACGACGTTCGTCGCGCGCTCACGAGGATCGCGCACGAGGTGCTCGAGCGGGACAAGGGGGTCACCGACGTCGTCCTCGTCGGCATCGCCGATCGCGGCGACGATCTCGCGAGACGTCTGGCACAGGAGATCCGGCGGATCGAAGAGGTCGAGATCCCGGTCGGTGTCCTCGACATCACGTTCTACCGTGACGACATCGGGATGCGAGCGGAGGCGCCGGAGGTCCACGAGACGCGGATCCCGTTCGACGTCTCGGGGAAGACGGTCGTGCTCGTGGACGACGTCCTGTACACGGGTCGCACGATCCGCTCGGCGATGGACGCCCTGATGGACCTCGGCCGCCCGCGCAAGATCCAGCTCGCCGTCCTCGTGGACCGGGGGCACCGGGAGCTCCCGATCCGAGCGGACTTCGTCGGCAAGAACGTGCCGACGAGCCGCGCCGACGACGTCCGCGTCCTGGTCGCCGAGGTCGACGGGCAGGACGGCGTCGTGGTCGAACGGGCGCGGTGAGATGAACGAGCACCTGCTGTCGATGCACGACCTCACCGCCGACGACGTCACGCGGATCCTCGACACGGCGGCGTCCTTCCGCGAGGTGGGCACGCGGGTCATCAAGAAGGTCCCCGCGCTCCGCGGCCGGACCGTCGTGAACTTCTTCCTGGAGAACTCGACGCGAACACGGATCTCGTTCGAGCTCGCCGCCAAGCGGCTCTCCGCGGACGTGATCAACTTCAGCTCCAGCGGATCGAGCGTGGCCAAGGGAGAGTCACTCAAGGACACGGCCCTCACGCTCCAGGCGATGGGCGCCGACGCGATCGTGATCCGCCACTCGTCGAGCGGCTCGCCGCTGCAGCTGACCGCGTGGGTCGACGCCCACGTCCTGAACGCCGGCGACGGGACGCACGAGCACCCCACGCAGGCGCTGCTCGACCTCTACACGATGCGCGAGAAGCTCCATCGGCTCGAGGGGCTGCGTGTCGCGATCGTCGGGGACGTGCTCCATTCGCGCGTCGCCCGGTCGCTGAGCTTCGGTCTGGTGAAGATGGGGGCCGACGTCACCCTCGTCGGGCCTCCGACCTTGATCCCACCCGACGCCCCCGCCTGGGGCGTCCACGTGAGCTACGACATCGACGCCGTCCTGCCCAAGCTCGACGTGTGCTACGTGCTCCGGGTGCAGAAGGAACGTCAACGCCTCGAGTTCTTCCCCAGCGTCCGCGAGTATTCGCGGTTCTTCGGGCTGACGCGGGACCGGGTGGAGCTGATGCCCGACGGGGCGCTGATCATGCACCCCGGTCCGATGAACCGTGGGGTCGAGATCGACTCGGACGTGGCCGACCTCCCGAGCTCGGTGATCGAGGAGCAGGTGACGAACGGCATCGCGATCCGAATGGCGCTCTTGTACCTGCTCCTGGGGGCCACCAAGGAGGACGCGTCGTGACGGGGCGATACGTCTTCACCGGCGGCCGGGTGATCGACCCGGCCGACGGCGTCGACGCCGTCCGCGACGTCGTCGTCGCCGACGGCGTCGTCGCGGGACCCGAAGCCGCGGACGGGGCGGAGCGGATCGACGCTCGCGGACTCGTGATCGCGCCGGGCCTCGTCGATCTGCACGCGCATCTGCGGGAGCCGGGGGACGAGCACAAGGAGACGGTCGCGACGGGCACGCGAGCGGCTGCCGTGGGTGGCTACACGGCGGTCGCCGCGATGGCGAACACGGACCCGCCGGCTGACAACGCGGCCGTGATCCAAGCCGTCCGCGACCTCGCGGACGCGGCCGGCCTGTGCGACGTCTTCCCCGTCGGTGCGATCACCCGCGGCCTCGGCGGCGAGGTCCTCGCCGAGATGGGGGAGATGGTCGCGGCGGGCGTGCGCCTGTTCTCCGACGACGGCAAGCCGGTCCCGACGGCGCGTCTGCTCCGCAACGCCCTCCTGTACGTCCAAGCGTTCGGCGACGACGTCGTCATCGCCGAGCATGCCGAGGACGCGTCGTTGGTCGAAGGCGGGCACATGCACGAGGGGCTCCGGTCGGCGTCGCTCGGCCTCGCGGGCCGGCCCGCGGAGGCCGAGGAGATCGTCGTCGCGCGCGACCTCGCGCTCGCGCGCGCGACCGGAGCGCGGCTCCACCTGTGTCACGTGTCCAGCGCCCGGACGGTCGAGCAGGTGCGGACGGCGAAGGCCGAGGGGCTCCGGGTCACGGCGGAGGTCACACCGCACCACCTGACGTACACCGACGAGGACCTCGCCACCTACGACACGAACCGGAAGATGAACCCGCCGCTCCGCGCCCCGGAGGACCGGGAGGCGCTCCGCGAGGGGTTGGCGGACGGGACGATCGACGCCGTCGCGACGGACCACGCGCCGCATGCCGTCGAAGAGAAGGAATCCGAGTTCGATCTGGCTCCCCCGGGAACGATCGGGCTGGAGACGGCGCTCGCGGTCGTGCTCACGGAGCTCGTCGACCAGGGTCACCTCTCGCTCCCGAGGGCGATCGAGGCGATGTCGACGACCCCCGCGAGGATCTTGGGCTCGGGCGAGCACGGCGGTCCGATCCGGCCGGGACGCCCGGCGAACCTGGTCGTCTTCGACCCGGAGCGAGCTTGGGTGGTGGAGCCGCCGTTCGCATCGAAGGCTCGCAACAGCGCGTTCCTCGGCCGCCGGCTCCGGGGTGCGGTCGTCTACACGGTCCTTCGCGGCTCGCTCGTCGTCGCGGAGCGGAAGCCGACCCGATGACGGGCGGCTCGGTGGCGTTGCTCGCGCTCGAGGACGGGACGGTGTTCCGCGGTGCGAGCTTCGGCGCGACGGGGGAGTCCTTCGGCGAGGCGGTGTTCAACACGGGTATGGCTGGCTACCAGGAGGTGCTCACGGACCCGTCGTACGCCGGGCAGATCGTCGCGATGACGGCCCCGCATCAGGGCAACTACGGCGTGAACGACGATGATCCCGAGAGCCGGCGGGTGCAGGTCTCCGGGTTCGTCGTGCGCGAGGCCTCACGGCGCGCGAGCTCGTGGCGATCGCGGGGAACCCTCGCCGAGGCGCTCGCCGGGTTCGGCGTCGTGGGCATCCAGGGGATCGACACGCGGATGCTGACCAGGAGGATCCGCGACCACGGATCCATGCGCGGCGCCGTGTCGACGGAGGATCTCGAACCTCCCTCCCTCGTAGAACGCGTCCGATCCTCACGAGGCATGGCAGGGGCCGACCTCGCCAGGACGGTCTCGACCGCCGAGCCGTACGGGTCCGCCTCGGTGGTGGGGCCGGCGGTGGCCGATCGGGGGGCCGTCTTCAGGGTCGCCGCCTACGACTTCGGTCTCAAGCGAACGATCCTGCGGATGCTCACTTCGCACGGGATCGAGTGCACCGTCTTCCCCGCGGAGACGCCCGCCGCGACGATCGCCCGGGGCGGGTTCGATGGGGTGTTCCTCTCCAACGGTCCCGGCGACCCCGCTGCCACGACCTACGGTGTGGCCGCGACGCGTGAGCTGCTCGGCAAGGTCCCGCTGTTCGGCATCTGCCTCGGGCATCAGCTGCTCGGGCTCGCGCTCGGGGGATCCACTTACAAGATGACGTTCGGGCACCGCGGCGTGAACCAGCCGGTGCAGAACCTCGAGACCGGCGCGGTCGAGATCACGAGCCACAACCACGGATTCGCCGTCGACCCCGACGGGTGGGCCAAGGACGCCGCGGGCCGCGCGCTCACCGACTACGGGGCGGTCGCCTTCACCCATCGGAACCTGAACGACGGGACGCTCGAGGGGCTCCGATGCCTGGACGTCCCGGCCGCCAGCGTCCAGTACCACCCGGAGGCCGCCCCCGGTCCGCACGATTCGCGGTACCTCTTCGACGCCTTCCGTTCGATGGTGGAAGGGGGCGTCTGATGCCCCGTCGCACCGACCTGCGCTCGATCATGGTGATCGGGTCAGGCCCGATCGTGATCGGCCAGGCGTGCGAGTTCGACTACTCGGGCACGCAGGCCTGCACGGTGCTCAGGCGGGAGGGTTTCGAGGTCTCGCTCGTGAACCCGAACCCGGCCACGATCATGACCGACCCTGGCTTCGCCGACCGCACCTACATCGAGCCACTGACGCCGGGATCCGTCCTGCAGATCCTGCAGCGCGAGCGGCCCGATGCGTTGCTCCCCACGCTCGGCGGTCAGACCGGCCTCAACGTCAGCGTCGAGCTCGCGGAGTCCGGCGACCTGGACCGGCTCGGGATCCGCATGCTCGGCGCGTCGCTCGAGGCGATCCATCGGGCGGAGGATCGGAGCGGCTTCCAGCGCGTCATGACCGAGGCGGGCCTCGACGTCCCACGGGCCGGGATCGCACGGACGATCGATGACGCCCTCGCGGTCGGAGGGAAGCTGGGCTTCCCCGTGATCGTGCGACCGTCGTTCACGCTCGGGGGTGGCGGGAGCGGTTTCGCCGACGACGCGCGCGAGCTCGCCGACGTGGCGGCGCGGTCGCTCGCGGCCAGCCCCGTGCGCGAGATCCTGATCGAGGAGTCGATCGCAGGCTGGAAGGAGTTCGAACTCGAGGTGATGCGGGACGGGGCCGACAACGCCGTGGTCGTCTGTTCGATCGAGAACGTCGACCCGATGGGGGTCCACACCGGGGACTCGATCACCGTGGCGCCGCAGCAGACCCTGTCCGATCGCGAGTACCAGGTCATGCGCGACGCCGCGATCCGGGTCCTGCGCGTGATCGGCGTGGAGACCGGCGGCTCCAACGTCCAGTTCGCGGTCGACCCGCGAACCGGTCGGCAGGTGCTGATCGAGATGAACCCGCGCGTCTCGCGTTCGAGCGCGCTCGCGTCCAAGGCGACGGGCTTCCCGATCGCGAAGATCGCCGCGCTCGTCGCGGTCGGGTATCGGCTCGACGAGATCCTCAACGACATCACCGGTGAGACCCCCGCCGCGTTCGAGCCGACGCTCGACTACACCGTCGTGAAGATCCCGCGGTTCGCGTTCGAGAAGTTCCCCGACGCGGATCCCACCCTGGGCTCGACGATGCGCTCGGTCGGCGAGGTCATGGCGATCGGCGGAACCTTCAAGGAGGCCCTCGGGAAGGCGTGGCGCGGGCTCGAGAAGACGTCGCTCGGTTCCAGCTGGCCGCCGCTCGACGTCCCCCCGACCGCCGATCCGCTGGTCGACACCTCCGCACCGTCGGAGATGCGGTTGCATGCCGTCGCTCGAGCGCTCGCCTCGGGGTTCTCGGTTGACGCCGTCGCCGAGGCGTCACGGATCGATCCGTGGTTCGTCGACCAGATCGCGCAGGTCGTCGAGGAGGCCGCGTCGCTGACCGGTCGCACGATCGACGGTCTGGCCGCCGACGAGCTCCGGACCGCGAAGGGCCTCGGCTTGTCGGATGAGCGGATCGCCGGCCTCGTCGGGGCGACGGCCGCGGCGGTCCGCACCCGGCGCGCCCACCTCGGCGTGGTTCCCGTGTTCAAGACGGTCGACACGTGCGCGGGGGAGTTCCGGGCGCGGACGCCGTACCACTACTCCACCTACATGGAGGAGGACGAGGTCATCGAGGATCCTCGACCGCGGGTCGTGATCCTGGGCGCGGGGCCGAACCGGATCGGTCAGGGGATCGAGTTCGACTACGCCTGCGTCCATGCCGCCTTCGCGCTCGACGAGGCCGGGTTCGCGTCCGTCATGGTCAACTCCAACCCCGAGACGGTCTCGACCGACTACGACACGGCGAGCCGGCTCTACTTCGAATCGGTTGTGGTGGAGGATGTCTTGGCGGTCTGCCGCGCGGAGCGCCCGGTCGGTGTGATCGCGCAGCTCGGCGGGCAGACGCCTCTCGCGCTCGCGCGGACGCTCCAAGAGGCGGGCTTCGCGATCCTCGGGACGGACGCCGACGCGATCGACCTCGCCGAGGATCGCGGCCGCTTCGCGGAGGTGCTGCGCGAACTCGAGATCCCGGCGCCACCGCACGGCGAAGCGCGCACGATGAAGGAGGCGCGCGCGATCGCGGCCCGGGTCGGCTACCCGGTGGTGGTCCGGCCGAGCTACGTCCTCGGCGGCCGCGCGATGGAGATCGTGTACGACGACGACGAGCTCGAGGGCTTCGTCTCCGCCGCCGCGGATGCGTCGCCCGAGCATCCGGTCCTGATCGATCGCTTCCTCGAGGGTGCGATCGAGGTTGACGTCGACGCCGTGTGCGACGCCGAGGGCGACGTGTTCATCGGTGCGGTGATGGAGCACATCGAGGAGGCGGGTGTCCACTCGGGCGACAGTTCCTGCCAGATCCCTCCGGCCACGCTGAGCGACGACGAGCTCGACACGATCGAAGGGATCACGCGGCGGATCGCGCGCCGGCTCGGCGTCGTCGGACTGCTCAACCTGCAGCTCGCGGTCAAGGACGAGCGGATCTGGGTCCTGGAGGCGAACCCCCGCGCATCCCGGACCGTTCCGTTCGTCGGGAAGGTGATCGGGGTGTCGCTCGCACGTGTGGCGACGCTCGTCCTGACCGGCGCGAGCCTGGCGGACCTCCGGCGAGCGGAGATCGTGCCTGCGGATCCCCAGCATTACCGGCACCTCCCCGTCACGAGCGTCAAAGCCGCGGTGATGCCGTTCGGGCGCTTCCCCGGTGTCGACACGATCCTGGGGCCGGAGATGCGCTCGACCGGCGAGGTGATGGGGATCGACGCCGACCCGGGGATGGCGCTCGCGAAGGCGATGCTCGCGGCCGGCCACGCGCTGCCGACGAGCGGCGCGGTCTTCGTCTCCGTCGCCAACCGGGACAAGCGATCGATCGTCATGCCGGCGAAGCGCCTCGCCGACCTTGGCTTCCGGTTGCTCGCGACCCGCGGGACGGCGGGGGTGCTGCAACGTGCCGGCATCCCCGTCGAGATCGTCGCGAAGGTCTCCGAAGACGCCCACAACGTCGCGGGCCTGATCCGCGAGGGATCCGTGGACCTGGTGATCAACACGCCCTTCGGCCGGGCGCCGCGTACCGACGGGTCCCTCATCCGCACGGCCGCCGCCGCGGCGGGCGTGCCGTGCATCACCACCTTGCCGGGCGTGTTCGCGGCGGTCCGCGGGATCGAAGCGCTCCTCGGCGACCCGACCGAACCACGGTCGCTCCAGGAGCATCACGCGGCGTCGCGTCGTCGTCCCGTGCAAGCTCGACTGACCTTCGAGGAGGCGGCCGGGGTGGCCGAGGCTTCGGCATGAAGCGCGCGCGCGCCGAGATCCTGTCCAGTCGGAAGGTCGGGATGTACCAATCGATCACGCTCGTCGCGCCGGAGATCGCCGAACGCGCCCGGCCGGGTCAGTTCCTCGCGATCGCGATGCCCGAGGGCAGGGAGTTCGTGCTCCGGCGACACTTCTCGATCCATCAGTCCTCGCGCCGGGGCGGCTGGGCCGGAACGCTCGAGTTCATCGTGGACCCGACGTCGGGCTCGGGCACGGGCTGGCTCGCCCGCGCCCGCGCCCACGAGTTCCTCGACGTCATCGGCCCGTTGGGGAGTCCCTTCTCGTACCCCAAGCGACTCGTGAACTGTCTGCTCGTCGCCGAGGGTCGCGGAGCCGCGTCGCTCTCCTTCCTCGCACAGGAGCTCGTCGCGCGGCACAAGCGGGTGGACATGGTCCTCGGCGGTTCGTCGCTCGAAGCGGTGTTCAAGCCGATCGACGCGAAGCGGCTCGCGCAGTCGGTCGCCGTGATGACGCGCGACGGTTCGATGGGTGAGCGCGGCGGCGTCCTCGATGCGTTGCCGGACGCCGTCGAACGCACGCGAGCCGAGGTGGTGTACGCGGCAGGCCCTCCGTCGACGTTGCGCTCGGTCGCGGCGTTCTGCGCCGCCCACCGCTTGCCGGCTCAGGTCGCGATCGAGGAACGGATGGGCTGCGGGTTCGGGCTGTGCAACACGTGCGTGGTTCCCGTCACTCGGAAGGACGAGCAGGGGTACGACAACGTGCGCGCGTGCGTCGACGGGCCGGTGTTCAACCCAGCTCGCGTGCTGTGGGATCGCTGGCTCGGCCAGGGGCCTCCCTCCGCCGCGGACGAAGCGGCACCCGTGCCACAACCTCAGGCCGGAGGTGCGCGATGACCCGGGCCCGGACGCTCGCGGTCGATCTCGGGGGGATCGCGCTGCCGACGCCCGTGATGATCGCGGCCGGCTGCGCCGGGTCCGGCCGGGAGCTCGCGAGCCTCGTGGATCTGCGCAGGGTCGGCGGCATCGTGTCGAGGACGATCACCGTCGGTGAGCGCCAGGGCGCGCCCGTTCCCCGGATCTCCGAGTCGTCCGCCGGGATCGTCTGGGACACGGGTCTCCAGAACCCGGGGTTGGACGCGTTCGTGGCGGGGGAGCTCTCGCGTCTCGGTCGGGGAGGCGTACGGGTCGTCGTGTCGATCGGTGGAGGCACGCTCGAGGAGTACGTGCGCCTCTCGAGCTCGCTGCAGAGCCGTCCCGAGGTCGCCGCGATCGAGATCTATCTTGCCGGCCCGGACGAAGAGCTCGACCGGTCGGTGCTGGGCGCGCATCCCGACCGGGTCAACGAGATCGTGGGCGCCGTCGCGCGCATGTCGCTCGTACCCGTGTTCGCCAAGATCCCCGGAGGATGCGACGACGTGGTGGAGCTCGCTCGCGCGGCGGTCCGGGCGGGGGCGACGGGGGTGACGCTCCTCGGCTCGCCGCCGGCGCTCGGGATCGAGCCTGCCCTCGTCGGGACCGGGCGAGGCGGGGTGCACGGATGGCTCTCCGGCCCCGCGCTCAAGCCGATCACGTTGCGGGCCGTGTACGACGTCGCGAGGGAACTGCCCGAGGTCCCCGTGATCGCGAGCGGTGGCGTCCGAACCGGCGAGGACGCGGTCGAATGCCTCCTCGCGGGCGCGTGGGCCGTCCAGGTGGGCACGGCCACGCTGACCGATCCCGCGACGGCGGTCGCGGTTGCCCAAGGGGTCCTCCGGGTCCTCGAACGGAACGGGCTCGGCGAGCCGGGCGAGCTGCGGGGCCGGATGATGGCCCCGGGCGCCGACGCCGCCCGGACGGCGGTCCGATGAATCCTCGCCCCGAGAACCCCCTCATCCTCGCGCTCGACGTCAGTGAGCTGCGGAAAGCCGAGGAGCTGGCGGAACGTCTCGCACCGCACGTCGGGCTGCTCAAGGTCGGCCTCGAGTTGTTCTCGGCGGTCGGGCCGGATGCGGTGCGTGCCGTTTCCCCGCATGGACCGGTCTTCGTGGACACGAAACTGCACGACATCCCGAACACGGTCGAACGTGCGAGCGCGAACATCGCGAAGCTCGGCGTGCGGATGTTCAACGTGCACACGTTGGGCGGCGAGGCGATGATGCGCGCCGCGGTCGAGGGTGCGCATCGCGGCGCCGACGCGGTCGGCGCCGCGATGCCTCTCGTGCTCGGCGTCACGGTTCTGTCCTCGCTCGCCGGCGAGGACCTCGCCTCGCCGGCGTCGCTCGCCTTCGAAGCGAAGGCGGCCGGTCTCGACGGCGTCGTCGTCTCCGGGACGGACGTGCGCGACGTGCGCGACGCGTGCGGCGAGGACTTCGTCCTCGTCGTCCCGGGCATCCGCCCCCGCGGCGGCAACGGGCACGATCAGATCCGTGTCCTGACGCCGGAAGAAGCGATCGAGCGCGGAGCGGACTACCTCATCGTCGGACGGCCGATCACCGACGCGTCCGACCCGGTCGGTGTGGCGCGCAGCATGATCCGCGACGTGCGTTGAACGCGCAGGCCACAGCCTTGCATCCGTTTGTCCGCGCTCCGAGCCGTGCGTATACTCCCCGGGTTCCCGACCTTCCACCGAACGAAGGAGTATGTCCATGGCTCTCCCGACCCTCACTCCGGAACAGCGCGCGGACGCGCTCGCCAAAGCGGCGGAGGCGCGCAAGAAGCGTGCGGAGGTGAAAGGGGAGTTGAAGTCGGGGAAGCGGACGCTCGCAGACGTGTTGCGGAAGGCGGGCGACGACGGAACGCTCGGGAAGATGAAGGTGTCGACGGTTCTCGAGTCGCTCCCCGGCGTCGGCAAGGTACGGGCGCAGAAGATCATGGAGGAGCTCGACATCTCTGCGAGCCGTCGCGTCCGAGGGCTCGGCTCCAAGCAGCGCGAATTGCTCCTGGACAAGTTCGGCAAGAAGTAGCGGCGACGCCTCGTGGGCCGAGGCACGCTGATCGTGATCGCCGGTCCCTCCGGCGTCGGCAAGGGTACGGTCGTCCAACGGCTGCTCGCGCGCGATCCCGACGGGCCGGCGCTGTCCATCTCCGTGACGACCCGGGCACCCCGACCCGGCGAGGTCGACGGCGTGCATTACCGCTTCGTCTCGGATGCGGAGTTCGACCGGATGATCGCGGTCGGAGAGCTGCTCGAATGGGCTGAGATCGTCGGGCATCGATCGGGGACCCCCCGCCTGCCCGTTGAGCGCCTCCGCGAGCAGGGCAGGGACGTGATCCTGGAGATCGACGTCCAGGGAGCCGAGCAGGTTCGCGACCGGGTGCCCGACGCGCTCCTGATCTTCCTGGCGCCGCCTTCGCTGGAGGAGCTCGAACGCCGCCTCCGCGGCCGCGGGACGGAATCGGAGTCATCGATCCGTCGCCGGCTCGACCTGGCAGCTCGAGAGGTCGCCGAGTCCTCGTGGTTCGCGGCATCCGTCACGAACGACGACGTTGACCGGGCCGCCGACGAGGTCGCTGCTATCATCGAGGCATCCCGCACCGTCTGACCAGGCAGAACGCGTCAGGAGCGCTGTCCCCATGATCGAACCGAAGATCGACGACCTGCTCGCCACCGTGGATTCCAAGTACACCTTGGTGATCCTGGCGGCCAAGCGTGCCCGCGAGATCAACTCGTACTACAGCCAGCTCGGCGAAGGACGTGGCGAGTTCGTGCCGCCGCTCGTCGAGACGGGGCTCCGCAACAAGCCGCTCTCGATCGCCCTCGAGGAGATCTCGGAGCACAAGATCGAGTACGAGCGCCTCGAGGAGCCTGTCGAGGTCGACTGACGTGGCGGCGCCACGCGGCCTCCGGGTGCTCCTCGGGGTCACGGGTGGTATCGCCGCCTACAAGGCCGCGATCCTCGCGCGGCTCCTGTCGGGCTCGGGCGCGGAGGTCACCGCGGTCCTCACCGACGCCGCGACGCGGTTCGTCGGCGCCGATACGCTCGCCGCTCTCACCGGCCGACGCGCGTACGCCACCCTCTGGGATCGGCCCGGCGAGGTGCTCCACGTTCGGTTGGCGCACGCGACGGACGTCGCGGTGATCGCCCCGTGCACGGCCAACGTCATCGCCAAGCTCGCGCTCGGGATCGCCGATGATCTGCTCACCGCGACGCTCCTGGAGTACGACGGGCCCCTCGTGATCGCTCCGGCGATGCACACGGGCATGTGGACCGCGCCGGCCACGCAGGCGAACGTCGCGACGCTCTCGTCTCGTGGGGCCGTGTTCGTCGGTCCGGTCGAGGGAGCGCTCGCGCACGGCGACGAAGGGGTGGGTCGCATGAGCGAGCCGCAGGACATCGCGCATGCGGTGGCGTCGTCGGTCCGGCCGCGCGATCTCGACGGCGTCCGTGTTCTCGTGACCGCGGGACCGACGCACGAACCGATCGATCCGGTCCGGTTCATCGGGAACCGCTCGAGCGGGAGGATGGGGATCGCGATCGCGGAGGAGGCGTCGCATCGTGGCGCGTCGGTGACCCTCGTGCTCGGGCCCGGGACCGTCTCCGCCCGATCCGTCGCCGACGTCGTCCGCGTCGAGACGGCCGAGGAGATGAGGAGCGCTGTCATCGAACGCTCGGCCGCCGCGGACGTGATCGTGATGGCCGCGGCGGTGGCGGACTTCCGGCCGAAGACGGTGGCGACGTCGAAGCTCAAGAAGGACGCCGGCACGCCAGAGATCGTCCTGGAGTCCACACCCGACATCCTCGCCGAGCTCGGAGAGCGCAGGGGAGCGGGTCAGGTCCTGGTGGGCTTCGCCGCGGAGACCGACGACGCGGAGGCGGCGGGCGCCGCGAAGCTGCGTCGCAAGCACCTCGACCTGTTGGTCGCGAACGTCGTCGGACGTCTCGGCACCGGCTTCGGATCCGAGGCGAACGAAGCCGCGATCATCGGCCGGGACGGGACGGTCGAGCCGATGCGGCACCGGTCCAAGGCGGACCTCGCCCGCGCGATCGTCGATCGCGCGGGCGAGGTCCTCCGTCGCTCGCGCTGACATGGGGTCGATGGTCCCCGGTACACTCGGGCGGTCATGACCAGGGGCTACCTCTTCTCGTCCGAGTCCGTCACCGAAGGACATCCCGACAAGCTCGCCGACCAGATCAGCGACGCGGTCCTGGACGCCATGTTGACCCAAGATCGGAACTCCCGCGTCGCGTGCGAGACGCTCGTCACGATGGGCGTCGTCTTCGTCTCCGGTGAGATCACGCTCGCCGAGGGCTGGGTCGATATCCCGTCGATCGTCCGTGACACCGTGGTCGAGGTCGGGTACACGGACGCCCGGTTCGGACTGGACGGCTACACGTGCGGCGTCATCACCGCGATCCAGGAGCAGTCGCCGGACATCGCGATGGGCGTGGACCACGCGCTCGAGGAACGTCAGGACCATTCGAGCGACGAGCTCGACACCGTCGGCGCCGGCGACCAGGGGATGATGTTCGGGTACGCCTGCCGCGAGACCGACGAGCTGATGCCGCTCCCGATCGCCATGGCGCACCGGCTGTCGCGCCGCCTCTCCGACGTCCGCAAGGCGGGCGTCGTTCCGTATCTGCGCCCCGACGGCAAGAGCCAGGTCTCGGTTGAGTACGTGGACGGCAAGCCGACGCGGGTCGACACCGTCCTGATCAGCGCGCAGCACCGCGAGGAGGTCGACGTCGAGACCCTCCTCCGCCCCGACATCGAGGCGGAGGTGATCGACCCGGTCCTTCGCGAGTTCCCCGAGCTGACGACCGACGGGGTCCGGGTGCTCGTCAACCCGACCGGTCGGTTCGAGATCGGGGGTCCCAAGGCGGACACGGGCCTCACCGGCCGCAAGATCATCGTCGACAGCTACGGCGGGATGGCTCCCCATGGCGGCGGCGCGTTCAGCGGCAAGGACCCGACCAAGGTGGACCGGTCGGCCGCGTACATGACCCGATACGTCGCCAAGAACGTCGTGGCGGCCGGCCTCGCGGACAAGTGCCTGCTCCAGGTCGCCTACGCGATCGGGACCGCACACCCCGTCTCGCTGATGATCGACACCTCCGGCACGGAGCAGGTCGACCCCGAGAAGCTCCGCGGCGCGATCTGGGAGCTCTTCGACTTCCGTCCGGCGGCGATCATCCGGGATCTCGATCTCGCGCGTCCTCTGTACAAGGAGACGGCCGCGTACGGGCACTTCGGCCGGAAAGAGTTCCCGTGGGAGGCCACCGATCGCGTCGACGCGCTCCGGAGCGCCGTCGGCGCCTGAGGTCCTGACCGGCCCGGTCTCGGTCTGCATCGACCGTCCGGTGCTCTCGCTCGACCGGCCGTTCACGTACGAGCTCTCGGCCGAATTCGGGGCGGGTATCGGCTCGTCCGTGAGGGTGCGGTTCCACGGGAAGCTGACGCGTGGGTGGGTGACCGGCCGTGCCGACGAGGTCCCCCCTCGGATGCTCCCCGTGATGCGGCTCGTTTCGCCCGTCCGTTCGTTCGACGGGTCCATGCTCCACCTCGCGCGCTGGGTGCAGGAGCGGTACGTCGCGCCGCTCGCGACCGTCCTCGGCGCGATCGCACCGCCGCGGGTGGCGTCGGAAGAGGGGTCGATCGATGCCGTGCTGCCGCCGGACGTGGCTCGTGTCGCGGTCGATCCCCCCCGAGGCCACGTCGACGGTCGGCTCGCCTCCTACCGTGGGGGCCGGGAGGGTCTGGACGCGATCGGGCGTGGCAACGCCGCGTTCCTCCTCCGCCCGGCGCCGGAGCACGAACAGGATCTCGCTGTCGAGGCCGTGCACGCGTGTCTGGCGTCCGGACGTCGAGCGATCGTCCTCGTGCCCGAGGCGACGCCGATGCCCGCGACCGCGACCGCGATCATGGACGCCTTCGGCGACCGCGTGTGCCGGTTCCTGGGTGGGGACCGCCGAGCGCGGTACCGCGCGTGGCTCGACATCCAGGCCGGCCGGTACGACGTCGTCGTCGGGACGAGACCTGCGGTGTTCTCGCCGCTCGACGGATTGGGCCTGCTCTACGTGTCCCGGGAATCCCACGCCGCGCACCGGGAGGACCGCGCGCCCTACTACCACGTCCGAGACGTGGCGCTTCGGCGCGCGCGACTCGTCGGGGCCGCGTGCGTGCTCGCCGCGTCCTGTCCGACGGCAGAGGCGTCCGCGATGGGCCTGCCGATCATCACCCCCGGACGGCGCGCGTGGCCGATCGTCGAGGTGGTGCGGCCGGGTCCCGAGGGCCGGGCGCCGCGGCTCGTCCAGAGGCTCGCCACGGCACGGCGAACGTTCATCTACGCCCCGGTCCCCGGGTACGGCGTCGCGCAGGTCTGTCGCGTGTGCGGGAGCCCCGCCGCCTGCGCCGCGTGCGGCGGCCTCCTGCGCGCCGAGGGAGGAAGGGTGCGGTGCATCGTCTGCGAGGCCGACGGGGTCTGCGCGGTGTGCGGCGCGGCCACGTTCGGGATCCGGAAGGGCGGCGCGGAACGGGTCGAGGAATGGGCACGGAACGTCTCGAGCGTGCCCGTGGCGCGGCCGGCGCGCGCGCGGTTGCCCAAGCCGACGGGGGAGGTCGTCGTCGGGGGAGCGGAGTCGGTCCGCGATCTGGGTCCGGGCGACCTAGATCTCGTCGCGATCCTCGACGCGGACGCCGCGGCCCGACGGCCGGGTCTCGCGGCGCGAGAGCGCGCGCTCGCGGTGTGGATGGAGGCGGTGGGGTGGGCCCGGCCGGCGGGCCGCGCGATCGTGCAGAGCTCTCACCCGGCCGATCCTGCCGTTCAGGCGCTCGTGCGCGGCAACCCGGACCGGTTCCTGACCCGCGAACGCGACCGGCGCGCCGCGGCCGGTTTCCCGGTCGGCGCGCCCACCTTCCGCGTGACCGGGAGCGGTGACCTTGAGGCCGCGATCGCCGAGCACGAGCCGATCACGACCCTCGTGACGAGGCGAGCCGGCCGGACCGTGACCCTGCTCGTGCTCCCTTCCGAGCGGCTCCCGGCGTTCGGCCGGGCGATGCGTTCGCTCGCCACGGAGGGGATCGTCGAACGCGTGGAGGCGGAGCCCCACCTGTAGGGTCCGGTCGTGATCCTCCCCATCCGCACGCTGGGGGACCCCGTCCTCCGACTGCCGACGAAGCCCGTGGTGGAGTTCGATCGGGCGCTCCGAAGGCTCTGCGACGACATGATCGAAACGATGTACGCCGCGCCCGGGGTCGGCCTCGCCGGCCCCCAGGTGGGGATGTCGCTGCGCCTGTTCGTCTTCGACGACGGTGAGACCGGTCCGCTCGTGGTCGCGAACCCGGAGCTGACCGACGGCGAGGGTGAGGTCACGGAAGAGGAGGGCTGCCTCTCGATCCCCGGGGCGTACCACGCGACCCCGCGGTCGTCGACGATCCGGTGCCGGGGCACGGATGCGAAGGGCCACGACGTCGACATGGTGGGCGAGGGTCTCCTCGCGCGGATCTTCCAACACGAGACCGACCATCTCGAAGGGAAGCTCTACATCGACCGGCTCGACGAAGCCGGTCGCCGGGAGGTCCTCGCAGAGCTCCGTCGGATCGAGCTGGGGCTCCAAGAACCCGGGCCTCGCCGCCGGCCGCAATAGGTGTGGCCTATCCTGCGCGCGTGAGCGTCCGTATCGCCTTCCTCGGCAACGATCCCTGGTCGGTCGCGGCGCTCGAGGCGATCGCGGGTGAGCCGGAGCTCGATCCCGTCGTCGTGATCACGAACCCGGCCAAGCCGGCGGGCAGAGGTGCCCGTGTGACGAGGACGGCGGTGGCCGGAGCGGCCGCACGGATCGGGCTGCCGCTCGTCGAGGCCGAGGGCGTCCGCTCCGGATCCGGGTTCGAGGCGCTGCTCTCCGCCGCCGCCGACGTCCTCGTCGTGGTCGCGTACGGACATCTGCTGACGCGCGAGACGCTCGAGCTCTGCCCGTTCGGAGGGATCAACCTCCACTTCTCGCTCCTGCCTCGGTGGCGAGGAGCCGCGCCGGTGCAGCACGCGCTCCTCGCGGGTGACACGACGACCGGCGTGACCGTGATGCGGATGGACGAGGGCCTCGATACCGGTCCGATCCTCAACCAGCTCGAGGAGGAGATCCGACCCGAGGACGACGCGGGCTCGCTCGGGGCGCGGCTCGCGCACATCGGCGCGATGCTCCTCGCCGGCGTCCTGCGGATGCTCCCGACCGGCAGCGTCCCTGCCCGCCCGCAGGACGACCGGCTCGCCACGGTTGCGCCGAGGCTCGGCCCCGACGACCGGGTCCTCCGGTGGACCGAACCAGCGGATCAGGTCGTCCGGCGGGTGCGGGCGCTCGCGCCCGAGCCGGGGGCCTCGACCACCTTCCGAGGTGAACCGTTCAAGATCCTCGCGGCCGCCGTCGACCGCGACCATGCCGGAGCGGAGCCGGCCGGCGCCCTCGTGTCCGCGGACGACCGCGGCGTCTTGGTGGCGTCCGGGACGGGCGGCGTCCGCC
>JBKOUM010000026.1:0-11482 GCA_046723385.1 Actinomycetota bacterium
CCCCGGAGGAGCCGCCCGGCGTCCGCTCCGGGTTCCACGGGTTCCGGGTCGGACCGAACAGCAGGTTTGACGTGAAGCCCTCCGACGCGAACTCGGGGAGGTTGGTCTTCCCCACCACGATCGCGCCGGCCGCGCGCAACCGGGCGACGACGAGCGCGTCGTCCACGGCCGGCGGCGCGTCGGCGAACACGAGCGATCCGAACGTCGTTCGCATGCCCGCGACGTCCGTCATGTCCTTCACGAGAAGAGGGAGACCGGCGAGCGGGCCGGCCCTGTCGCCGCCCGCGAGCGTGGCGTCGAGGCCCTCCGCGTCGTCCAGAGCCGCGTTGGCTCGGAGCGCGACGACGGCGCCCAGTCCAGGGTCGAGCTCTTCGATCCGACGGAGCGACTCGCTCACGAGCTCGTGGGCGCCAACACGGCGGGCCGAAACGTCGGCGGCGAGCTCGCGCAGGGTCGGCATCGGCCGAGGATGCTAACGGCCGGACGGGTCTCCGCCGTGCATCGTTCCGCGGAGAGGAACCGGGCTACGCGCCGGCCTTGGCCCGCCCGTACAGCGCCAGCAGCTCGTAGACGACGTTGGCCGCAGCGACCGTCGTGAGCTCCGCGTGGTCGTACGCAGGGGCCACCTCGACGACGTCCGCCCCCACGAGCTGCACGCCGTCGAGCGAGCGGAGGGTGGCGAGCAGCTCGCGGCTCGTCAGCCCGCCGGACTCCGGCGTCCCCGTCCCCGGCGCGTGGGCCGGGTCCATCGCGTCGACGTCGATCGAGACGTAGACCGGCGCGTCGCCCACGCGCTCCCGGATCTGGGCCGCGATCTCCTCGATCGAGCGTCGTTCGTAGTCGAAGGCCCCGACGATCCCGAACCCGAAGCCGCGGTCGTCGATCACGTCCTGCCGCGTGAAGAGCGATCCGCGGATCCCGACGTGCGTCGAGACGTCGCCGGCGAACAGCCCCTCCTCGGCGGCCCTGCGGAAGGGCGTCCCGTGCGTGTACGCCGCGCCGAAGTACGTGTCCCACGTGTCCAGGTGAGCGTCGAAGTGCACGAGCGCGACCGGGCCGAACCTGGCGGCGGTCGCGCGGAGGAGTGGGAGCGCGATCGTGTGGTCACCGCCGAGCGCGATCACGTGATCGGCGCCATCCAGCAGCTCCCGGCCCGCCGCTTCGATCTGGCCGATCGCTTCCGGGATGTCGAAGGGTGTGCACCCGACGTCGCCCGCGTCGGCCACCTGCTGGACCGCGAACGGTTCGACGTCGAGGGCGGGATGGAGCCCCCGCAACAGCCGGCTTCCTTCGCGGATCGCGGCGGGTCCGAAGCGAGCGCCGGGCCGGTACGTGGTTCCCGCGTCGAACGGCACGCCCAGGATCGCGACGTCGCATCGCGTGACGTCGTCGATCCCCGGGAGACGCGCGAAGGTGCCGAGGCCGGCGAACCGCGGCACCTTGAGGGGGTCGATCGGACCGACCGGCAGGTCGCCGCCGCCCGTCCGATCCATGTCGCCGTTCACCGCGCCTTCCTCAGGGTCGAGCCGCCTCGGCGGCGCGCGCCCGCCAGGCGGGGGCGCGGCGACGATAGAGCCCGTACGCGACGGGACCGGTCGCGATCGGCAGCCAGTACGAGACGAGGCGGTAGGCGAGCGTGGCGAGGGTCGCCTGCGCACCCGGGACGCCGGCGAGGACCAGGGTCGCGGTCAGCCCGGCTTCGACGAACCCGAGCCCGCCCGGCGTGATCGGGATGGAGCCCAGGACGACCGCGGCCACGTAAGCGAGCAGCGTCAGCGACGGTCTCGGCCGAGCCCCCGCAGCCACGAGCGCGGCGAGCAGCGCGAGGTAATCGAACAGCACGTTGCCGAAGGAGCGGAGGAGCGCGTTCACCCACCGCTCGCCCAGGGTGTCACGCACGAGGTCGCGTTCCGTGGTCAGCCGCCCCGGCAGGTCGTGCAGAGGCGGGCGGCGACGGAGGACGGAGTTGTGGAGTCGTTCGGCGGTGCGGCCGACCCACGCGATCGGGCGGTCGGCGAACAGGAGCGTGGCCCCGCCGCCGACGAGGAGCACGAACGCGCCGACGCCGAGCCACGCCGCGCGGGACAGACCGCGATCGACCGCCACGCCTCCCAGGATCGCCGGCAGCGACAGGACGGGCAGCGCGAACAGGGTCGCGGTGTTGATCACCGAGACGGCGGTCAGGCCGGTCGCGATCCGGGCCGGCTCCATGCCACCGCCCACCAGCAGGCGGTATTGCGTCGCCGCGCCGACGGCGGCTCCACCCGGGAGCGTGCGGCTGATCGAGTTCCCCACCAACTGCGTCGTGCCGATCAGGAGGTAGCGGCTCGAGCGCAGGCACAGCCCGATCAGCCACCAGATGCAGACGAAGCTCGCGACCTCGAGCGCCGTCATCGCGACGAACCACGCGGGGTTCACGTGGCGGAGCTCTTCGAACGATCCGAAGACGGCCACGATCGACGGCCAGACGACGTAGAGGCCGATCAGCGCCACGAAGAGCGCCGCGACGCGGCCGGGCGAAACGATGCGAGGCCGGGGCGGGAGCGACGCGTCAGGGGCCGGGGCGTTCACGCGGCCAGCGTCCCTGCCCGACCGGCGACCGTCAACGGGTGAGACCGCTGCGTACCATCGGGCCCGTGACCAGGTCCGAGGAGCTGTTCGCGCGCGCCTCGCAGATCATCCCCGGCGGGGTCGACTCGCCCGTCCGAGCGTTCGGCACGGTCGGCGGCGTCCCGCGCTTCTACGACCGGGGCGAGGGCGCTTGGGTCATCGACGTCGACGGGATCCGCCTCGTCGACCTGGTCGGGTCGTGGGGCGCGCTCCTGTTCGGACACGCGCATCCGGAGATCGTCGCCGCGGCGACCGCGGCGGCCCAGAAGGGGACGTCGTTCGGGGCGCCGACCGAAGCAGAGGTCGAGCTCGCGGCGCGCATCGTCGACGCGCTCCCGGGCGTCGACATGGTTCGGCTCGTGTCGAGCGGGACGGAGGCGACGATGTCCGCGGTCCGGCTGGCGCGCGCGGCGACCGGACGCGACGGGGTGCTGAAGTTCGACGGCTGCTACCACGGCCACGCGGACGCCTTCCTCGCCGACGGCGGCGGGAGCGGGCTCGCCACGTTCGGGATCCCGCGGTCGCCGGGTGTCACCGACGGCGCGGCCCGGGACACCCTCACGATCCCGTACAACGATCCCGACGCGGTCCGCCGGACGTTCGCGGAGACCGGCGACCGCATCGCGGCCGTGATCGTGGAGCCGGTCGCCGCGAACATGGGCGTCGTGCCGCCGGTCCCGGGGTTCCTCGGGGAGCTCCGCGAGCGCACCGCCGCGAACGGCAGCGTGCTGATCTTCGACGAGGTGATCACGGGGTTCCGGATCGGCTACGGCGGGGCGCAGACGCGGTTCGGCGTCACGCCGGACCTCACGACCCTCGGCAAGGTGATGGGCGGCGGGTTCCCGTGCGCCGCGTTCGGCGGGCGGCGGGACCTGATGGAGCGGCTCGCGCCGAGCGGGCCGGTCTATCAGGCGGGCACGCTCAGCGGGAACCCGGTCGCGGTCGCCGCCGGGATCGCGACGCTGGACCTGGCGCGGCGGTTCGATCCGTACCCGGAGCTGGAGCGGACCGCGGACACGCTGGAAGCGGGTCTGCGGTCCGCGTTCGACCGCAAGGACATCCCCGTGTGGATCGGCCGCGAGGGGTCGATGCTCAGCGTGTTCTTCACCGGCGCTCCGGTGCGCGACTTCGCCGACGCGAAGGCAGCGGACCACGAGCGGTTCGCGCGGTTCTTCCATCACATGCTCGCGAACGGCGTGGCGCTCCCGCCGTCGGGCTACGAGCTGTGGACCCTGGGCACGCGGCACGGCCCGGACGAGGTCCGGGCCGTGCTGGACGCCGCGGCGTCGTTCGACGGTTGAGACGGAGCCGACCGCGTCTACGCGGCCGGCTCCGGGAGAAGGTCATCGTCGTCCGCCGGGACGTCGAGCACCGTCACGACGGTGTCGATCTCCGGCTCGACGCGCTTCGGAGGCACCCAAGCGGGCTGTGAATCGGTGATGCCGAACAGCTCCCATTGACGCATGTGATCCCGCCCTCCTCGCACCATGGAACGGTCGAGGTATCGGCATCCTGTCACGTCGGCGCGTATCGGTCCTCCGCCCCGAGTTCGAGGGCCGTTCGGCATGGCCGAACGGGGTAGGCTCCCGGGCCGATGTCGACGACCGACGCCGCTGGCGGACCCCTCGAGACGTTCTCCGCCGCAACCCGAGCGCGGTTCGGCGACGAGGCGGCATCATGGGTCGCGGCGATCCCCGCCACGATCTCCGACCTGGCCTCGAGGTGGTCCCTCGACCTGGCGGACGCGTCGGCGACCGAGGACCGATACACCGTCCAGGCGCAGCGGGGGGAGGAACCTCTGGAGCTGGAGCTCGCCTACCCCGACGGCTGGTGGGAGGAGACGACCCGGGCCCTCGAAGCCTGGCGGGGCGACGGGACGCAGCGCCTCTTCGAACAGGACGCGCGGGGCGCCCGGCTCCTGGAACGGCACGCGGTCGCACCCGTCGAGCTCGACGAGGTCGCGGCCCTCCGAGACGTCTGCACCGTCGCCCGCCGTCTGTGGATCTCCGCGCCCGACGGTGTGACGACGGTCGCGGTGGAGGTGCGCGCCTGGGCTTCGGAGATGCAGGAGCGCCACAGCCGCGCGGGCCGGCCGTACGAACGAGAGCTCGTGCGGAGCGCCGCCGACCTGTTGTCGACGCTCGGCCCGACGCAGGGCGATCGCGTCCTGCTCCACGGTGACCTCCACCTGGCCTCGCTCGCGCTCGCCGACGATCGCCGCGTGCTCCTGGGCCCGCGGCCGCTCGTCGGCGAGCGCGAGTTCGACGCCGCGTCGTTGTTGCGCGACACGCCCGCCGACCTGATCGTGGACGTCGACCGAGGCCGCGATCGCGTGAAGACCAGGTTCGGCGTGCTGATCGACGAGCTGAGCTGCAACCCCACCCGTCTCAGGGGCTGGGCGTTCGCGACCGCCGTCGATCAAGCCCTCTGGAGCGCGGAAAACGGCGACCACGCGACGGGCGCGGCGCTCGTCGAGGTCGCGCGGATGATCCGCGCCCTCGAGGTCTGAGGCTCAGCGCCGAGTCTTGCGCAATGCGCGGTCGCGCAAGATCTCCCGCACGCAGTGGTGGCCGGGCATCCCCGTCACTCCGCCGCCCGCGTGGGTCGCGCTCGAGGCCTGGTACAGCCCTCGGATGGGCGTCCGGTAGTCCGCGTACCCCACGGCGGGGCGCATGTGGAACAGCTGATCGACCGTCAGCTCGCCGTGGAAGATGTTCCCGCCGATCAGGCCCCACCCCTCCTGCATCTCGCGCGGACCGATGATCTGTCGCGCGAGCACCGAGCCCTTGAACCCGGGCGCCACCGCGTCCACCCGATCGATCAATCGGTCAGCGTAGGACTCGAGGTCCTTCGTGTGGTCGACACCGTCGTCGGCCCACGACGCAGGCACCCACTGCGTGAACATCGACATCGTGTGGATCCCCTCGGGCGCGAGCGTGTGGTCCATGACGGTCGGGATCGCCGTGTCGCTGAACGGATGCGTTGCCGCCGCGTCGGCGCGCGCCTCCTGGAAGGCCGTCTCCAATCCCTCCGCGTCGTCCAGGATCTGGATCGCACCGCCGTGGATCTCGGGATCGAAGTCCGGGTCCGACGTGAACGTCGGGAGCTCCGAGAGCGCCAGGTTGATCTTGACCGTGCCGCTCCGCGTCTTCCAATGCTCGATGTCGTTGACGAACCCGTCCGGCAGCTCGCCACGATCGAGCTGTTCGAGGAACGTGATCTTGGGGTGGCACGCCGTGACGCCGAGCGAGGCCGTCAGCTCCTGGCCGTCCTCCAGCACCACGCCGGCGAACCGGCCGTTCGTGCTGCGGATCCTCGCGACGCCGGCGTTCACGCGGACCTCGGCGCCGAAGGACTTCGCGGCCTCTTCGCACGCCTTCCCGACGGCGCCCATCCCGCCCTCGGGGTAACCCCAGCTCGCGATCTGGCCGTCGCCGATGTCGCCGACCGAGTGATGCATCAGCACGTAGGCCGTCCCCGGTTCCTCGGGGCCGGCCCACGTCCCGATGATGCCGTTCACGGCCATGAACCCCTTGAGGATCGGGGACTCGAACCAGCGGTCGAGCAGATCGGTGGCGCTCATCGTGAACAGCCGCGTGATGTCGCCGACGGTCTTCTCGTCGATCTGCTTGCGCAATGCCCAGCCGAGCATCGCCAGGTCCTTGATGTCACGGAACCGGTGCGACCCGACGTGAGGCGGGGTCTGCATGAGCAACGGACCGAGGATGTCGGCGATCCGGCCGATCCACTCCTCGAACGCGAAGTACGCATCGGCGTCCTTCTTGGAGAACTGCGCCACCGACGCGCGCGTGCGCTCCGGGTCGTCGGCCTGGATGATCGAGCCGCCGCCAGGGACGGGGAGGTAGCCCATCCCCTGCGGGTGGATCTTGTACCCGAACCGCTCCAGCTGGAGGTCTCGTTGGATCGACGGCGGCATCAGAGACATCACGTAGCTGAGCGTCGTGACCTTGACCCCCGGCAGCTCGTCGGGCCACGGCTCCATCGTGTCGGCGGCGCCGCCGGTCTTGTGGCGCTTCTCCAGCACCACGGTCCGGGCCCCGTGCTTGGCCAGGTAGGCGGCCGCGATCAGCCCGTTGTGGCCGCCGCCGATCACGATCGCGTCGTACCGGTTCGCGTTGGCACCCATGGCGGCAGGGTAGCCCGCGGCTCGCCCGGGGCGGTAACGCGGACGCCCATACGCCACACTGAAGGGCAGAACGCAACCGAGGAGGTTCCATGACCACTCAGACCGCGACCTTCGGCGCCGGATGCTTCTGGGGCGTCGAGTGGGTCTTCGAGAAGGTCCCGGGCGTCTTGAGCGTCGTCTCGGGGTACAGCGGCGGGCACGTCGAGTACCCGAGCTACCGGGAGGTCTGCACCGACACGACCGGCCACGCAGAGGTCGTCCAGATCACGTTCGACCCGGATGTCGTGACGTACGACCAGCTCCTGGAGGTCTTCTGGGAGATGCACGACCCGACGCAGGTGGACCGCCAGGGCCCGGACGTTGGGTACCAGTACCGCAGCGTGATCTTCGCGCACTCGCCCGAGCAGCGAGCGGCGGCGGAGCGATCCAAGGCCGAGGCACAGACGCGGTTCGCCCGCCCGATCGCGACCGAGATCGCCGACTTCACGGCCTTCTACCCGGCCGAGGAGTATCACCAGCGGTACTACGAGCGGAACGGCCACGAACCGTATTGCCACGTGCTGCCCGCCGGGCTCCTCGAGCGGCTCGGGCTCGTCGCTCAGCCCCGGTAGCCGACGACCTTGTGCGAGCTGTCGCACACGGGCTGGCACCGAGACTCCCCGCATCGGCAGAGGGAGACGCGACCGCCGGTGTCCAGCGGCGCGTCGCCGTAGGTCACCTCGACCTTGCCGGCGACCCGGACCGGCCCGTTCGGCTTCAACGCGAGCGCAGGCGGGCCGGCCGGGTCCGGGACGTCCCATCGGAAGGGGACCGGGTCCGGTCCGGTCGGCGGCTCCTCCTCGAAGCATGCGTACGGCGCCGGCCGGTCGCAGAGCGGCATCGTCGAGGACGCGCCGCAACGACACACCGCGTAGGACTCGCCGGCGGCGGGCAGCGGGTCGACCCGCCACGCGTCGCCGTCGTGGGCGAGGCGTCCGAGCGGCAGCCCTTCGACGAGCATCGGACCGCCCGCGACGATCCGGATCCAGGGTCGGGACATCCGCGGAACGCTCACAGCCGTACAGGGTAGAGCCGCGCACAGGAGAGGCATTAGGCTCGGCCGATGGCGGAGGAGCGCAAGCTCGTTTCGGTCCTGTTCGTCGACATCGTCGACTCCACGGCGCACGCCGAGCGCAACGACCCCGAAGACGTGCGCGAACGGCTGCAGCTGTTCTTCGACACCTTCCGCGCTCAGGTCGAGCGTTTCGGCGGGGTCGTCGAGAAGTTCATCGGCGACGCCGCCGTCGCGGTCTTCGGCGCCCCGCTCGCGCACGGGGACGACGCCGAACGGGCAGTCCGCTGCGGGATCGGGGTGCTCGGCGACGTCACGGCGTTGGACCCGAACGGCGTGGCCGCGGGGATGCAGGTCCGGGGCGCCGTCAACACGGGGGAGGCCCTCGTGGCCCTGGGCACGGACCACGCGCGTGGAGAGGCGCTCGCGACCGGCGACGTGGTCAACACCGCGGCGCGCCTGCAGACCTCTGCGCGCCCCGGCCAGCTCGTCGTCGGGGACGAGACGTACCGAGCCACGAGGCGAACGATCCGCTACGAGCAGCTGCCCGCGGTCGACGCGAAGGGCAAGAGCCAGCCGGTCACCGCCTGGCTGGTGGTCGGCGAGGAGCCGGCGCCCGCTCGGCCGGCGGCCGCGTTCCGGGGCAGGGACCGCGAGCTCGAGGCGCTCGCGGCGACGTGGGAGCGCGTGGTGGCGGAACGTCGGCCGCATCTCATCACGATCCTGGGGCCACCCGGCATCGGGAAATCCCGGCTCGGCAAGGAGTTCCTCGGCGGCGTCCAGGCGGAGGGCGGTCGCTCCGTCCTCGGTCGGTCGCTCCCCTACGAGGAGCGGACGGGGTACCGGTCGAGCGCGGAGCACGTCAAGCGGGTCGCCGGGATCCTGGAGACCGACCCGCCCGCGCTCGCCCGGACCAAGCTTATGGAGACGTTGTCCGGCCTCGTGAGCGAGGCCGAGGTCGAGGAGATGGCCCGGTACCTCTCGTTGATGCTCGGTCTCGGGCTGGACGACCCGTCCGAGGACAAGACCCCGCTCTTCTTCGCCGTCCGCCGCCTGACCGAGGGACTGGGAGCCGAGCGGCCCACGGTCTTCGTCTTCGAAGACGTCCACTGGGCGGACGCGAGCCAGCTCGAGCTCATGGAGTACCTCACCACGCACGTCCGCGACCTCCCGGTCGCGTTCCTCGCGCTCGCGCGCCCCGAGCTCCTTGATACGCGGCCGACGTGGGGCGCCGGCCTGCTGTCGCACACCACGATCCCGCTCGAGCCGCTGTCGGCCGGCGATGCGGCGGCGGTCGCGGCGACGGCGCTCGGCGGATCGCCGGACGTCGCCGCGACGATCGAGCGGCTGATCGATGTGGCGGAAGGGAACCCGCTGTTCATCGAGGAGCTCGCCGCGTCGGTCGCCGAGGGAGCGCACGAGTCCACCCGGCTGCCGAGCACGGTGCGCGAGGCGATCGCGTCGCGCATCGACATCCTCCCGTCCGACCAGCGCACCGTGCTCATGGACGCGTCGGTGATCGGCAAGTCCTTCTGGCGTGGAGCCCTCGGAGCGATCGGCGACGACCGGAACCTCGATGCGCACCTGGACTCGCTCGAGGCGCGCGACCTGATCCGGCGCGAGCCCATGAGCCGGGTCGGCGGCGATCGCGAGTTCGCGTTCAAGCACATCCTGATCCTGGAGGTGGCGTACGGGACGCTGCCTCGGGCGGCCCGCCGGGAGCGTCACGCGGCGGTCGCCAAGTACCTGGAGCAGCAGGTGAGCGACGCTCCCGACCTCGCCTGGTTCCTGGCGCACCACTGGCGCGAGGCGGGCGAGAACGCCAAGGCGGTCGAGTACCTGGTCGTGGCGGCCGAACGGGCGCAACAGGCGTTCGCCGAGGACGAGTCGATCGCGCTCTACGACGAGGCAATCGACCTGTCCGAAGCGCCCGTCGACCGGAACCGCATCCGGCTGATGCGGGCCTTCGCACTGCTCGACCTGGCGGACTACGAAACCGCGGGGCAGGAGCTCGACGACCTGCTAGGCGATCTGGACGGCGGGTCGGAGATCGACGCGCTGATCGGACGGACCCGGGCGAGCATCTGGACCGAGCGCTTCGACGAGGCGATGGCCACCGCGCAACGCGCTCGGGAACTGGCCGAGGCTGCGGGCGATGACGAACGGATCGCGCCGGCGATCGGGTTCCTCTGCGGGGTGCACGCGATGCGGGGCGAGATGGACAGCGCCATCCGCAGCGGCGAGGAGGCGCTGCACCGATGGATCCCCGGGACGCGAGCGAGCGACTTCGCCGGCGTGAACGAGTTCCTCGCCGACGCCTACTACTGGGTCGGCAGCTATGAACGAGCCGAGGAGCTGGCGCGGCTCGCCACCGATGTCGGGGGGACCGCCCACAACGTGGACGCGCTGCTCCGCGGGGGCGGCTGGCGCGGCGTGTCGCTGGCGGGGATGGGCCGCACCGAGGAATCGATGGATCTGCTCGACGCGCTCATCGAGACTGCCGAGCGGATCGGGCGGCCGCGATTCGCGGCACCGTCCCTGAACTACTCGACGCAGAACCTCCGCGATCTCTACCTGCTCGACCAGGCACGAGCCCGCAATGAACGAGCGCTCGAGGTCGTCGGGCGTGAGGGGGAGTACGGCATGCCGGGGATGCAGGGGAAGATCGACCTGATGATCACGGACCTGATGCAAGGTGATGTCGGACGCGTCGAGCGCGAGTGGTCGAAGCTGTGGGCCGAGGCGATCAACGGTTCCGCGTGGAGGCCATGGCTCGGCGGCTGCCGCCTCGCCTTCATCCGGGCGGAGTGGGCGAGGCAAGCCGAAGGACCCGAAGCGACCGTCACCGCGGCGATCGATGCCCTCGAACGCGCGCAGCGGATCCACCGGCGGAAGTACGAGGCGGCGGCGCGGGCGATCCTGGGCGAGGCGCTCGTCGCGGTCGGACGGCTCGATGAGGGTTTCACGCATCTGGAGGCGGCCGTCGTCGATGCCGACGAGCTCGGCACCCCGTCGATCAGGTGGCAACATCGGACCGTCCTGGGGAAGGCTCGGCACGCGACCGGGAGCGACGACGCTGCGGCCGCCGCGTTCCGTGAAGCGGCCGATGTCATCCACGCGTACGCGGCGACCCTCACCGCCGAGCATGCGGCCGGCTTCCTGGACGCCGAGCCCGTGCGCGAAGCGCTCAACGCGGCCGGCTGAGTTCACCGATGGCGGGTCGACTCCGGATCACGATCCGCGACGGCGCCGGCCCGCCCTACGAACAGCTCCGCGACCGTCTCCGGGCGTCGATCGAACGATCCGCGCTCATGCCGGGCGACCGTCTCCGGCCCGTTCGGGTCTGCGCCGACCAGCTGGGGCTGGCGCCCAACACGGTCGCTCGCGCGTACCGCGAGCTCGAGGAGGAAGGCTGGCTCGTCGGGCGCGGCCGGGCGGGGACGTTCGTCGCCGCCCGCCACCCCGTCCCCCCGGCCGCGCCCGACGAAGCGCTGGCGCGGGCGGCCGCCGCCTACCTGAAGCGGGCGGAGCAGCTCGGGTTCGACCGCGTGGCGGCCGCCCGCGCCCTGCGTTCTTCCTGAGGCGAAGACCGTTGCGGATGGTCAGGCCGGGCGGCCAGTCGCCGCCGAACCGATAGCGTGCGAGCAGCGCGGTCGCGATGTCGAACTCGAACC